>NZ_JBBWVD010000024.1:0-100255 GCF_041903745.1 Thiocapsa sp. C2-2m | reverse complement strand
TGCGTATTCCGGCCCAATCCGGCCACCCAATCTGATTTAAAGCGGCCACCCATTCTGGTTCAAACCGGCCACTCGTTCCGGTTCAAAGCGGCCACCGATTCCGGCGCAAAGCGGCCACCGATTCCGGTTGATCCGGCCACCCTGGCCGGGGGCCTCGCCACACGGGATAACCCTGCGTAGGGTGCCTCCTTTTTTCAGGAGGTGCTCAGATGCCACGAGAGAGGTTATCCATGCGAAAAGTCGAAGAGGTGTTGCGGTTGAAATGGGGTTCCGGGCGGTCGGTGCGGGAGATCGCCCGTGCGCTCGGAATCGGGCGAACAACGGTGTCGGAGTACTTGGATCGCGCCGAGGCGGCAGGGCTGTCGTGGCCGTTGCCGGAGGGCCTGAGTGCGGGCGAGGTGGAGCGGCGGCTGTTCAAGCCGGGCGGTCGCCCCACCGAGCGCGGGCTGGTCGAGCCCGACTTTGATGTCGTTCATCGGGAGTTGCGGCGCAAAGGCATGACGCTGTTCCTGCTCTGGCAGGAGTATCGCGAGCGCCATCCCGAGGGCTATTCCTACAGCCAATTCTGCGCCCGCTACAGCCTCTGGAAGGGTCGCGTGGATGTGGTCATGCGCCAGACCCATCGGGCCGGGGAGAAGCTCTTCGTGGACTACGCCGGGCAGACTGCGGCGGTGATCGATCCCGGCAGCGGGGAGATCCGCACCGCGCAGATCTTCGTGGCGGTGCTCGGGGCGTCCAACTACACCTATGCCGAGGCGACCTGGACGCAGACGCTCCCCGATTGGATCGGCGCACAGGTGCGCGCGCTGAACTTTCTCGGCGGTTGCCCGGACATCATCGTCCCCGACAATCTGAAAAGCGCCGTCAGCAAAGCACACCGGTACGAGCCGGATCTGAATCCGACTTATCAGGATTTCGCCACCCATTACGGGCTGGCGGTGATCCCGGCACGGGTGCGCAAACCGCGGGATAAGGCCAAGGCCGAAGGCGGTGTGCTCTTGGTGGAACGCTGGATCCTGGCCCGCCTGCGCCACCAGGAGTTCTTCTCGCTCCCCGAGCTCAATGGGGTCATTGCCACGCACCTGCAGGCCCTCAATACCCGTCCCTTCAAAAAGCTCGAAGGCTCGCGCCTGAGCCAATTCGAGGCGATCGATCGCCCGGCCCTGCGCGCGCTGCCGGCAACCCCCTATGAGTACGCCGAATGGCGCAAGGCACGGGTGGCGCCGAACATTCACATCGAGGTCGACGGGCACTTCTACTCGGTCCCGCACACCCTGGTCAAACGCCAGGTCGATGTGCGGCTGACCACCACCACGGTGGAGGTCCTGCACCACGGCAAGCGGGTTGCCAGCCATGTCCGCAGCCCCCTGCGGGGCGGCTACACCACGGTGACCGACCACATGCCGGAGCACCATCAGCGCGCCCTGGAGTGGACCCCGGAACGCCTGCAGCGGTGGGCGCACACCATCGGCCCGGCCACCGCCGCCGTCACCACGCAGCTGCTCGGCGCGCGGCGCCATCCGCAACAGGCCTTCAATGCCTGTTTCGGGGTGATGCGCCTGAGCACGGCCTACAGCGAGGCCCGCTTGGAGGCGGCCTGTGCGCGCGCGCTCACCCTCGGCACCGTCAGTTACAGAAGCCTCGCCACGATCCTGGAGAAAGGACTTGATCAGCGGCCCTTGCCGACTCCCGATCAGCTGAGTCTGCCGCTGGATCACGCCAATCTGCGTGGCGCCGACTACTACCACTGACCGTCACCATGACCCCGTCGAACGACGGGGTTCTCACCGACTCCGGAGACCATCGCCATGTTGCTTCACCCCACCCTCGAGACCCTCGCACAACTGCGCCTCGACGGCATGCTCAAAGCCCTGCAGGAACAAGTGGACATGCCGCAGATCCAGACCCTGAGCTTCGAGGAGCGCCTCGGCCTGCTGCTCGATCGCGAACTGACCACGCGTGAGAATCGACGCCTGAAGACCCGTCTGAAACAGGCCAAATTGCGTGAGCCGGCGGCCATCGAAGACCTCGACTACCGCACTCACCGCGGCCTGGACAAAGCCCTGATGAGCCGCCTGGCGACCGGTCAGTGGATCGGCGAGCACCTCAACGTCATCCTCACCGGGCCGACCGGCGTGGGGAAGACTTGGATCGCGTGCGCCCTGGCCAACAAAGCCTGTCGCGACGGCTTCACCGTGCGCTACCTGCGCCTGCCCCGGCTGCTGCAGGATCTGGCGATGGCCCGCGCCGAGGGACGTTACACCAAGCTGCTCGCCGACTTGGCGCGCACCGATCTGCTGGTCCTGGACGACTGGGGACTGGCCCCTTTGAATGACGAGCAGCGACGCGATCTGCTCGAAATCCTCGACGACCGATTCAAGCGGTGCGCCACCCTGGTCACCAGCCAACTCCCGGTCACCCTTTGGCATGACTACCTCGGCGATCCGACCCTCGCCGACGCCATCCTCGATCGCCTCGTCCACTGCGCCTACAAGATCAACTTGACCGGAGACTCCATGCGCAAACACGCCTCCGGGTTGACAGACGACCCCGCCCTCGCGTAACTAAACCCATCCCGTGTCGCGGGGCCACTTCGGACTGGCCGCTTTGGCCGGAATCACCGGCCGCTTTCCTTCGGACTGACTGGCCGGATTGAATCAGAACCAGTGGCCACTTTTCTTCGGACCGGGTGGCCACTTTCGCCGGAATACGCAGTATACCACTGGGCGGGCGAGTTCAGGTTCCAATGCTCCGTGGGTATCGTCTTCAAGAACTCGACCGCGTCCTTGAACACGCCATGGCGAATCGCCCAATCGAGTTGCTCTGCGAGTCGGCGGTGTTTGGCATCGTCCGATGCGCCCGACGCGGCGAGAATGAGCGGAGCCGGCGGTTTCGACGCACTCGGCTCCCCGCTGCGGAGCAGGAACTCATAGAAGGCTTGCCAGTGCATGCCCGCTGGACTTGATCGGCCCTCCGCCTTGATCGAGGCGAGGAAGCCGTCTTTCTCCGCTGTCTCGCTGGCAGTCATCTAGGACCCCACCCGAAAGACCTTCATCACCTCGTCCCCCAGGTGGTTGATCACCTTCACCGCGATGCGCCCGGAGGCGGGTTTGGGGAAGGGCCGCGAGGTGTCGCTGTTGAGGCTCGCCCAGGCGTCTTCGTCGATTTCGGCCTTGAGGGTGGTCTTGAGCGCTTTGTAGGGATCCTCGGCACCGAGGAAGTAGGCGTGGCGAACGAAGAAGCTCTCTTCGTTGTAGTCGGTGTCGATGAACCAACAGGCGATGCCCTCGGGGCCGTCGCTGCGAACCTCGCCGGTGCCGGGGTGGAAGACATCCACGCCGAAAATAGTGACTTGTGAATAGTGGCGAGTGGTTAGTGGCGCGTGGCAAGCGAGCGCATCAACGCTGCGAGCATTTTGTTGATCTCGGCGCAGACGCTCAATAAGGCTTCGGAATTCGCCAGAGCGATGTACTCCAGCCTCGCGCAGAGTTCGATAAAGGTCTCGAGCTCCGCCAGCGAGCCGCGCGCCATACCAAGCGACTGGAGAAACTCCCCCGTCGTCCTTCGCGCCTGACCCTCGGCGATGTTCGCCGCCACCGACGAGGCCGCGCGACGCATCTGCGAGGAAATCCCATATCTCTCTTCGGCGGGCAATTGCCGCGTTTCGGCATAGATCATCACGGCCAAGTCCATTGATTTCTTCCAGACGATCAAGTCCCGATATGAATTGATAGATGTCATAAGGCGCCACCCGCTTTCCATTGCTATCCACTAACCACTCTTCACTCGCCACTATGATATCCGGCTCGCCGAAGATCACGAAGAGGTTGCCCGTGTTGGTGGTCTTCAGATCCTCGGCCATGTGCAGGTCGGCATTCATGCGCGCCTTGAGCACCGGGATGCGTCCGAGCTTGTTGAACTCCGTGGCGTGGGCTTCGTAGTTGAAGGCGCAAGCAATCAAGACGTCGAAGTCGGCGTCGCCCGCCTCGCGTGCGGCGCTCACCAGATCGGGGCGGGTGACGGTGCCGAACTCGGGGCCGATGAAAATCGCTGCGCGATTTTCAGTGGTGAGTGGCGAGTGATGAGTGGATAGCTGGGAATGGTCCGTGGCGAGCGATCTCTGACGCTCCACTCGCCCCTCGCGACTATCCACTGAAAACCTCCCCTCCGCGCAGATGAGATCGCCGGGCCACGGGGTCAGCGAGGTGAAGGTGATCTTGTCGTCCTTATGAGCCTGCTGCACACCGGCGACCTTGAGGTTGTCCAGGATCATCTGCGAAAAGGTCGGCTTGTCTCCGTAACCAGCATCGGGATTGGCGACGCTGTTGGCCGGGTCGATCAGCTCGTCGTTCTCGTCGACACCGAGCACGCGGTGGGGCGACAAGCTCTCGACGGTGAATGGGCCGGAGACGCGGACAGTCTTCTTGTCGGTGTAGGGTTTGTCGTAGAGATACTCGGAGTCGGCCTTGGCGGCGATGGAGGCGTCGATCTCCCGCTGGCGGGCGATGCGCGCGACCCACCAGTCGGCATGGACGTCTCGGGCCTCCTGCGGCCAATTGGGTTCGGCATCGCGCGGCATCTGCCACTCCTCGAATGGCGCGGGGCCGCTTGTAGGATGGGCTGAGCGGGAGCGAAGCCCATCGTTGCGGGCGGTGCCGGAATGATGGGCTTCACTGCGTTCAGCCCATCCTACGAGGAGGGCGTTCAGCCGCTCGCGCAGGGGCTCCAAGGTCTCCTGCCATTTGTCCCAGATGACGTCGATCTCTGCGTTGTTGGCGATGGACTTGAGCGTGATGTGCGGGACGCGCTCGTAGACGAAGCCGTGGCGGATGTCGCCTCGGGTCGGCTGCGACGAGGGGGCGCTGCGGGTGATCTCGGCCTCTTTGAGCTGGCCCGCGGGCGAGTCGGCGAGCAGGTAATAGGGATAACGGGCGCCCATGATGCGGGCACGGGCCAACGCGAGTGCCACGCGGGAGGTGTCGATGGTGATCCAGCGACGGCCCCATTGCTCGGCGACATAGGCGATTGTGCCCCCGCCGCAGGTCGGATCGAGGACGAGGTCGCCGGGATCGGTGGTCATCAAAATGCAGCGTTGAACGACAACCTCGTTCGTCTGCACGACGTAGACCTTCGCCGAACTAACAAATCCGCCCTGAGAGATATCGTCCCAGAGATTTACTTGCGGGCGAACAGGGAAATCTGCGAATACTCGTACGTATCGCAGTGTATTGCCTTTTATGCCTAGCCTAGCTGCCCTCTTTAACTTCAGCATGCCTGTTTCGTTGGTCTTCCAACCACCCGATCTCGGCTGAAATGAGCGTCCGCAAACATCGACCGATTGTCGCGTCGAATCCGCACCTGTTTGGGAGGTCAAATTATCTAATGAGCAAAGCGATCCAACAGCGTCTTTCGTCTTTGCGATGACAAGTCCAGAAGCATCCTTGACATAGTCATAACCCTTAGTATCTTCTTCTTTTTTTTGAACGTAAGCCTGCCGATACTTCACCGACTCGGCTGTTTTCGCATACCACACAATAAAGTCCGTTGTCGCTGGTATAACCTTGGTTCCGATTGCCGGACTGCCGGCTCCCGTTGTCTTCTTGATTGTAATAAGAGATAAAAAATTAGCGTCCCCAAAAACCTCATCCATGACCGCACGCACCCGATGCACATTCTCATCCCCAATCTGCACAAAGATCGATCCCGATTCGCTCAGCAGATCACGTGCAACCGTCAGCCGATCCCGAAAATACGTCAGATAGGAATGAATGCCATCCCGCCAGGTATCCCGAAACGCCTTCACCTGCTCCGGTTCGCGGGTGATGTGCGCGACATTGCCATCCTTCACATCTCGGCTGGTGGTGCTCCATTGGAAGTTGCTGTTGAATTTGATGCCGTAGGGCGGGTCGATGTAGATGCACTGGACCTTGCCGCGTAGACCTTCTCGCTCGGCGAGGCTGGCCATGACTTGAAGCGAGTCGCCCAGGATCATGCGGTTCGACCAGTTCTGGTCGTGTCGATAGAACTCGGTCTTGTCCGCGTCCTTGGGGATGCCGTTGAAGTCGGAAAAGAGATCGAGCTGGCGCTCCCCCGCGTCACTCCCAACCAACTGCCGACGCAAATCGTCGATCAACGCCTTGGGGTGGACCTTCTCTTGGATATAGAGCGGCGGCGCATGGACGACGAGGTCGCTCCAATCCTGTTGATCCTTGCCGCGCCAGATGAGCTGTGGGTCGAGGTCGCGGTTGCGCTGCGCCTTCTCGTCCGCGAGCGCATCGGGCTGCTCGACGGGTCCGCGTGCATAGGTCACCCGGACCGGGTCCTGCTCGTCCTTGCGCATCACCGACTGGTATTCGGCCGTCGGGATGTTCTTGCGGGTGGCCTCGTCGTGAGTGAGGGTCTCGACGGTGATTGGCGGGGCTGGTTTGGGGGCCATCTTGAGTCCTTAGATGAACGGATTCTCAACGATCAGGGTTTCGATGCGTTGGTCATGCTGCAGGTCTTCGGTCAGCAGCCGAGTACAGCCGGCTTCGAGGGCTGCAGCAACGATGAGCGAGTCGTAGAGCAGGACGTTGGTGTCGAGAAAGCGTTCAACGCTCATTCATTTGCTCGCGCGTCAGCTTTCGACCAATGCGGACTTTTCCACTCAACTCCCGTGTCAAGGCATCGAATGCTCGCACCGTCTCCTGCCGCTCGGCGTAATCCGTGACCCAACGACGCAACAGATCATCGAGTGTCGTGCGCTCCGAGGCGGCGCGTCGTGTCGCAGCTTCGATCAATTCTTCTTCGATGTTGAAGGTGATGCTCTTAGTCATGGGCTTGAGCCTCTGGATGGTTATCCTCAATGGGCCTTGATCTTAGATCCTGCCATCATGGCACGTGGCGCAGAGCGCCACGGGTCATGCGTGACACCGCAGAGCGGGTGTCACGAGCTATGCCTTGGTCGTACGACACTATTCATCGGCCGCGCCGCCTTGACGTCGACGCACCTCGGCGTTGATCTCATCCCAATCCATCAGATGCATGCCATCCGCAATGGGGTCATCACGCAGGCTCAACAGATGCTGCCACTGGGCGGTGCGCGCGGGATCCTCACCCGCGATGGGCACATCGGCGGATTCGGCGCCGGAGGGCGGCTCGCTACACCCTAAACGTGCCAGACGACGGGCGCTCTCACGGGCAATCAATGCCTTCAAGCCTTCTTGGATGAGATCCTTCCGTTGGGTCAAACCGGTCAGCCGTTGGGCTTCCTCGACCAAGTTGTCATCCAGGGTTACGGATATATGCATATCGTTGTTGTCTCCCCTGTCATGTCCAGATGGTCGCGTTGGATGTTTCGGCGATGTCTGCTCCCGGACGCAGCCAAGAAACGAGTCAAAAACAACATGAACACGTAGGTTGGGCAAAGCGCAGCGTGCCCAACCCGCGCCGGCATCGCTGGGAGCAGTTGGGCACGCTGCGCTTTGCCCAACCTACATCTGATGCCGGTCATGCATCTGTACACCTTTGTTTTTAAGCCATCTCTAAGCATCCTGTGTTTGGGGCTTGCCGACAACCTTCTCGATCATCGTGTTGAACGCGCTTTCGACCTTGGCTTTGAAATCGGACTCGATCTGGTAGACATCGGCGAATTCGGCGAAGGCCCAGCGGCCATGGGTCCCGAGATTGTTCACGCCGGGCACCCAGTAGACATCCATGGTGGTCTTCTTTTCCTTGGCATCCTCGCCGCGATAACCCTTGATCTCGACCGTGAGGTTCAGCAGATCCTCCTCGCCGTGGCCGTCGTCGAGCTGAACGATGAAGTCGGGTCGGTAACGGCGCATCTCGGAGCCATACCGGTAGGGGACCTCGAAGCCCAGGTTGTGGTTTTTGACATAGGCCCGGACCCGCGGATGGGCCTCGGCGACGCGGCAGAATTCGGCCTCCCAGTCGCTGTCGAGGATCACCCAGTTGAGGTGACAGCGGCGCGCGTCGGTCTCCCAACGCTCGGTCTTGGAGGTGTTGAAGTTGACGTGCCTGGTGGAGCCGACCGGGTTGTAGGGGTCGAGCAGCGCCATGATGGGCCGCTCGCCGATCTGGGCGCGGGTGATGCCGGCGGTGATGCGCTCGCAGGCCATGTCCGCGAGGGTCTTGTACTTGAGTTGGGCCGGATAGGTGCCGCCCTTGCATTGCAGGTAAGCATCGAGCCATTGGCGCGCGATGCGCTTGAGCTGGCCGAACAGATGGAGCTGCGGCTCGCCGTTGGCGTCGCGGAAGCGACTCAGCAAGAGATGAGACGTCAGCTCGTAGAGGACCTGAGACTGGCGCACGTCGCCCGTATGGACCAGGTTGAGATCCACGGTCGCGCCGATGATGCCGGAGTTGCGGGTCTCGGCGGCGCCGACCAGTTCGGGGGAGATGACCAGGATGGAATCGGCGTCGAATTGGGCGGTCAGGCGATCCTGCGGCAGCTCGGTGCGATAGCCGGCGACACGGGGGAAGCGGATCTCCAGGGCGTCGCGCTCGGGCCGTATCGCCTTGACTTGGATGGTCTCGCGCGGCGGCTGCGGCGGGGCGACCGTGGGCGTGGCGTTGAAGTCGAAGGGGATGCCGAGCACGTCGGCATACTCGACGTTGAAGAGCCCCTCTTCGTTCAGATCATAGGACTGGCGGCGCAGCGCCCGGCCGATGACCTGCTCGCATAGGAGCTGGGTGCCGAAGGCGCGCACTCCGAGGACGTGCGTGACGGTGCTGACGTCCCAGCCCTCGGTGAGCATGGAGACGGAGACGACGCAGCGAATCTCGGCCCCGAGTCGGCCGGGCTTGCCGACGGTGTTCATGACCTCGCGCAAGAGGTCCTGATCGGTCAGGTTCTCGGCCTGACGGGCATCGCCGGTGCGCTCGATGATCTCGCGGCGAAAGCGCTCGATCTCGTCCGACGCCATCGCGCGGAAGTTGGCATCCAGCGCCTCGCCCGACTCCAGTTGCTCGCTGTCGATCAAAATGGTTCGGGGGCGCGGTAGCGGGTTGCCGTGCTCGTCGTGATTGCGGAACAGGGGCAGGCGACCGGGCTCCGGCTTGGTGCTGCCGTCTTGTTGGTCGCGCTGGAATCCGGAGATGTAGTCGTAGACCAGCTTGGACGTGGCGGTGTTGTTGCAGACCACGATGAAGCAGGGCGGGGACGCGACCCCGGCCGCCGCCCAGAGATCGAAGGTCTTGACGTAGTGGCCGTAGAGCGCCTCCAAGGCGGTTTGTAACTGCGGCGGAAGGTCGAGCGGATTCAGCGAGGCCGCCTTGCCGCGCCCCTTCTTGGGCATCTTGGCGCGGATGTGCTCCCAGAGGTTGCGGAACATGGGCATCTCGCCGCCGGGGATGTTGTCCGCAATCGGCACGCGCGGGAGCTTGACGATGCCGCACTCGATGGCATCCATCAGCGAAAAATCGCTCATGGTCCAGGGAAAGAGCGTGCCTTCGGCATAGCCCGAGCCGCGCAGGAAGAAGGGTGTGGCGGAGAGGTCGAGGACACGCGCCAGCCCGAGCGTGCGATTGACGGCCTCCAGCCCGGAGATCCAGAGCCGGGCGGCTTCGTTGTTCTTCTCGGCCTCCTTTTTGTCGTCGCCCTTCAGCTCGCCTTCGGGGGCGCTCCCCGAGGACGCGTTCGGTTTCTCGCGGTAGCAGTGGTGGGCCTCGTCGTTGATGGCGAGGATGTTCTTCAGGCCCATCAGATCCGGCATGACACGCTGGAGCATCTGGCCTTCGGTCTCCAGCGTGTTCAGGGCCTCGCCGCCGCGGCCCTGCAGCAACAGACGTCCGCCTTTGGACAGCTCGATCCGCTCGCGGCGCTTGAAGGCGTGGTAGTTGGTGATGACGATCTTGGCGCGGTTGACCTCGTCGAGGAGGTCCGTGGGCACCAGCTCACGACTGGCGTAGTAGCTGTCCGGGTCGTTGGGCTGTAGGACACGCAGACGGTCCTTGATGGTCAGACCGGGCGCGACGATGAGAAAGCCACGGCTGAAGCGCTTGCTGCTGGGCCGACGCACGGCGTTGATGGTCTGCCAGGCAATCAACATGGCCATGACCGTGGTCTTGCCGGCGCCGGTCGCGAGCTTTAGGGCCAGACGCATCAACTCGGGGTTGGCGTCATGGTTGGCATCCGCCAAGTGGGTCAGGAAGCGTTCGCCGGTCTTGCCGATCTGCGGCGCGACCTCGGTCAGCCAGATGGCCGTTTCGACGGCTTCGATCTGGCAGAAAAAGGGACGAAGACTGCTGAAGTCATGGTGGCGCCAGTGCTGCAGGAGGCGAGCGGTCTCGGGGGTGACGCGCCAGTGGTTGGGGTCGGGATCCAGCCGCCAGCGGTCGACCTCTTGGCGGACCGCGTTGATGACGGCGGTGTGATCATAGAGCTGAGCCTCGGTACTGAGACCCTTGCCTTCGTCGAACGCAAGCTCGGCCTGCTTGGGCGCGCCCTTCTGCTTCTTCGGCTTGGGGATGGGCGTGATGAACTCGGCGCGACGCCGGGTTTCGAGGATCCGGTGTGTCGGCTGACCGGTCGCGTCCAGCTCCCAGTGGCGCGAGGGATAGGCGTATGGCGAGTTTAAAATCGGTCGGTCGAAGAAGGGGTGCCCCATGTATGTCTCCTGACGATGGGTGCTGAAGTCCTGCGTCGCCCCGCGCGCTGCCGCTTCGGCATCAGACGGGTCAGACACGCTGTCTGGCGTGGCGCGATGGCCGCTGTCTCGGGGAGGCTAGAGCATCGCGGTGGAGATGACAAACTCGACGTTCGGCGCGCTCGGCAGCGCTCGCGGGGGCGGAGCCGGAACCAGCCCCGTCGCGGCAGGGATCGCGGACTTCAGGCGATTTCCGCAAAACTCCATCCCCGTAGGTTGTGCCGACGATTGGACGCACAACTTGCGCCGACGGTTGGTTGTGCCTCGCACGGCTCGGCACAACCTACACGCCTGCGAGGCCATCATGGGTCTCTTGGCGATCGAGCCGCGTCAAACCCCTGGCGACGGTTATCTCAACGCATCGATGCCGGCACCGAAGTTGATGTGAAACGCCGTCCCGTCCATGACCAAGGCCGGCACGGACTTGACTCCGAATGCCTCCGCCTCGTCCAGGCGCCCGCGATCGGTGCCGAGATGGACAACCTCGACCTCATACCTTGCGGGGTCGATGGCGTTGGTTAAATTTTGCTCTGCCGCGATGCAGACAGGGCAACCGGCGTGGTAGAAGATCGCTTTGCTCTTCATCCTGGTCTCCGTTCTGATGGGTGGCCAAGGCGCGATGCCGAAGCCTGTCTTGGATAGTAGGAGCAACAGGACCCCTCGAATAGCGGGCACTTTTCGGTAAGCCGGGCACCTTTTGGTGTAATTTACTGATTCTCAGGACAATGAAAAAACCACCGTCGCCACTACGCTCGACCTACAAGAAACTTGAGGACGTGGTCGGCTGCAAATGGTCGGTCTCGGTTCTGCAAGCCGTCGGCGCCGAGATCGCTCGACCCGGAGCCCTGGAACGTCATATCGACGGCATCTCGACCAAGGTCCTGTCGGAACGGCTGCGCAAACTGACCCACTACGGCTTGTTGTCCAAGCAGGTCTTCGCCGAGTCCCCGCCGCGCACGGAATACGGACTGACCGAAAAGGGGCGGAAGCTGGCGAGCATCATCGATCAGATCAGGACGCTCGACTCGGCCGACGAGTGACGAAGCCGAGAAGAAGGACCAGGTGTTCGAGGGACTCAAGAAGGGCAAAAAGATCGTGCCGGACAGCATCCCGGCCGCGACCCAGCTTTTCACCCCGCACTGGATCGTGCGTTACCTGGTCGAAAATTCGCTCGGCCGTTTGTAGATGCTCAATCGCCCGAAGTCTCGGCTCATTGAGCAGATGGACTACTACATCAAGTCAGAGGAACCGGAAACCGACTTTCTGCGTATCGGCAGCCCTGAAGAGATCAGAATCTGCGATCCGGCCTGCGGCTCCGGCGCCCAGTCAGAATCCATTGTTCAAGCCCTGTCCGACGGCCCGCTCTCCGCCTCCGAGTTGATGGAGGCCCTCGGCCTTGAGTCGAAAACCGGGGCTTTCAAACGCGCTATCAAGGAGTTGCTGGACCAGGCGGTCATTGCTTATACCATTCCCGATAGACCCGGCAGCCGTTTGCAGAAGTACCGGCTGATCAAGATTCCGCGGCTTGGCGGCAAAAGTGAGGATTGAGTGGACCATGATCAAAGATCCATCGCCAACGCCCTTGCCTCCCGATGCTTTACCGGCCGACTATCCCGGCTTGCTGGCGTCCGTGAAGGAGCGTGTCCGCGCGGCTCAGTATGCCGCGCTGAAGGCGATCAATACCGAGCTCGCGGGCCTGTCTTGGGACATCGGGGCCAACCAGAACGACGATATCTTCGACTTTCTCGAATTGGGTGAGCAGCACAGCGAACGCGAGCTGGAGCGGGCGCTGATCGGCAGGATCGAAGACGTTCTGCGCGCCATGGGCGGCCTGTTCGCGTTCATGGGCAGCCAGTACCGGCTGGAGGTGGATGGCCGCGAGTTCTTCATCGACCTGCTGCTGTTTCACCGTCGGCTGCGTTGCCTGGTGGCCATCGATTTGAAAATAGGCGAGTTTCAGCCCGAATTCATCGGCAAGATGCAGTTCTATCTCACCGCGCTGGATCGACAGGTTCGCCAGGAGGACGAGAACTCGTCTATCGGCATCATCCTGTGCAAGGAAAAAAACCGCACCATCGTGGAATATGCCCTGCACGATGCCAACAAGCCGATCGGCGTGGCGACTTACGAAATCACCCGCACGCTGCTCAAGGAGCTGACCGGACAATTACCCGCGCCGGAGCAGATTGCCGCCTTGCTGGAAGGCATCGAGTCGCAATGAACTTCAACACCGCCAATCAAACCTTCCGGCAGTTGCTGGGAAATGGCTTGAGCTACCATGTTCCGCCATTCCAGCGCGACTATTCCTGGACGGATGACGAGTGGGACGACCTCTGGCAAGACCTGCTCGGCCTCTTCGAGCAGGACGGTGAGTCGGCGCACTACATGGGCTATTTGGTCCTTCGCAGCAGCGACAGCAAACGCTTCGACATCATCGACGGCCAGCAGCGCATCACGACCCTCAGCCTGATGATCCTGGCGGGCCTTGGGCATCTGACGGACCTCGTGACGGCGGGGATCGATGCCGAGAACAATCAACGCCGACGTGACGCCCTGCAAAACAGCTACATCGGCTACCTGGATCCGGTGTCCCTGATCCCGCGCCCCAAGCTGGAGCTGAATCGGCACAACAACCGGTTCTTCCAAACCTATCTGATTCCTCTGGAGACCCTGCCTCAGCGCGGTCTGAATGCCTCGGAGCATCAGTTGCGCAAGGCATTCATCTGGTTTCGCGACAAGCTGAAAGCGCGGGTCGGCCAGCAGGTGGACAGTGGGGAGCGGCTGGCCGCGTTTCTCGACACGCTGGTGGATAAGCTGTTCTTCACGGTGATCACGGTCACCGATGAGCTGAATGCCTTCAAGGTCTTCGAGACCCTGAACGCGCGCGGCGTGCGCCTGTCGGCAACCGATCTGTTGAAGAACGCGCTGTTCTCGGTTATCAGCGCCGGGGATGCGCACGAGACCGAGCTCAAGGCATTGGAGGAGCGGTGGGAACGCATCGTTGGCCTGCTGGGCAGCGAAAGCTTTCCCGAGTTCCTGCGCGTGTTTTGGAACAGCCGGTACACGCTGGTGCGCAAGAGCGACCTGTTCAAGACCATCCGGCGGCACCTCGACACGCGGGAGAAGGCGTTCGCGTTGTTGCGTGGGCTGGATCGCAGCGCCGAGGTTTATGCTGCGCTGCGCGATCCGCAGGATGCCATCTGGACGGCGGATGAGAGCAAGGCGTTGCAGCAACTGCTGATGTTCAATGTGCGCCAGCCCTTGGCGATGCTGTTGGCCTGTTACGAGACCTTCGCCGAGACCGATCGCGACACCTTCTCGCGGGTCTTACGCGCCGTTGCGGCGATCTCATTCCGCTACAACGTGATCTGTAACCTGCAGACCCACGATCAGGAGCGCGTCTATAACGGCGTCGCGCGACGGATCTCGTACGGCGCCTTGGCGAGCCTGCACGCGATTTTGCCCGAGCTGCGCGACATCTACCCGGACGACGAACACTTCAAGGCGGCGTTCGGCGAGAAGGAGCTGAGGACGACCAACTCGCGAAACCGTAAGGTGGTGCGCTACATCCTGTTCGAGATCGAGCATCAAACGTCGAATCAGTCCCTCGACTTCGAGAGCGCGACCTATAACCTGGAGCATATCCTGCCGGAGAATCCTTCGGAAGACTGGGCGCAGATCGACGAGTCAAAACAGGACAGGCTGATCTATCGTCTGGGCAACATGACCCCGCTGGAGTCATCGGTAAACCGAGACGTGGGTCGCCAAGGCTACGAGCAGAAACGCGCTGCCTACGCCAAGAGTGTGTTCCAGATCACCCGCGCTGTCGCCGAGCACTATGACGAGTGGAGCGAAGCCAAGATCAACGCAAGACAGAAGCGCCTTGCCAAGATCGCAAGCGCGATCTGGCGGGTCGATTTCCCTGCGGAATGAGGCAGATCCGGCTGTCTCATGGCCCCGCCGGCCTTGTCCTTAAGGTGATTTCCGCAAACTTCCATACCCGTAGGTTGTGCTGACGATAGGAAGCACAACTTGCGCCGACGGTTGGTTGTGCCTCGCGCGGCTCGGCACAACCTACGCCGTTGCTATGAGGGTTTCCGGTATTCGCCTAAGTCCAACCGTTGCGGCACGAGGCGCAGAGCGCCTTGAGGCATGCGTGACACCGCAGAGCGGGCGTCACGAGCGACGGACGGCTTGGGTGGCGGGAGCGGTAGGGTGGACAAGCGCAGCGCAGTCCACCAGGGCCGGCGCAGGGTTCGGTGGACTTTGCTCTCGCTCGTCCACCCTACCGGCCCGTGGAATGAACAAAATCGGCCGCGATCAAGACGACGACCCACGGATTCAGGATGACCAACCCCAAGATCACTCAGGTACTGACCAATCTGTTCGAGAAGCAGCGCATCGTCTTCTGGTACGACGCCCGTCTGGAGTTTCGCGCCGACTTCGAGGCGCTGGCGCTTGACGGGGTCGAGAAGATCGAGCTGAGCAACAACGCATTCGGCGTCAAATATCGGGTGCTGCGCCAGCAGCCCGAGCAGAAGTTCCTGCTCTACCGCGAGGGCGAGGAGCCGCCGCTGCTGGAGAACTGGCTGCTGGATGTCCAACTGGCCAGCGGCACCTGTTTTCGCACCGATCAGGGGGCCTTGTGGCTTGCCGAGCTGGAGCTTGGGCAGGATGCCTACCCGCTGCTGGAGGCGCATGTCGCCTTCTTCGAATCGGGGCAGCGCCGCGAGGCGCTGCGGACGCTGCTGGAGGCTGACGATTCGCAGCAGGCCCTTCGGCTCAAGATGCTGGCGGTTTGCGTCGGCGTCGGCCCGCGCCTGGAAGTCATCCTGGAGGCGCTCTTGGGCGATCTCGCCAAAGGCGACGAGCGCCGCATGCAGCTCATCACGCGCAGCAGCCTGGACGGCTTTCTCTGGGAACAGATGAAGCGCACCTACGGCTATGTCTCGGAACAGCCGGGGCTGCGCGATTTCGTGATCGAGCTCTTCCAAAGCTGTTTCCTGATGGGCACCGATCCGGAGCACCGGGCGCGCCTGTCGTCGGAGAGCCTGGTGTTCATGAAACGCTGGAAGGATAGCCGTTCCCACGAGGAGAGCTTCGAGGCCCTCTCCGAGGACTGCGCGCAGGTGCTGCGGATCGATGAGCGACTAGATGCGCTCGACTACCGCAGACTCATGGAGCTGGACACCTTCGAGCTGATCGACCGGAAGATCCTCAGCGAGCTGGTGCGCGCCTTGGTGGCCCGCACGGTGTCGGTCCAGGAGGTCGATCAATGGGTCCGGCAGCGCCGCGAGAGCCATTGGTTCGGTCGCTTCAAGGACGTGTATCTGGCCGTCGAGCACGCCGCCCAGTTCCTACAGTTGCTGGACATGACGCAGCTCGAGATGACCTCGCTGGCCGATGGCGTGCAGAAGTACGCCAAGACCTGGTATCGGCTGGACCAGCGCTATCGCAAGTTTGTGCATCACGCCGGCGAATCCGGCCAAGCCTCGTTGCTCGGCGACCTCAATACGCTGGTCGAGAACCTCTACACCAACAATTACCTGGTGCGTCTCAACGACCGTTGGCAAGCCTTCGTCGATGGCGCCGAGCGCTGGGACGCCTCGCCGATCCTGTCGCAGCAGCACTTTTGCGATCGGCGTGTGCAGCCCTTTCTCGAACGCAAGACCAAGGTCTGCGTGCTGATCTCCGATGCCTTCCGCTACGAGATCGGCGAGGAGCTGCAAAGCCTGATCCGGCGGGAGGACCGCTTCGAGGCCGAGCTGGAGCCGGCTTTGGCGATGCTGCCGAGCTACACCCAGCTCGGGATGGCCGCCCTGCTGCCGAACCGGAGTCTGGAGCTCGCCGCAGACGACAGCGGCGATGCCCGGGTGAACGGCCACAGCGCCCAAGGCTCGGTCAACCGCGGCAAGATCCTCGCCTTGGCCGTCCCGGCCTCGGCGGTGGTGCTGGCCAAAGACCTGCTGGCCATGAACCAGACCGACTCGCGCGCGCTGCTGCGCGAGCATGAGGTGATTTACGTCTATCACAACCTGATCGACAAGACCGGCGATGCGCGCGAACGACAGCTTCAAGACCTTTGGCCCGGCGCAGTTGGGGCTGGCCGGCACCCTGGAGGTGCAGGTGCCGAAATCCATCAAACGCCTGCGTCTGAAGGGCTCCGGCAGCCGCTTCGTCCGTGCCGGTCTCTTCACGCTGGCGGGCGAGGCGATCTCCGATCAGCATGAGCTGACGTTCGATTTCGGCTCCGAGAATCCCCGTGAACGCGAGCGAGCGGTGCGTTTCATCCTCAGCCACGAAGCCGACGCGGCGAACAACCAGCAAGTGGAGCTGCGCCTGGATGAGCGGGTGGAGGGCACCAGCCACTTCACCAAGAACAAGTCGGTGCGCTATACGATTCGTCGCTCCTTCACCAGCGAATTCGATTTCTGAGCTAGGAAGCCGCCATGAGTCAGCTCGACGACAAGATCAACCAGCACTTTGCCGGGCTGGTGGTGCGTAAGGATCTGGTCAAGACCGTGAAGGGCAACGCGATCGTGCCCTCGTACGTGCTGGAGTACCTGCTCGGCCAGTACTGCGCCACCGATGACGAGGCCACCATCCTCAGCGGTATCGACACGGTCAAGGAGATCCTGCGCAAGCACTATGTGCACCGCAACGAGGCCGGGCTTGTGCGCTCGACGATCAAAGAGAAGGGGCGGCACAAGGTCATCGACCGGATCAGCGTGGCGCTCAACGACAAATCCGACGCCTACGAGGCCGAGTTCGCCAACCTCGGGGTCAAGAAGGTCCTGATGGACTCGGCCACGGTGAAGGCGCATCCGAAACTGCTGGTCGGCGGGGTCTGGTGTATCGCGGATCTGGAGTATCTCTTCACCGAGGACAAGAACGCCTCGCCCTGGGTGCTGGCAGCGCTGAAGCCGATTCAGTTGTCGCATTTTGATTTCGAGGCGTATGTCGAGGCACGCCGCCGCTTCTCGACCGCCGAGTGGATCGATCTGCTGATCCAAAGCATCGGCTTCAATCCGGCGCTGTTCGGCACCCGCAACAAGCTCAGCCAGTTGATCCGCCTGGTTCCCTTCAGCGAGCGCAATTACAACCTGATCGAGCTGGGACCCAAGGGCACGGGCAAGTCCCATATCTACTCGGAGTTCTCACCCCACGGCATCCTCATCTCGGGCGGCGAGGTGACGGTGCCCAAGCTCTTCGTGAACAACAGCAACGGCAAGCTCGGCCTGGTGGGCTACTGGGACGTCGTGGCCTTCGACGAGTTCGCGGGCAAGACCAAGCGGGTCGACAAAGCCCTGGTCGACATCATGAAGAACTACATGGCCAACAAATCCTTCTCGCGGGGCGTTGAGACCCCGGGGGCGGAGGCAAGCATGGTGTTCGTCGGCAACACCGACCATACCCTGCCCTACATGCTCAAACACTCCGACCTGTTCGACCCGCTGCCCGAGAAGTTTCACGATTCAGCCTTCCTGGACCGGATCCATAGCTACATCCCGGGCTGGGAGGTGGACGTGATCCGTGGCGAGATGTTTTCCGATGGCTATGGCTTTGTCGTGGATTACCTGGCCGAGATCCTCAAATCCATGCGCAGCCACGACTTCTCCGACCGATACCAGGGACTGTTCAGCCTCTCCTCCGACATCTCGACCCGTGATCGCGACGGCATCAACAAGACCTTCTCCGGCCTGATGAAGATCCTCTTTCCTCATGGCGAAGCCACCGACGCCGAGGTTGAAGAGGTACTGCGCTGCGCCATCGAGGGTCGCAAACGCGTCAAGGATCAGTTGCTGCGGATCGACTCCACCTATCCGCCCGTGCGCTTCGCCTATTGCGACCGGGACGGCAACGAGCGCCTGGTGCGCACGCTGGAGGAGGAAGAGTATCCCGCCGCCTATCACCGCACCCTGACCACCGAGGGAGCGCCGGAGACCGGCACGTCGGCCGGCGCCGAGTCGAGCGTTGGGGCGCCAAATCAGTCCGGCCCGAGCCCGAGCAGCTCGGCTGGAGTCGAGCCGACGCCGAAGGAGCAGCATATCGCCTTTCAGGAGAACCAGCGTGGGATGACCTTCGACGCGCTCTTCGGACCCTATCTCGCTGGCGCATCGCGCATTATCATCACCGACCCCTACCTGCGCGTCTTCCATCAGTTGCGCAACCTCATGGAGCTGCTGGAAACCATCAGTAAACGCAAGGCCATGGAAGACGAGGTCGCCGTGCATGTCGTGACCGTCGAGGACGAGAACAACGGCGATCGGCAGACCGAGAACCTCCAAAAGATCGCCGACGCCTGCGCCGCCATCGGCATCCAGTTCACCTGGGCGTTCGACACCAGCGGCACCAAGCATGATCGCGACATCACCACGGATCACGGCTGGAAGATCGTCCTCAGCCGCGGCCTCGACGTCTTCCAGCGTTTCGAGCTGAACGACGCCTTCAGCTTCAGCAACCGGCTGCAGCAACACCGCCAGTGCAAAGAGTTCAACGTGACCTTTGTGCGGGTCTTGTAGGCGGCGCCGAACCCGGAGCCCTGCATGCCGACCGCGATCGTCCTTGCAACCCTGAACGCCCGCTATGCGCATGCCTCGCTGGCGTTGCGCTATCTGCGCGCGAATCTGGGGCCACTGCGGGAGGTGAGCATGCTGTGCGAGCTCGTGCTCGGCGCGGCGCCCGAGGAGGTCGTCGAGCAGTTGCTAGCCGAGGGACCGCGTATCGTGGGGTTGTCGGTCTACATTTGGAACGTCGCGCCTCTGACGCGTGTGGTCGCCTTGCTCAAGGACACGGCGCCGGATGTGGTGGTCGTGCTCGGCGGTCCGGAGGTGAGTCACGAGGTCGAGTCCCAGCCGATCTGCGCGCTGGCGGACTATGTGGTGACGGGCTGGGGCGAGGTGACCTTCGCCCGGCTGGCACGCGCGATCCTCGACGGACAGCGGCCCGAGATGAAGGTGCATGCGGGCGAACAGCCGCCTCTGGACAGGATCCGCTTTCCCTACGATGAGTTCTCGGAAGAGGATCTGCGCCGGCGGAATCTGTACGTCGAGGCGTCGCGCGGCTGTCCCTTCAAGTGTGCCTTCTGTCTGTCCGCGCTGGATCGGACCGCGTGGCCGTTTCCGCTCGTGCCGCTGATCGCGGAGCTGGATCGGCTATACGCGCGCGGTGCTCGCCGCTTCAAGTTCGTCGACCGGACCTTCAACCTCAAGATCGATCACGCCTCGGCGATCCTGGGGTTTTTTCTGGACCGCATCCGGGAGCGCCCAGACGACCTGCCCTTTCTGCACTTCGAGCTGGTCCCGGATCATCTGCCGGAGCGGTTGAAGGGGATGCTGGCGGCGTTTCCGGCGGGCACGCTGCAGTTGGAAATCGGTGTGCAGACCTTCAATCCCGAGGTGCAGGCGCTGATCTCGCGGCGTCAGGACGATGTGCAGGCCGAGGCCAATCTGCGCTGGCTGCATGCACACACGACCGCGCACCTGCACGCTGACCTCATCATCGGTCTGCCGGGCGAGGATCCGGCCTCGTTCGCTGCCGGCTTCGATCGGCTGATGCGAATCGGTCCGCATGAGATCCAGGTCGGGATCCTCAAGCGGCTGCGTGGCGCCCCGGTCTGCCGGCAGGCCGAGCGGTTCGGGTTGGTATTCAGCCCGGATCCACCCTACAGCCTGCTCGCGAGCGATCGCATCGACCGGGCGACCCTGCAGCGGCTGACGCGGTTCGCACGCTATTGGGATCTGGTGGGTAATTCCGGGCGGTTCGGGGTCACGCTGCCGCTCCTGCTGGGCGAGGCGCCCTTCGAGCGCTTTCTCGCTTGGTCAGACTGGTTCTACACACACTCGGGCAGGACGCACGGCATCCCGCTTGAGCAACTGTACGAGGGCCTGCACGCCTGGCTGTCGCTGCAGGGGATCGCGGAATCGGCAACCCAGGCATTGCGCAGCGACTATGCGGCCTGCGGGGCGCGTGGACGCCTATCGTTCGACCCCACGCGGCGCATCCCACCGCCGTCACCGAAGACCGAGGGGACGCTGCCGACGCGCCAGGCGCGTCATCTCAAACCTCCGACGCGTTCCAGTTGTTGAAGGCGAGGAGCCAGGACGAGATGCCCGGATTAGCAGCGCCGTCTGCCTGCAAGCCCTCGCCGATCTCGATCATCAGCTCCCGAAACTCGCGGACCTCGCGGCGCCAGACCGCCTCGGGCAGACCGGGATTGTCGGCCATCGTCTCGGCCGCCAGGGAGCCGGCGCCGGCCCACCAGTCGTTGGAGTCGAGGCGGTGTCGCACGCGCTCGGGTGACTCCGCGAAGAGGGCGACCAGATCCGCAACCTCCGCGGCGCGCGGATGCCCGATGCGGGCGAGCAGCTCGGCGAGGTGGCCGAGGGATGACAATAGTCGGGCATCGGATGCGGTCATGGTTTCGGTTGTCCCGATGAATGAGCCTTAAGAGCAATCGTCGGTTGGCGCCTTCGGTGATCTCCGGGAACAAACGCCCGGACGGCGCATCGCTGCAAACGATGAAGGGGCGACTTAAGTCGCCCCTACACGGGGGTGGTGACGATCATGTCGAAGCACCGTAGGTTGTGCTGACGGTAGGAAGCACAACATCCGCCGGTGGTTGGTTGTGCCTCGCTTCCGCTCGGCACAACCTACGGGGCGTGAAAACAGCGGCTCACCATCGCTCCGATGTCTTCGGCCTTGCCTTCGATGTCCGTGACCAAGGCGAATTGGATACCGGCCTTGCGGAGGTTCTCGCCGGGCTCTGCGACCTTGAAATAACGGTCGCCTTCGAGGTGGTCGGTCAGGAAACGCAAGCCCAGCTCGAAGGGCATGAGACGGATCGCTTCAGGGATCAGGGCGATCTCTTCGGCGTTCAGCCAATCGCGCGTCTGCTCGGCATAGGCGTGGAGGATCGGCTCGGCGATGGCGAGATCGAACGAGACCCGGTTGTGCCCGTCGGCGGACTCTCCGCCGCGGTTGCAGCAGGAGCGCAGACAGTCGCCGATGTCATGCAGGATGAGGCCGGGTTGCAGGGTATCGAGATCGATCAGGGCGAGTGCATGCCCGCTGTCGCGGTCGAACAGGATGTTGTCGAGCTTGGGGTCGCCGTGGATGACGCGCTGGGGGATCCCGCCTCGCTCGCGCGTATCGGCGAGTCGCCACGCGAGCGCTTGGCGGTCGATCGCGAACCGGACGCAGGTCTCGACCGCAGGGTCGTTCCGGGTGCCCTCGACCCGCTCCAGGACCGACAGAAAGCGCGCGAGATAGCCCGGCGTGTCGTGAAATCCGGGTAAGGTGACGCCCAGCGCCTCGGCGGGCAGCGCTTGCAGCAGGGTATGGAAGCGGCCCAGGAGCCGGCCGACCTCGCGGGCCTGCTTGGGATCCTCGATCCGGGGCAGGCCGACGGCATCCTCGATCAGCGTCATGAGACGCCAGACGTTCCCGTCCGGCGTGCGCAGACCCGCGTCGCCCGCACGGGTCGCGATCAACGCCGGGACACGGAACCCGAGATCGAGGTGCTGCTGCGCCTGCCGATCGAGCGCCTGGATGTTGGACATGATCCGCAACGGATCGGGAAAGACAGCGCCGTTGATGCGCTGGAGTACGTAGCGTGTTCCGCCGGCCTCGACGCGAAAGGTGTCGTTGATCAGCCCGCGCCCGTAAGGATCGATTGTCTCGACCGGCGCGGGGATCTCGAATGCCTCGACAATGGTCGTCAGCACTGCGTGCGTCGGCGCCTGTCGCGCCCCGTCGCTCTCTCCACGATGCATCTCAGTAGGACCGCCGCACGTCCAGGACATCCGGGATCTGCTGCAGCTTCGCCAGGATCTTCTCCAGATGCGCCATGTTCTTGACCTCCAGGGTGAAGCGCATCGCGGCGGTGTCCGTGGAGCGCTCCGAATGGGTATTGACGCCGAGCACGTCCACGTCGTCGTCGGAGAGCACGGATGAGACATCGCGCAGCAGACCTTTACGGTCGGCCGCGATCACCAGCACGTCCACCGAATAACCGGCGTCGGCGGGTTGATCCGCCCAGCGCACCGCGATGAGGCGCTCGGCTTCCGCGGGCGGAAGATTCTTGAGGTTGCTGCAATCCTTGCGATGGATGGTCACGCCGCGACCGCGGGTGACGAACCCGACGATGGAGTCGTAGGGCACCGGCTTGCAGCAGGGGGCGAGATGGGTCATGAGGTCGTCGACGCCCTCCACCACGACATCGGTGGCGCCCTCCACCCGCGGCTTGTGCGGCTGGCGGAGCTTGGGCTCGATCTCCTTGATCTCCTCGGTCTTGCGCTCCCCGACCTGACGTGCGACCTGTCCAACCGAGAGGTCGCCGCGCCCGATCGCGGCCAGCAAATCCTCGCCTCGCCTGAAGTTGAAGCGGGTCGCCAGCTCTTCCAGGTTCGGCTTCTCGGCGATACCCAGTCGGCTCAGCTCGCGCTCCAGCGTGGCGCGGCCGCCTTGCAGATGCTGATCGTGATCGAGTTGCTTGAACCATTGGCGGACCCGATTACGGGCGCGCGCCGTGGTCAGATAGCCGTGATGCGGGCTCAACCAATCGCGGCTTGGCGAGGCGTTCTTCTGGGTCAGGATCTCGACGGTCTCGCCGCTGCGCAGCTCGTAGTTCAGCGGCACGATCCGCCCGTTGATGCGTGCGCCGCGGCAGCGATTGCCGACCTCCGAATGGATGGCGTAGGCGAAGTCGAGTGCAGTGGACCCCTTGGGCAGCTCGATCACCTTCGACTGCGGGGTCAGCACATAGATGTGGATCGGCTCGAACTCGGCCTTGAAACGCTCGAGGAAGCCGCCGGTCTCGTCGCCTTCGTTCTTGAGCTCCAGCCAGTTCCGCATCCAGATGACGCGGCGTTGGAACTCGGCGTCGTGGCCCTTGGCCTCCTTGTAGGCCCAATGGGCAGCGACACCGAACTCGGCATGCTGGTGCATCTCGTGGGTGCGGATCTGCACCTCGAGCGGCTTGTCCTCCGGCCCGACGACGGCGGTGTGCAGCGACCGATACATGTTGCCCTTGGGCGTGGCGATATAGTCGTCGAACTCCTTGGGGATGTGCTTCCAGAGTCCGTGCACCAGCCCGAGCGCGGCGTAGCAGTCCGCGACCGAGCCGACCAGGATGCGCACCGCACGCAGATCGAAGATCTCGGCGATCTCGACCCCCTTGCGCTGCATCTTGCGCCAAATGCTGTAGATGTGTTTCGGCCGGCCGGTGATCTCGGCCGCGATGCCGGCCTCGCCGAACGTGTCGTACAGGGTCTGGATGACCGTTGCGATGTAGTCCTCGCGCTCCTCGCGGCGCTCCGCCAAGAGCTTGGCGATGCGTTTGTAATCCTCCGGCTTGAGATAGCGCAGGCTCAGGTCTTCGAGCTCCCACTTAACCTGCCAGATGCCCAGACGGTTGGCGAGCGGGGCATAGATGCGCTGGGTGTCGCGCGCGATCTTGGCGCGGCGCTCCGGCTCCAGGTCCTTGATGGCGCGCATCAGGTGGACGCGCTCGGCGAGTACCACCAGCACCACCCGCACGTCCTCGGCGATTCCGAGCAGCAGGCGGCGCAGGTTCTCCTCGTGCTCGTCCTGATCCTTGGCGGCGATGATGGCGTCGATGTTGGCGATTTGGCCGATGCGCGAGAGATCTCCGACCATCCGCGCAATCCCCGGGCCGAAGCGCTCCTCAAGCTGAGCTTCGGTGAGGTCGCCCTGATCCAGGCAGCCGTTGAGCAGGGCCGCGATCAGGGTCTCGAAGTCCATCCGCAAACGCACCAGGATATCCGCCGTGGAGAGCACATGGCGCACATGCGTCTCGCCGGTCTCGATACGCCGGTCGCCGCGGCAGCGCGTCAGCGCCGTGCAGGCGCCGGCGATTTGCTTGATCTCCTCGGTCGGATAATGGCTCGACAACCCGTCGAGCCAGTGACGAATCGCCCCGTCGTCGTCGCAATGCGACTCGGGGAGGTTGTACGTGGGTTTGACCATGGCGTGGAGCGACTCTCGGTAGCGGCGGTCGATCTTGGATGTTTGACCGCGAAATTCCGCGGTTGAACCGCAAAGGCGCGAAAGGCGCAAAGAAAACGCACGGGCTGGATCTTCGATGCCTACGCGACGCGCCGCCGACCCCCAAGACCCGACGCGCCGCTTTGCGGACCTTACGCCGCGAGGCTCCTTGCGGGTTCAGTCCGTCAGCAGATGACTCGCCAGGCCATCGGCCAGCTTCGGCTCGAACCAGGTCGACTTCGGCGGCATCACCTCGCCGGCATCGGCAACCGCCATCAGGTCTTCCATGCGTGTCGGGTGCAGTGCGAAGGCGACCGACATCTCGCCCGAGTCGACCCGCGCCGACAGTGCCTCGAGGCCGCGGATACCGCCGACGAAGTCGATCCGGTCGTCGCGCCGCGGATCCTGAATGCCGAGGATCGGGCAGATCAGGTTGTCCTGCAGCAGACTGACATCGAGCCGCCCGACCGGGTCGTCGTAGGGGATCCGCCCCGGATGGAGGGCCAGCCGATACCAGTGACCGGCAAGGTACATCCCGAATTCGCCGGGACGCTCGGGACCGACCGGACCCGGTGCGCCCTCGATCTCGAAGGCGACTGCGAGTCGCTGCATGAGCGAGTCGATGCTGTGACCGTGCAGGTCTTTGACCACGCGGTTGTAGTCCAGGATCCGCATCTGATCGTGCGGGAAGATCACCGACAGCATGAAGTTGTAGGACTCCGCGCCGGTATGACCGGGGTTCGCGGCGCGGCGCAGGGCGGCGACGCGCGAGGCCGCGGCGCAGCGGTGGTGGCCGTCGGCGATATAGAGTGCGTCCAGGCCCTCGAAGGCGGCGGTCAGCTCGGCGACCGGCGCCGCGTCCATGATCGGCCAAAGCTCGTGTCGAATCCCGTCGGGTGCGGTGACGTCCGTCTCGGCCGGGCCGCCTTGGGGACCGGCAGCGAGACCGGCGAGCAGGGCATCGATGTCCGGCCGCGCCCGGCAGGCGAGCAACACCGGTCCGGTCTGCGCGTTCAGTGCATCGATCTGGCGTACCCGGTCGTCCTCCTTGACGGGGCGCGTGAGCTCATGGCGCTTGATCCGATCCCTGTCGTAGGCCTCGATCGAGGCGGCGGCGACCAGACCGGTCTGGCGATGCGCGCCCATCGTCAGACGATAGAGGTAGTAGCCGGGCGCCGCGTCGCGCACCAACAGGCCCTCGCCCAGCATCCGATCGAGATTCTCGCGTGCCTTGGCATAGACCGGCGGACTGTAGGGATCGATGCCCTCGGGCAGATCGACCTCGGGGCGCGAGATGTGCAGAAAGCTCCAGGGGCGCCCTTCGACCAGCCGACGTGCCTCGGCGGCGTTCATCACGTCGTAGGGCGGGGCGGCCACGTCCGCAGCACGCGCGGGGACCGGCCGGAGCGCCGTGAAAGGTTTGATCAGGGGCATGGAGACTCACCGTCGGTGTCGTCGAGACTGGATGGATGGCGTTTGGGACGTCGGTGTCCGCGAGCCAATGGTATCAGCTCGGATCGAGCCTCGGCCAAATCCGACGCGTCGAACCGCCGCATGGCCTGAAGACCCGGGCCGGACGAAGCGGAGTCGGACGGGCTCGCGGCCGGCGACGCGAGCGCGAGAAGGCTGCTCTATACTCGGGTGGATCTTTCCCCCGCGAATCCGAATCGACGGCATGACCGACAACAACTATCTCAAGGATCTGATCCTGCTGCGCAACGACCCATCGAAGGTCGCGCGTATTCGCGATGCGGCCGAACGCGGCGAGATGGACGCCCAGTATGCGATGGGCCTCGTCTATGCCGAGGGGCGTGGGGTCGAGATCGATCTCGCCCAGGCACATTTTTGGTTGTCGTTGGCCATTGCGCAAGGCGACACGGACGCCGATCAGTTACGCAACATCATCGGCAGCCAAATGACCGATGCCGAGTTCGACGCGGCCAAAGAGCTGATCGTCGCGCATCGTGCGACGCACGCGGCGTCGATGACCACGCACTAAGGCGATCGACGAAAAAAGCGATACGCCGATGTGCTTACGATAAGAACGTCCGGCGACGGTTGGTTGTGCCTCGCACGGCTCGGAACAACCTACGGCCAGCCGAAGGTTCTGTCGAACGAGGCGCTCATCCATCACCAACAAGGCGCGGCGACGCTCGACATCAGACCGAAGGCATCGAACGGCGACGGCATCGGCATGCCGCCGACGGGGCCACCGGCCTTCACGCGGATGACATACTCGGCCCATTGCAGCGGTCGCGGGAGATAGCCGACTTGAGCGGCGACGGCATGCAGCTCGCCGACGAAGGCGATATCGCATGCCTGCTCCGGGCCGGGGCCGAGGGTACAGATGTCATGGCGCATGCAGGCCGCATCGAAGGCATCGACCGGCGAAGGGAACCCGGCGACCGGGTACCCGATCCCGCACCAATTGCCGTAGAGCGGCATGCATTTGAAGGCGGCGGCTTGGGTCGCGCAAGTGGCGAGCAAGGCGCCGAGCAGGCAGGAGATGACGGGGGTAGGGCTCATGGTCAATCCTCGTTCGCTTGAGCGGACTGATACTTGCGCGTCCAAGAGGCTAGTGCAGCTCGGCAGATGTGTCGAGACCATTCGTTGTCGTTGTCGTTGTCGTAATCGTAATCGTGGTCGTATCGATACTCGACAACGACCACGAAAGCGATGCCGGCAGGAGCAGCCCGCCGGCGAGGAGATTGGCGGATCTTCGATACGGCAACCACGGCCGATCCCCGGGCGGCAAGCCGCGAGACTACTCGATCCGGGATGCCGCAGCCGAGATGTCGCCATCGCGCCGGTCGAGCCGGTTCTCCGCCTTGAAGCGCACGGCCTCGCGGATCAGGGCGAGGCGCGCGCGGTCCCGGCCCCAGATCGCCTCGAGGCGACGATCCGGCATGGTCGCTTCCGTCCAGAGACGCCAGAGCAGGGTGGCGTTCTCCCAATAGGCCGCGCCGATGGTATGTCCGTCGGGGCTGAAATCCGCGTAGGCAACCCCGCCGAGGTCGCCGTCGAGGGTCAGAAAGGACTCCTCCGGCAGCGTGCTCGGACGCGTGGGACGCCTCCAAATACGCACCGCGCCGTCGCGCGAGGCGGTCAGGATCCAGCGTCCGTCCGGGCTGAACTTGGCGGCGTAGATCCGATCCTTGTGCCCGACGAGCTCCGCGAGCAGGGCGCCGTCCAGGTCCCAGACCTGTGCCTTCGAATCCAATGAAGCGGTCACGAGCGCCTGGCTGTCCGGCGCGAACGCGACACTGTAGAGGATGCCGGCTTGGGGCTCCAGATACCGGGGGGGCGCGCAGCCGCCGTCGGTCAGAGCCGCTAGGGCGGCGCTGCCGTCCTCGCTCGCGGTCGCGAGCCACCGACCATCCGGGGAGAAGGCGGCGTCCGTCACCGTGTCCGTATGCCATTGTGCGGCGCACACCGGCGCCCAGTCGCCGGTGCTGTCCATCCGCATGACCCGGACGTCGCCGCCGTCGTCGCCGGTCGCGACCAGTGTCGCTCCATCCAAGCCATCGGAGACCGCGGCGGCTTGAACCCCGCTTCCGCCCTCGCCCCAGCCGGGCGCAGCCTCCAGCGGGGCGCAG
Source organism: Thiocapsa sp. C2-2m (assembly GCF_041903745.1). Lineage (NCBI taxonomy): Bacteria > Pseudomonadati > Pseudomonadota > Gammaproteobacteria > Chromatiales > Chromatiaceae > Thiocapsa > Thiocapsa sp. C2-2m. Next base: position 72,006 of record NZ_JBBWVD010000024.1, on the reverse strand, counting down.
GCCTTCGAATCCCAGAAACGTACCGGCTCGGCGAGATGACTCGATGTCGTCAGCAGCCACCGTCCGTCGGGGGCGAACAGGGCCTGATGGACGTTCGGACAGGTGCGCCCGCCATCCGGGCTGCAGGGCGCACCGTCGGCGGCGACCACGAGGCGGCAGCCACCGCCGGTCTTCAGATCCCAGACCTGGGCCGTGCCGTCGTGACCTGCGCTGGCCAAGCGATCCGCCGAGGGCGAGAAGGCGACCCGGCGGACCCGCCCCTGATGCCCCGTCAGGGTCCAGATGCGCACCGGCGGCGGCGCATCTTCGCGACGATCGTACTGCCAAACCTCGACCCGTCCGTCGAAGGCCGCGGTGGCGAGCATGACCGACCCCAATTCCGAACCCGCTGCCGTCGTCCCGGCGCCGGGCGCTGCGGAATCAGGCCATGTGGCGCCCGGCGCTGCAGGCGTCTCGGCCATCGCCAGATGCCAGACATGGTCGGCGCTGGGGAGATTGAAGGCCAGGGTCTCGGTCGGTTTGACCGACCAGAGTCGCGCCGAGCCGTCCGGATCCGAGTAGCTCAGAACCCGACGGCCGTCGGCGCTGAAGCGCGCATCCGTCACCGTCGCGTCATGACTGAAGACCGCCACCTCCTTGCCGGAGAGCAGACCCCAGAGCCGCGCCGTCTTGTCGAGCGACGCACTGAGGACGAGGGGCTCGCGATCCTCGTCGTCCATGCCCGGCGACACCCGCACGTGCTCCACACTCAGGTCGTGATGCCCTAGGACCTCGGCATGGCGACTCTCGAGCTCCCAGCGCACCACCTGTCCCGCGTCGTCTCCGGCGATTAGATACTGACCGCCGGGCGAGAACACCGCCTCGCGCACCGCGGACTTGTGGATGCGAATGCGCCTGCCGTCGCGCTCGACCACGCCGAGCTCGGCAAGCTCCCCGCCGTCGAGGTCGTAGACGCGGATCCGCTCGTCGGCGGAGGCCACGGCGATCCGCCGACCCGTCGGGTCGAACCTGGCATCGTTGGCCGGCCGACCGAGCGCGCCGCTGGTCGGCAGGACCACCCGTTCGGTTCCCGTGCGGGTCTCGAGCACCCGCGCGGCGCCGTCGCGCGAGGCGGTCACGAGCAGCTCGCCATCAGGCGCGAAGGCAATGCTGCGCACCTCGCTCGCGTGCACCGGCGCATCCCAGAGCAGCGCGCCCGGGCGGCTCAGGTCCAGGAGACAGACGGCAAAGCGGTCCTGCGGCGCACCGTGGGAGAGGGCGAGAAAGCGGCCGTCTCGGTCCAGTGCGATCGGGCTGTCGGGGCGCGCGCCGCAGCTCCAGTCGGGCTGCCGACCGAGCTCGGCCGGGAGCCGCCAGACCCCGGTCTCGCCGATCCCCAGGATGGTCTGCGGCTCGCCGATGCCGACGAAGCGGACCGAATGGATCGGGGTCTCCGGACCGGACAGGTGCCCCGCGGGCTGGTAGCTCTGCCCGCGCAGAGCCCATAGCTGCGCACCTTCGCCCCGGGATTGCGTGACCAGGCGCTCGCCGTCGTCTCGAAACGCCGGAGGCAGCGGCTGGTCGCCCTCCGTCGCCTCGGACTGGACCATCGCGATCAGGCGGTTCGTGGTGAAGGCGCGACTCAGGGTTTCGGTCGCCGCTTCGGGCAGATAGGGACCGGCATCGAGAGCGAGTCGCACCGCCTCCGGTGTGTTGCCCTGCCGCACTGCGAGATCGGCCGCCTTGAGCAGGCTGCGTTGAAGGTTCAGGGTGGCCTCGCCCGATGCGTCCCAAGCCCAGAAGGCCGCCCCGGTGGCAAGGACCAGGAGTGCGGCCAGCGTCAGGCCGAGGAGACGGGCCCGCCGGTTGCGCCGTCGCTGCAGCACGAGGTGTTGATGCGAGTGCTCGAGAAGCTCCAGCTCCAACGGCTCGAGCTCCTCGCCGTAGGCATCCGCGAAGCGCCGCGCCGCGGCATAGCCGGCCTCTCCGAGTAGGTACTCGCGATTGCAGTCGGTGCGCCTCCACAGACGCGCCTGGCGGGAGATCTGATAGCGCAGGATGAGATCGCGGCGGTTGCTCGGGTCCGCGACCCAATCCCGGATCGGTGACCACTGCTCGAACAGGGCCGGATGGATGAAGCTCGCGAGCGCACGATAGTCCTCCCAGCGCAGGACCGGCAAGGCGTCGGGATCCTCGCCGCGATCCACATCCGGGGCCATAATGGCAGGATCGGGCCCGTCCTCGAAATCGCCGATCGACGGCACCGACGCATCGCGCCCGACGTTGCCGCGCCTGTTGCGCAACCGCTCGCGCCATTCCTCTCCGGTCTGCATCATGATGCGCCGCAGATCGTCCATGAGGCGCGGCGCCTCCTGCGTACAGCCGAGCCGCGCCGAGGGATCGGCCACACCCTCGGCGACCAATAGGCGAGCCTGGATGAGCGACTCAAGGAGCTTGCCGACCGCCGCCCGACGGGTCAGGATCCGCAGGTCGCCGCGGCGTGCACCGAGCACCGACGCGCCTCCGCCCTCGAGGGCGATCAGGCCGCGACAGAGTACCGGCAGCGCGTCCCTGACCTCGTGATCCAAAGCCTCCCAGAGGGCGTCAGCACGGCGCAGCACGGAGCCGGTGAGGCCGCCGACACGGCGATAATCGGCAAGTGTCAGGGGCGGATTCCGGTTGGATCCTGCATCGCTTGAGCCGTCTCGCGCCAGTCCGTAGAGCTCGTCCAGCAAGGGCTCGAGGACGGTCGGCCAGTGCGCGAGCAGGCTCGCCTCCGACTCGAGCGCCTCGACCAAGCCGCGTCCGCCGGCCATACCCTCGTACTCGATGCCGGCCACCCGTGCCGGGATCTCGATGACCTGTCTGATCCGTGCCGCGGGTGGTGGCTCCAAGCGAAACCAGCTCTGCTCGTCCAGGAGCGAGGCAAGCTCGGGCATCTCCCCGAGGTGGCGCAGGTAGTCGCTGCGCAGCGTGGAGATCACCCAGACGCCTTCTCGGGCGGCGAGCAGGGCCAATGCCTTGACGAAGGCGCGGGTTCGGGGCGCCGCCCGCATCGTCTCGGTAAACAGTCGATCGATCGGGTCGACAATAACCGCGAGCTGTAAACGCCCGTTCGCAGCATTGCTTCTGCTCGCCGGATCATCGGCCACCTGCTCGAGCGCTGCCAGAAGCTGATCGACTGCGACCTCCGGCTCGCTCACCAGCAACCGCGTCAGGCGAGCGACATCGAGCCCGAAGCCGTCCAGCGCCGGCCCCAACAGACCAGGCGCAACGAGGGCGACGGCCAGTGCCTCGGTCGGGTCGGGATCCTCCAGATCCACGAAACCCCAGCGACACCCGGCAATGCCCGGGAAGAGAAAGGGCCGGATCAGACGCGGCAGCAGCCCGGCGCGGATCAGCGAGCTCTTGCCCACCCCGCTCGGACCGCTCAACAGGAGTAGCCCGCGCCCGGAGCCTTGCAGCACCTCCAAGCGTGTGACCAGCTCGCGCGTCTCGGTCTCGCGGCCCGTAAAGACGCGGTCGTCGACCAGCTCGAAAGGCGCACCGACGCGAAAGGGACTCCCGCGCCAGTCGCCCGCTTCGGAGGTTAGGCGTCGCTCCGCGCTGATGCGTCGATTCAGGAGCTTGCGCAATTGCGTTTCGAGCAACTCGCGGAAACTGCGATCGTTGCCGAACTGTCTGAAGGCGCGGCTGAAGCTTCCGTCCGCATTGTAGAAATGGGCGCGGAAGAATTCTTCGAGTCGATGCCGATCGGCGAGCGCCTCGCGGGTCGCCGCGGCATTGTTGACGTCCACCATGCGCGGCGCGGTCTTCTTGTAGACCAGGACCTCAGGGGTTCCCATGCGGGCCGACCCCTGCACCGCGTCGACGAACTCCCATTCGGTTCCCGTCATGCCCTCGTAGGGATCCTCCGCGAGCGGGGTGCCGAGCCGCGTCCAGAGCATGACGAGCACGATCTCGCATTCGGAAGGACGCAGGAGTCCGGCCTGAAAACTCTGCACAGCGGTCAGTGCCTCCTCTTCCCAGAGAACGGCCTGGAGGCTGAAGTAGGGCAGATACTCCTGCGCCAACGCCTCGATCACGTCTTTGACCAGGGCACGCTCGTGCTCCAGATCGGACGGCGAGGAGACGAAGACTCTGACCTTGTGCTCAGTCATGGGGGTGATCGGGAACGGACATGACGCAACTATACTCGGGGCCAACGGGTTTTTCGGAACCGGAATGGGTGCTCGCCGTTTGCGCATCACCTGTTTCAGGTCATCGACACAGCCGGCCCGGGAGGGTTTACAATGAAATGACGCAGGATCCGCCGCGAGTCAGCTTCAGCCCCGGCGGGCGCATCCCCTAACCGCCTCCATCCAACGGAGGAGATCGCGATGCTGGACCACGACATGGCCGATACCGAACGCTTCGAAGAGGTGATTCAGCGTTCCGTGCGACAGATCCTGCTTGCACCGGATCCGGACAGCTTCCTCGACTGGGCGCGCGCTCATCTCCCCGAGCTGCTCGGGTTGTCCGGGACCGAGCTCGACGAGGTCGAGCGGCGACGGCTCGCCAATCTCCTCGGAACCGCGATCTGGAACGCGACCCCACAGCCGACCTACGCCTTCCAGACCCGCTTGATGACGCCTCATCCTCCCGAGGAACCCTGCTCTTGTGGCTCGGGAAACCCTTACCGCGAGTGCTGCGGCGCCCTCGACGAGGTGCCGGAGCTGTCGAGCGATCTGGTTTGGGAGATCCTGCTCGACGAGTTGTCCGAGCAGGGTCTGCGCGAGGCGCTGGACCTGCACGCCGTTCCCGAGCCATTGCTTGCGGGCATTGCCGATCGCTGGTTGACGGAGGATCGCCCGAAACGCGCGGCCGCTCTTTTGGAACCCCTCTTTGCGGGATCGCTCGACGACCTCGACGGCGAATTCGAGCCATCGATCGACATCCTGTGCGATGCCTACGATCGACTCGGTCATCGGCGCAAGAAGGAGACCTTCCTCGCGCGGATTTGTGCCGAGGGCAGCCGACCCTTGCGGGCTGCCGCCTGGCAGCGGCGCTGCACCATGGCGATCGACGATGGTGATTTCGCCGATGCCGATGCGGCCTTTATGTCCGCGTTGCGAAGCGACCCGGACAATCCAGGTACGGCGATCCTCGAGATTACGCTGCTTGCGGCTCGGCACAAGGATTGGATCGCTCGCGAGCGCGCCCGCTTCTGGCTCTTCCGGTTCCGCCAGGTCGGGTTCACGCATCCCGGTGTCCTGGATTTTCTCACACGTGCCGTCGAGGATCCGCAGGAAGCGCTCGTGGACAGCCATTCGGATGCCCTCGACCCGGTCCTGCTGGACCTTCACGACTGGATCACCCTGATTCAGGCCCGTCCGTTGCCTCTTTATCGCCTGGAGCTGCTGAATGTCCATGCGCCCGGGTGGCTGCCGGGGCAGCTTGCGCTGTTCGACGATCTCGATACCCCGGTGCCGGACCGCGCCGACGAAGACACCGACCTCGGCCTCACACGCTACGGCGCCAGCCCGGCGCGACTGCGCGCCCCCGGGGCGGTGCATCAGCTCGAAACGGACTGGAAATCGGTCTTTACGTGGCCGAAACCCGTTTCCACCAGGCTCGTTCCGGACGAGGACATCGACCTCTGGTCGACCCCAGATTGGCTCGATCACCTGCAGGCGAACCCCGCACTTGCCGACAGCCTGGAGGTGCTGGACGATCTCGCGACCGCTCTCTACCTGCATCCCGAAAGCGCATTGCCGTGGATTTCCCATCTCCTGTTGCGTCCGCTCCTCGAACGCGCGCGGAGGATTCTGGATCAGGTGCTGCCCGAAGACGCTTCCCGACAGATTCCCTGGTCTGCACCCGCCAATCGCCCGGCGTTGCGGCTGCTCTTCCGACAGTATCTCTGCCAGATCGACGAGGACGAGCCGAATGGTGCGGCACGAACGCTCGAGACCCTGCTGCGGCTGAATCCTCGGGACAACCACGGCGTGCGCGCGGAGCTTATGAATCATTATCTGCGCGATGGCCAGGACGAGCTCGCGCTGGCGTTGGCCCGGCGCTTTCCGAACGATGGACTGGCGGATCTCGCCTACGGCGAAGTGCTCGCACTCTACCGCCTCGGGCGGCAGGATAGGGCACGCCTGGTGCTGACGACCGCCGTTAACCGCTTGCCGAGAATCCCGCACTATCTGACCCGCAAGCGCATCAAACGTCCGCGGTTCGCCCCGCCCGACACCATCCCCGGCGGCGACGACCAAGCGTGGATGTACCGGGAGGCGATGCGTGACGTCTGGGCGGCGGAGCCGGGCGTCCTCGCCTGGCTAAGACGCCTGACCGCTTAAACCGCGCCCGGCAGGGTATGCGATGCTGTTGGACATTGTTTGACCGAGCCGCTCCCGTATCACTGGCTTTCTCAGGAGAACTGCGATGGAAGGACGCTATCGGATCCTCTACGCCGGCGAGCTCATGGCCGGCCATGCGTTGCAGGAGGTGGTGCCGCGGCTGGCGGCCAAGTTCAAACTTCAGGAAGAGACCGCGCGGGATCTCATCCTCGGCGGACCCGGCCGAGTCTTGAAGCATAGCTTGACGTCCGCGGAGGCGCAGCGCTATCGGGACGCCCTCAGCACCATTGGACTGAAGGTGACCATCGAGCCCGAATCCACGACGAAGACCGCACCGGCACCCGCGGGTAGCCGACCGGACGCGGCGCCTGCCAGGCCGACACCGCAGCGGTTGGGCACCGAGGGATCGCTACGGTCCGACAACACGCGACAGGACGGCACACGACGAACCGACAACGTCCGGCTCGACGGTGGCTCCGAGGCGGATCAGACACGCTGTCCGAAATGCGGCGCCGACGCCGTCTCCGAGCTCACCGGCATCTGTCAGGCCTGCGGAGTGGTTGTGGAGCGCTACCTTGCCAACCGAGGGATGATTCCGCCGAACCCACCGAGCCGGGTCGACAATCCCTACGCACCGCCGCGAGCCGATTTGACGCCGCCGCGCACCGACGGCGAGGAGGACGCGCTGCAGGCACCGCAACCACGGCCCGTCGGACACGGCTTGCTGTGGATCACCGAGGCATGGCAGTTGTTCAAGTCTCAACCGGGGGCCTGGATCGGGGCGGTTGTGTTGTTCTACATCATCCTGATCCTGGTCAGCATCGTGCCCTTGATCGGCAGTTTGGCCGTCACGATCCTTACGCCGATGCTCAGTGCCGGACTCGTCATCGGCGCGCACCGTCAATACCGGGAGGGTCGCTTCGCAATCAGTCATCTCTTTGCGGGTGTCTCGGAGAGCCCGGGACCGCTCGCCTTGGTGGGTGTCGTCTATCTGCTGCTGGCGATCGGCATCGTGATTATCGCGGGCGCGCTGTTCGCCGCCGTCTTCGCCTCCATGGGAAGCAGGCTGGACCTGTCGATGATGGACCCGAACGACATGGCAATGGTCTTCACCAACCCGATGATCCTCCTTCCGGTGCTAGTGGCGATGTTGCTGGGTATCCCGCTCGCGATGGCCATGTTCTTCGCCCCGAGCCTGGTTGCACTCGATCAAGTCCCGGTGCTCAAGGCGTTCGGGCTGAGCTTCTCCGGCTGCCTGAAGAATATCCTGCCCTTCCTCATCTACGGGCTCATCGCCATGGTGCTGGTGATCCTGGGCTCCCTACCCCTGATGCTCGGGCTCCTCGTGGTCATGCCCGTCCTGACCATCGCGATTTATACAGCCTATCGCGATATCTTTTACCCCTAAACCGCGTCTCACTGGGATCAAGGATATCTCCGAAGCCAAATGAACGATCCAAACGACGCACGCCGCTCCGGACGCGGTTTAGCCGCGATTTCGCGCGGCCGGACGACCGGGGCGACGGCGACCTTCCGGCGAGAGACCCGTGCCGGCAGGCTGAAAGGCCGGCACCAGATGGCGCTTGCCGTTGCCGATCAGATCGGAACGACCCATCTCCTTCAGGGCCTCGCGCAGCAGCGGCCAATTCTCCGGGTCGTGGTAGCGCAGGAACGCCTTGTGTAGACGCCGCTGACGCTGCTTGCGCACCACGGGCACTCGCTCCGAATCACGCGTGACCTTTTTTAAAGGGTTGCGACCCGAGTAGTACATGGCCGAGGCGGTTGCCATCGGTGTCGGCAAGAAACCCTGCACCTGATCGGGGCGGAAGCCGTTGCGCTTGAGCCAGAGCGCCAGATTCAGCATATCTTCATCGCGGGTACCCGGATGGGCGGCGATGAAATAGGGAATGAGATACTGCTCCTTGCCCGCCTCGCGCGAATAGCGGTCGAACAGCTCCTTAAAGCGGTCGTAGGTTCCGATGCCGGGTTTCATCATCTTGCTTAGGGGCCCGGCCTCGGTGTGCTCGGGGGCGATCTTGAGATAACCGCCGACATGATGCGTGACCAGCTCGCGGATGTACTCGGGCGAGCGCACCGCCAAGTCGTAGCGCAACCCGGAGGCAATCAGGACGCGCTTGATGCCCGGGATGGCACGTGCACGGCGATAAAGCCGGATCAGCGGGGCGTGATCGGTATTGAGGTTCGGGCAGACGTCCGGGTAGACACAGGACGGACGCCGACAGGACGCCTCGATACGCGGATCCTTGCAGGCGAGCCGGTACATGTTGGCGGTTGGTCCGCCGAGATCCGAGATGGTGCCCGTGAAGCCCGGGGTTCGGTCGCGGATCTCCTCGAGCTCGCGCAAGATGGACTCCTCCGAGCGACTCTGGATGATACGGCCCTCGTGCTCGGTGATCGAGCAGAAGGTACAGCCGCCGAAGCAGCCGCGCATGATGTTGACCGAGAAGCGGATCATCTCCCAGGCCGGGATCCGCGCCTCGCCGTAGCTCGAATGCGGTCGGCGGCTGTAGGGCAGCTCGTAGACCCGGTCGAGCTCGGCGGTGGTCAGCGGGATCGGCGGCGGATTGAGCCAGACATCCCGGTCGCCGTGGGCCTGGACCATCGCACGGGCGTTGCCGGGGTTGGTTTCCAGATGGAAGACCCGCGAGGCATGGGCGTAGAGGACCGGGTCGTCGCGGACCTGTGCGAACGAGGGCAGGCGCACCACCGTGCGGGTCCGATCCGTGCGTTGCGGTCGCGGCTGAAACCGAATGGGCTTTGCCCCATCCGGGGTCACCGGGAAGGCGTTCGCGTCGGTCTCCTTCGAGGCGACCGCGTAGGGATCCGGATGCGGATCCACCCGTCCCGGTCGATCGAGTCCGCTTGAATCGATCTCGGACCAGCCCTCCGGACTGCCGCGGGTCATGAAGGCGGTCCCGCGCAGATCGCGGATCTGCTCGATCGGCTCGCCTCGTGCTAAGCGGTGTGCCAGCGCGACCAGTGCGCGCTCGGCGTTGCCATAGATCAGGAGATCGGCCTTCGCATCCACCAGGACGGAGCGGCGGACCTGCTCGGACCAGTGATCGTAGTGGGCGATCCGACGCAGGCTCGCCTCGATGCCGCCGATCACGATGGGCACGCCCTTGAATGCCTCGCGCGCGCGCTGGGCATAGACGGTCACCGAACGGTCGGGGCGGCGACCGGCGGCGCCGTCCGGCGTGTAGGCATCGTCGGAGCGCAGTCGCCGATCGGAGGTGTAGCGGTTCACCATCGAGTCCATGTTGCCGGCGGTGATGCCGAAAAAGAGGTTCGGCTGTCCGAGGCGTCGGAAATCCTCGACCGAGGTCCAGTCCGGCTGGGCGATGATGCCAACCCGAAACCCCTGCGACTCGAGCAGTCGCCCGATGATCGCCATACCGAACGAGGGGTGATCGACGTACGCATCCCCTGTCAAGATCACGATGTCGCAGCTATCCCAGCCGAGTAGATCCATCTCGGCGCGCGACACAGGCAGCTCGGGGGCGGTCCCAAGCTTGTGGGCCCAATGCTTGCGGAAGGAGAAAATGTCTGGCGCAGTTATCATCCTGGATCAAGCGGTTGAACGGCCCTGGAAGGTTCAAGTCTATCCATCCGTTGCATCAATGAAAATGGACTAGCATCCGAATCCTGGACCATTGGAAGGGCCAAACAAAAAGCGGTGGGCACCAGTCAGGCGGTTACCGCGTTGAATCAGGTGTGTGCGAGGGTCGGAATGGCCGTTAGGCGTTTCCGGTGCCGAATGCGAGACCGGACGTGAAAGGCGAGGATTGCCTCGCCCCGACGCCCGGCCCAGCTTACACCTCGAGCTGCAGCCTCAGCTTCTTCATCGCATTCTTCTCGATCTGGCGAATGCGCTCGGCGGACACACCGAACTGCTCCGCAAGCTCATGAAGCGTCTGCTTCTTCTCCGACAACCAGCGCTCGCGCAGGATCGTCTTACTGCGCTCGTCCAGACCTTTCAGCGCGGAATAGAGTCGCTGATGTTGGTCGCGCTCGGTGTCCTGGCGCTCAAGCATCTTGGCGGGCTCCATCCGCAGGTCGGGCAGGTAGGTCGAGGGAGCGGAAGGCGAGTCGTCATCGTCGTCCTCCAAACCGTCGAATGAAAGATCCTGATTGGCTAACCGCGATTCCATCTGCAGGACGGTTTCGGGCTTTACGCCCAGATCTGCAGCAACCGCCTCTACCTCTTCCTTCGTGAACCAGCCCAGACGCTTCTTCGCGCTGCGCAGGTTGAAGAAGAGCTTACGTTGAGCCTTGGTCGTCGCGACCTTGACGATCCGCCAGTTGCGCAGGATGTACTCGTGGATCTCAGCCCGAATCCAGTGCACGGCGAAGGAGACGAGACGCACGCCCATGTCTGGCTCGAAACGGCGGACCGCCTTCATTAACCCCACGGTGCCTTCCTGGATCAGATCCGGAAGCGGCAGCCCGTAACCGAGATAGCCCCTGGCGATGCGGATGACGAAACGCAGATGAGAGGTGACGAGCCGCTTTGCCGCCTCCATGTCGCCGTGGTCGCGCAGCGCTACCGCGAGCGACTTCTCTTCTTCCGGGGTCAGGACCGGAATCTGGTAGGCGCCGCTGATGTAGGAGTCGATCGTACCCGTCGGCATGAGAGCGAAGTCTTTGGCCATGTTCCGATACCTGAGTTAGTTACCTTGGAAAATATCCTAGCAGTGTGCTCGGGATTTAGCCAGCACCTTTGGCGGGGTTTTGGAGCTTAGACCGCGACAAAAGTTCACCAGACTCTAGGAGAGGTTCGTGGATTCGACAAGAGATGGGCGGTCAAAATCAAGATCGTATGTTCCGATTATTTTCATCGTCAGCGCTGATGATTAAAAATAAAGCTTAGAAACAACGCGCTGTAATTCAAGTTCCATTTTTCGAGAACGCCCCGCGGCGCCTTATTACCCTGAACAATTATGGGATTTAATCTCGGGAACCTGTTCAAGCAGTAGACGTGATTTCGCTTCGACGAGACCTTCTCGAGATCCGAGATCCGAGAGACGGCTGCGGAAAGGTGCGCGGCTCCGCACCTGTCAGGATCTCGGTTCATACGTCGCCGCGTTCCCGCACGATCGAGAGTGCGCGCTCGGCGTCCAGAACAGCCAGGTGAGGCAAGGGATCCACACCCGCCGCGAGGACGAACTCGGTGAGTTGGTCCCGGACTAGGTCGCGCAAGGCATCCACCTGCCAGGGTTTGGCGACGTAGCGGTCGAGCTCGGCCTCGTTGATGGCGCGGATGGTGTCGTCCTGATCGGCCTGGCCCGTGACCAGAACCTTGCGGACCGCCGCGGCGCGATCGTCCGCCGCCAGGCCGATCAGAAAGTCGACACCGCTGGTTCCGGGCAAGCGGTGATCGGCCATCACGAGCGCGAGCCGATCGCCTGCCGCGTCGATCTCCTCGATCACCTCCAGCGCGGTCCGCACGTCCTCGGCCTCCTCGATGCGCACATGACGCGCGAACAGCGCAAGGTCGCGTCTGAGCGCCTCGCGGACGGGACGCTCGTCATCCAGGATCAATAGTGCTAGCTTCATGTCTCAATGTCCTCGTCGTTCGGCGGGCCGGCCATCGGCAGGGTCACGCTCACCCGTGTGCAGCCGGGACGCGAGCTCAGCGTGATCGCCCCGCCGTGAGCATTCACGATCCGCCGCGCGATGGCGAGCCCAAGCCCGAGCCCGTAGCGCACGGTACCCTGCTTGGTGGTAAAGCGCGGCTCGAAGACGCGCGGCAGGATATCCGGATCGATCCCGCGCCCGTTGTCCAGAATCTGCACACGCACATGCCCCGCGTCGGGCGAATCCGTGATCAGTGCGATGCGTCCGCGTCCGTCGGAGCCGTCTCCGAGTGCGTCGCGCGCATTGACCAGGAGGTTGGTCCAAAGCTGCTCGAGCTCGCCGGGGTGGCAGCGAATTGGGGGCAGATCGGCGTAGCTGCGCTCGACCTCGACATCGCGCAGCCGATGCGCCATGAGACGCAGCGTGTCTTCGAGACCGGCATGCAGATCGACCCCGGCGACCGGCTCGCCCTTGGGACGGGCGTAGGCGCGCAGGCTGGTCACCAGCTCGCACATCCGTCGGGAGGCAACTTCGAGGTTGCGCACGGCCGAGCCGATCCCGGCGACCGCTTCCGCCAGATCGAGGCTCGGCGGATCCGCGGCGAGCGCCCGTGCCCGGTCGGTGTCTTCGATCCCCGCATCGAACAAACGTTGGGCCAGACCGACATCGCCGATGGCTGCTTCGAGACGTCGATGCGCCGCGCGCTCCTCGCGCGTGCTGCGCGGCGCGCGGTCACGCTCGGCCGCGAAGATCTCGCTTGCAAGCCGGCCTTGCGGATGGCTCGCGAGTACGCGCTCCAGGTCCTCGCCGACATAGGTGGTCGCGCGCAGCATGGCCGCAACCGGATTGTTGAGCTCGTGGGCGATCCCGGCCGCCATCTCGCCGAGGGTGGCGTAGCGCGCCTGCTCGACCAGATCCAAGCGGGCCTGCTCGAGCTGATGCAGTGCCTCGGAGAGCTGCCGGCGTTCGCACTCCAAGACATGGTTGAGCTGGGTCTTCTCGACTTGGAGCTGGTCGGCGCGACGCAGCCGCTTGGCCAGTGCGCGGATGGAGACCGCCGCCATCGCCGCACCGAGCGAGGCATCCACAGCCAGCGCGCGATCGAGCTGCTCGAATGAGAGATGCACGACCTCGACCTCGGTCGTCGCACGCGCGGTGAAGAAGGCGCGCTGCTGCTGGGCCAACGACAGCAAGCCGACGACGGAACCGGTCGAGTCGTGGTGAAGCCGCAGCTCGCCGGTCGGCGAGGCGTGGTCGAGCGCGACCCGACCGCGCAGCACGACCAGAACGGCGTCCACGTCGACGCCCTCGTGGATCAGGCGTGTCCCGGCCGGCAGGAGCAAACGCGGGCGCGGACCCAGAACGCGCTCGACCCCGGCGAGCAGTTGCGTGGCGACCTCATGCGTGTCGAGCTCAAGCAGACGCAGCAGGTCGCTCTCAGGCTGAGCAACCGGGCGACCATCGACCGCCACGAGCGCCCGGGTGCGCGGGTCGGTCGGTCGGTGCGTGCTAAGCCAGCGCACGGTTTGAGCCCGTGCGTGCCAGGCGAGGATGCCGGGCGACCAGGGGTAGGTCATCACGGCATGCAGCCGGTCGCGGTCGACCGACCGGGACAGATCATCGTGAAACGCTCGGTCGGTCAGGAGGAGGACGCTCGCTCGGCGCAGGACCTCCTGCTCGTCCAGGGTCGCGATTCGCGTGTCGGTTGACTCGGGCGACTTGGCCAAGGCTGCCATGAGGACGAGGGGCACGACCCGATCGGGATGTGCGGCCACCAAGGCGCATGCCTCCGCGACATCGGCGGTCCGGGCCACCTCCGCGATGTCGGCCACCCCGCGTGCGACCTCCTCCGCGACCGAGACGGCGAAGGGCTCGGGCGCCACGATCAAGACCCACAGGGGGGAGAGGCGATCGCCCGTTGGCGGACGCTCCGCTCCCGTGCGATCAGCGGACTCGGTCACAACAGACCCAGGACGCCCCAGAGCGTCGGCATTACGAGCGCCAGCAGGAGCGCACCGAAGCCACCGATGACGAGGCCGCTGACGACCATTTCCCGCGTCGGCACCTCGCCGGTCGCGTAGGCGACCGCGTTCGGCGGCGTAGAGATCGGCAAGGCCATGGCGAGCGCGCAGGCGAGCGCGACCATCACGCCGACGGCAGTTGGATCGATCGGCAGCCCGATCGCCAGGCTCAGCGCCAAGGGGACCAGCAGGTTTGCCGTAGCCGAGTTCGAGATCACGGTCGAGAGCCCGACCGAGACCCCCACCAAGAGGAGCAGCAAGAGCGTCAACGGCAGGGCATCCCAGGCCACCAAACCGACCAGCCAGACATCCAAGCCGCTGTTGCCGATCCCCGCACCCAAGGCAATTCCGCCGGCAACCAGCCAGAGCACCGGCCACTGCAGACGCCGGATGTCGTCGGCGCCCATAACCTGTGCCGCGAGTAGCGCGACGACCGGAAAAAAGCCGACCGTCGAGGAGGAGATGCCGTGCAATGGCTCGGTCAACCAGAGCAGAAGGGTGGCACCGGCGATCAGGTAGAAGAGGATCGCGGCGGGCGAGCGGTCGAAGTCCGCCGAGAGCTGGAGCGCCAACGGGGTGTCCGCGGCGATGTAGCGACGCGTCAGGAACCACCAGGCAAACAGCAACACCACCAGCATCAACGGGACCGCCAGGAGCATCCAGCCGATGAAGGAGATCCCTTGGCCCGCTGCCTCCAATGCACCCAGCGCGATGGCGTTGGGTGGAGAGCCGACCGGGGTCCCGATCCCGCCGACGTTCGCTGCGACCGGAATCGCCAAGGCGACGCCGGTGCGGGCGGGACCGGGCGGCAGCGCGGCCAGGATCGGGATGACCACCGCGAACATGGTTGCCGCGGTCGCTGTATTGGAGACAAACATCGAGAGCAGCGCCGTGATCGCCATGAGCCCGAGCACCGAGGTGCGAGCGTTGCCGGCGAAGGGCCGCAGCATCACGGCCGCGAGGCTGCGGTCCAGCCCGAATTTATGGGCGCCGTCCGCGATCAGGAAACCACCGAGAAAGAGAATGATGACCGGATTCGCCAAGGCCGCGAAATAGCTCGCCGCGGACGGTAATGGGCCGACGCCGCCGACCAGCGCCTGATCCGAGATCATGAGAACCTGAAGCAAGATCACCAGCATCGCCGTGGCATAGAGGGGAAGAGCCTCCGTCACCCAGAGCAGGATCGCAAGGAGGAAGATCGCCAGCATCCGATGCCCGGCCGGCGCCAAGCCCGGGATCTCGACCAAGAGCGGGACGAGAAATGCAATCGAGCCCAAGAGCAGCCCAGTGCGCTGCACGAGTGTGAGCGGCTGCAATCGGACGCGCGGTCGCGCGGTGGCGTTTGACATCGGTGAAAAAGTCCTGATTGGATTCGGGGTTTGAGGCGGATCTAAACCGCGCCCAGCGCGGTATGCGATGTTTTTGGATGGGATCGGCCCCGGCAGACTTGACGACCGTTGGCGCCGTCGCGGTTCAGAACATTAAGAAAAAAACATTCTAAACCCAGCCAGGTGCGGTATGCGTAGTTTGCAGGAGTGGATTGGCCGCGCCAGCTCCGACGACTGGAGTCGGAGCTGGCGCGGCTTAAGATATTAAAAGATAATAAATTTTGAACCGCGCATCACCGAGATCGAGGACATCTCTAAAGCCAAATGCGAAACGAAAATGACGCATGTCGCTCCGGACGCGGTTTAATCCGAGTCAGCTCCGACACGGATGGTTCCGGCCGTAGCCGATTCAACCCAACATCTGCGCATGCCGCTCCAGACGCGGTTCAGCCCGGCTCCGCGCCGCGCAAATGACGGTTCACGGCGATCCAGCTACCGATCAGGCTGAAGAGCACGCTCCCGGAGAGGATCACCAGCATCGCCAAGGGGCCGAGACCGGTGAGCGGAAATTCGCTTCGATACAGGGTCGCTAAACGTGAGACCGGCTGCTGCAGCAGCACGACGGCGATGGTCACCAGAAACCAGGCGGTCAGACCCCCGAGCAGCCCGTACCAGGCCCCTGCATAGAGAAAGGGCCGGCGGATGAATGCGCCCGTCGCGCCGACCAGCTCCATGATCTCGATCTCGATACGCCGGTTCAGGATCTCGAGCCGGATGGTGTTGCCGACGATCAGCAGCACACCGACACCGAGCAGCCCGCCGAGCAGGAGAACCACCCGCTGGGCCAGGTCGAGGATCGCCTGGAAGCGTTGCAGCCAGAGCGTATCCATCCGGGCGAAGTCCGCTTCGGGGAGTGTCAGCAACTCGTCGTGCAGCGCCTGCAGCCGCTCGGGCGCCGAGGCGGCCGCCTGCGGGTAAAGCGCCAGGACCGCCGGCAAGGGATTGCTTTTGAGCTGCGACAAGGCATCCTCGAATCCGCCAAGCGCCCGAAACTCGTTGAGTGCCTGCTCGCGACTGATCAGATGGACCTGGGCCAGCTCGGGGCGGGCGCGCAACTGCTCCGCGAGCCGCGTCGCTGCGGCGTCGTCGACATCCTGTTTCAGAAACAGGGAGATGGCCGCCGCTTGGTCCCAACCGCCGGCCATGGTGCGCAGATTCTCGGTCACGACGAAGAGAGCGGCCGGCAAGGCCAGCGAGATCCCGATCACCGCGACCGTCATCCCGGTCGGAAGCGGCGTGCGCATCAGCCGGCCCAGGGTCGCAACCGCGCTCTGCAGATGCCTGTTGGCCCACAAGCCGGGCATGTCCAGCAGACGGGGACCGCTGCGGCGATGCGGCGTGCGTTTGGACGTCCTGGGCTTGGCCATGGTCACCAGGTCCTCGAGTCATTGGCCAGTCGCCCGTCGGCGAGGGTGATGGTTCGATAGGGCATGGACATGACGAGACCCAGATCGTGGGTGGCGATCAAGAGGGTCACGCCGACCTGATGAAAACGTTCGAAGAGTCCGAAGATCTCGCGCGAGAGGTCCGGGTCGAGGTTTCCGGTCGGCTCGTCCGCGAGCACCAGCGGCGGGCGCCCGACGACGGCGCGGGCGATGCCGACGCGCTGTTGCTCGCCGCCGGAGAGGGCGACGGGGGTGGCCCGCTCGCGCGAAAGCAAGCCGACCTGATCGAGCGCGGCACGAACGCGTCGACCGACCTCCTTGTGCCCGAGACCGGCGACCACGAGGGGCAAGGCGACATTGTCGAAGACGCTGCGATCCGGCAGGAGACGATGATCCTGGAAGATCATCCCCACCTCGCGACGGTGATGGGGAATCTTGCGTCTCGGCAAGGCAGCGAGATTGCGCCCGTTGACGATCACCTGGCCGCGCGTCGGACGCTCGAGCAAGCCGATCAGACGCAGCAGGGTGCTCTTGCCGGCGCCCGAGTGCCCGGTGAGGAAGGCCATCTCGCCGGCATCCATCTCGAAGCTCAGGTCGCTCAGGGCCTCGCCGCGCTCCGGATAGCGTTTGAAGACATGTTCGAAGGAGATCACGGCCCTGCCCCCTCAGCTCAGCAAGGCATCTAGGAATTCGTCGGCATCGAAGGGGCGCAAATCGTCGATGGTCTCGCCGACGCCGATGAAACGAATGGGCACCTTCAGACGGTCCGCGATCGCGAAAAGGATCCCGCCCTTTGCCGTGCCGTCGAGCTTGGTTAGCGTGATCCCGGTCAGACCGACTGCCTGATGGAAATTCAGTGCCTGATTGAGCGCGTTCTGGCCGGTCGTCGCATCCACGACCAGCATCACTTCGTGAGGCGCATCGGGGTCGATCTTCTTCATGACCCGAGCGATCTTGGACAGCTCCTCCATCAGGTTGGCCTTAGTGTGCAGCCGCCCGGCCGTATCGGCGATCAGCACGTCGGCCCCGCGCGCCGTGGCCGCCTGCAGTGCATCGAAGATCACGGATGCCGAGTCCGCCCCGGTTTGCTGCGCCACCACGCTCACGCGGTTGCGCTCGCCCCAAGTCTGGAGCTGCTCGACCGCCGCCGCGCGAAAGGTGTCACCCGCGGCGAGGATGACGCTGTTGCCCTCCTCTTGGAGCCGCTTGGCGAGCTTGCCGATCGTGGTGGTCTTGCCCGCACCGTTGACGCCGACCATGAGGATGACCTGGGGTCGGCCGGGTGCCGGCTGACGGACCGGGGCATCGGCCGCCTGCAGGACGGCGCGCAGCTCGACCTTGAGCGCGCGCAGCAGTGCTTGGGGGTCGGCGAGTGATTTGCGCTTCACGCGGCTCGCCAGATCCTCCATGATGCGGGCGGTCGTAGGGACACCGACATCCGCAGTGAGCAGCAGGGTTTCCAGCTCCTCCATGAGATCGTCGTCGATACGCTTGCGACCGATGAAGAGCGTCCCGAGACCGTCGCCGAGCGTCTCGCGGGTCCGCGCTAAGCGCTCCCGCAGTCGCGAGAAGACGCCGGACTTCTTTTCCGTGGGTTCCTCTTGAACGTAAGGCGGCGCGGAATACCGCGAGGAATCAACGACATTCTCGGATGCGCGCATCTCGACTGCGGGCGGCGCGGCCGCATCGACCGCGCGACTCTTGGATCGAAACCACCCGCCCCGCTTCGGGCGCGGCTCCGGTTCGACCGACTCGGATTGGGCCGGCTTCGCCGTCGGCACGGACTGCGAAGCGCCGATCGCCTCGGGCCCTACCCGATTCGAGACGCCCCGGGTATCCGCCGACGAATTCTCGGCCGCCGAGTCCGACGCGCCGAGCTCTCCGGGGCCGATCGACGGCTCGGCCGCGACCGACTGATCCGACTCGGACGACGCGGTCTTCCTGTGCTTTTTTCCGAAACCGAACATAACGACATGCCTGAAGGGGGAGAAAAACAGCGAGGGGCAGGCGAGCGATCCGTCGAGCACTCAAGGGTTACTGCGATACGACCGCAGAAGAGGCCGCTCCGCCCGTGTGGACGCAATGCTATCAGATCGCCGCGATCAGATCGCCCGAGGCTCGCCCGGAACCGCGCAGACCCGGCCTTAACAAACCGTCATCTCCGGGAACTACCAAGACCCGGCCCTGCCCCAACATCACTCAACGCGAGGCTTTTCCGCCTTCCGATTGCATCCGACCGGAGTCTCCATGCACCGAATCCTTCTCAGCTTGTTCCTGTGTCTGCCGGCCCTTGCCCTGTCGGCGACCCAAACCGTCTACGAACGCACACTCGACAACGGCCTCAAGGTCCTGGTCAAGCCGGACCGACGTGCGCCGATCCTCATCTCGCAGGTCTGGTACAAGGTGGGATCGAGCTACGAGTACGGCGGGATCACCGGCGTTTCTCACCTGCTCGAGCACATGATGTTCAAGGGGACCGAGCGGCTCGCCCCAGGTGAGTTCTCACGCATCATCGCGGAGAACGGCGGGGAGGAGAACGCCTTCACCGGACGCGACTACACCGCCTATTTTCAGTCGCTCGCGAATGACCGCCTGGAGATCGCCTTCGAGCTTGAGGCCGAGCGCATGCGCAATCTCGCCTTGGATACGGAGGAGTTTGCTAAGGAGCTCGAGGTCGTTAAGGAAGAGCGCCGCACGCGTACGGACGACAATCCCCAGTCCCTAACCTTCGAGCGCTTCAACGCCGTCGCCTACGTCGCCTCGCCCTACCGAATCCCGGTGATCGGCTGGGCCGGGGATCTGGATCAGGCGAGCGTCGAAGACCTGCGCGACTGGTACCGACTCTGGTATGCCCCGAACAACGCGACCCTGGTCGTTGCGGGCGATGTCGATCCCGAGGAGGTCTTCCGATTGGCCGAGAAGCACTTCGGCCCGCTCGAGCCCGAGCCGATCCGGCCGCCGAAGATGCAACCCGAGCCCGAGCAGCTCGGGGCCAAGCGGATCGTCGTGAAGGCGCCCGCGCAGGAACCCTACCTTCTGATGGGCTATAAGGCACCGGCCCTGATCGATGCCGAAGAGGCGTGGGAGCCCTATGCCTTCGAGGTCTTGACCTCGGTCCTCGGCGGCGGGAGCAGCACCCGCCTGGAGCGTGAGCTGGTGCGCGGCAGCCAGGTCGCGTCCTCGGCGAGCGCGAGCTACAGCGCCTTCGGCCGCCTGCCTGGCATGTTCATGCTGAGCGGCGTGCCGGCCAAGGGACAGACGATCGAGCAGGTCGAAGCGGCGCTGCTCGCACAGATCGAGCGCGTCCGAACCGATCTCGTCGACGAGGGCGAGATGGAGCGTGTTCGTAATCAGCTGATCGCCGATAAGGTCTACGAGCTCGACTCGCTCTTCTATCAGGCCATGGTCCTCGGCCAGCTGGAGACGGTGGGCTTGGGCTGGGAGCTCGCCGATACCTACGTCGATCAACTTGCGGCGATCACCCCGGAGCAGGTCCGCGCCGTTGCGCAGAAGTACCTGGTCCCCGAGAAGCTCACCGTCGGTGTCCTGGATCCACAACCGATGGACGACAATCAAACCGCGCGCGCACCGGTCGCGTTGGAGATGCAGACCAATGTGCACTGATCCCCGCCGGTTCTCCGTCTGGTCGAGCGCTCTTCTGCTGTGCGCCGCCGGGACCCTTCAGGCCGCACCGCAGATCGAGACCTGGCAGGCCGCGAGTGGCGCCCGCGTGCTCTTCGTCGCCTCGCCCGAGCTGCCGATGGTCGACGTGAATCTGGTCTTCGATGCCGGCAGCGCCCGCGACGGCGTGCGCTCGGGCCTGGCCTCCATGACGGCCGGCATGCTGACGCAGGGCGCAGGTGCCTGGGACGCCGACGCCATCGCGGCACGGCTCGAGGACGTCGGCGCCAAGCTCGGCGCCAGCGCGGATCGAGACAAGACAACTGTGTCGTTGCGCACCCTGACCCGACAGCCTGCGATGGAAACGGCGGTGGAGACGCTCGCGACCCTGGTGAGCACCCCGACCTTTGCTGAAGCGGATCTGGAGCGGGAGCGTCGCAATCAGCTCATTGCCCTGCGTCAGGCCGAGGAGTCGCCGCGCACCGTTGGGCAGAAGGCGCTCTATCGCAAGATCTTCGGCGCTCATCCCTACGCGGCGGACCCGTCCGGCACGGCCGAGACGGTGACGGCGATCACGCGCGAGGATCTGGTCGACTTCCATCGGCGCCACTACATCGGGTCCAACGCGGTGCTGGCGATCGTCGGCGCGCTCGACCGCCCGCAAGCCGAGGCGCTCGCGAACCGGATCACCGCCGGCCTTCCAAAGGGCGAGCGGCCGGCGCCCCTGCCGGGAGTGGCGGATCTGGATTCCGCGGTGACCGAGCGGATCGCCTTCCCGTCCAGCCAGACCACCGTGGTAGCCGGCCAACTCGGCATGCGTCGCGGCGACCCGGACTACTTCACCCTCTACGTCGGCAACCACATCCTCGGGGGCAGCGGCTTGGTCTCACTGCTGATGGAGGAGATCCGCGAGAAACGCGGGCTCTCCTACAGCACCTACAGCTATTTCCTGCCCTTGGCGCAGCCCGGCCCCTTCCTGATGGGTTTGCAAACCAAGAACGATCAGGCCGACCAGGCCCGAGAGGTGATGCTCGACACCCTGCGCCGCTTCATCAATGCGGGGCCAAGCGAGGCGGAGCTGACCGCGGCGAAGAAGAACATCACCGGCGGCTTCCCGCTGCGGATCGCAAGCAACTCGGACATCGTCGGATATCTCGCCGTCATCGGCTTCTACGACCTGCCGCTGGATTATCTCGACCGCTTCACGGACCGCATCGAGTCGGTGACGGCCGAGCAGATCAAAGACGCCTTTTCGCGTCGGCTCCATCCGGATCGGCTGGCCATCGTGGTGGTCGGGGGCAGCAGCGAGCAAACCGCAGATGTCGGTGGCGAAGGCTAGAGGCGAGCTGCGCATCATCGGCGGCCGCTACCGCGGCCGCCGCCTGCCGATCCCGAGCGCGACCGGGCTGCGGCCGACATCCGATCGCGTGCGCGAGACCCTGTTCAACTGGCTGGCACCTGTCATCCCTGGCGCACGCTGTCTCGATACCTTTGCCGGTAGCGGTGCGCTCGGATTCGAGGCCGTCTCCCGTGGGGCCGGCGAGGTCGTCTTGATCGAACACTCCGGGGCGGTCGCGCGCCAGCTCGAAGCGAACGCCCGTCGACTGGGCGCCGAAGAGACGTGGGTCGTGCACGGTAACGCGATCCGCTGGCTCGAAGGCTCGGGGCCGCCGTTCGATATCGTCTTCCTCGACCCGCCCTTCGATGAGGCGCTTTGGGCACCCGCGATCGAGCGTTTGGCCGGCCAAGGCTGGCTCAAGCCGGGCGGGCGCGTCTATATGGAGGCCCCGGTGCGGATCGGGTTTCCGGATCTGCCGGCGGACTGGGACCTCGTTCGGGACAAGACGGCCGGGCAGGTGCGCTACGGGCTCGTGATCGTAGGCCCGGGGTCGTGCTCGGTCGCTGGCGAGGCGGCACCGTCGTAACCTTCGCACCGATCAGTCTCAATTTAACTCACGGAGACACAAAGCGTATGCAGGAAGGATCTCGGATTCTCCGTGCGCTCCGCGTCTCCGTGAGAGGCATTTCGAGCCGTAACCCAGGTGCCGGCGTT
Source organism: Thiocapsa sp. C2-2m (assembly GCF_041903745.1). Taxonomy (NCBI): domain Bacteria; kingdom Pseudomonadati; phylum Pseudomonadota; class Gammaproteobacteria; order Chromatiales; family Chromatiaceae; genus Thiocapsa; species Thiocapsa sp. C2-2m. The sequence goes on along the minus strand of NZ_JBBWVD010000024.1, from coordinate 49,620 downwards.
CACTGAGAAGCGGCAATCGTCGCAATCGCCTCACTCCTAACCGAGCCTCCGCTGTGGTATCGTGCGGGCCGCCGACGGCCCTGGGGTCTCGGGGCGTTCATCCGAGCGAGGAAACGGTTTTGCGACGCGTGGTCTATCCGGGATCATTCGATCCCGTCACCAATGGTCATACCGATCTGATCCTGCGTGCCGCGCGTCTGTTCGATCGCGTGATCGTGGCCGTCGCGGTCGATACCGGCAAGACGCCGCTGTTCTCGATCGACGAGCGGGTGGCCTTGGTTCGAGATGCGCTCGGGCCACGCGAGAACGTCGAGGTGGTTCCCTTTCAGGGGCTCCTCGTGGAATTCACCCGACAACTCGGTGTCAGCGTGATCATGCGCGGCCTACGCGCCGTCTCCGACTTCGAGTACGAGTTCCAGCTGGCCGGCATGAACCGGCGCATGGCCCCGGACATCGAAACCCTGTTTCTCACGCCGGCCGAGACCTATTCCTACATCTCCTCCTCGCTGGTGCGCGAGATTGCACGGCTCGGCGGGGATGTCTCGTCCTTCGTCGCGCCTGCGGTGCAAGCTGCACTGAGCGAACGGTTTGGATAAGATCCGCGCAGCCCCATACAGCCCTTTGGGTCCAGCTACCCTACAACCCCTCGACCAGGAGTAATTTCATGGCCCTGATTATTACCGACGAGTGCATCAACTGCGACGTGTGCGAGCCAGAGTGCCCGAACGGCGCCATCTCGCAAGGCGACGAGATCTACGTGATCGAACCCTCCCTTTGCACCGAGTGTGTCGGCCACTACGAGACATCCCAGTGTGTCGAGGTCTGCCCGGTCGACTGCATCATCAAGGATCCTGATCACGAAGAGACCGAGGAGGAGCTTCGGGCCAAGTATGAGCACATCACCGGCGAGGGCTGACATCGGCCGGGGTGCCGCGCGCCGCAGTGTGACCCTGTGGTCCGGCGCGGCTTGGATCGGCGCGCTCCTGCTCGTCTCCACGAGTGTCGGAGCTGCCTGCGACGGGCCGGCGATCCATCCTGCTCAGGCCGCGATTGCCTCCGCGCACCCGTTGGCGACCGAGGCCGGTCTTAGGATCCTCGACGCCGGAGGCAACGCCTTCGATGCCGCTGTTGCGGTTACCGCCGCCTTGGCTGTGGTCGAGCCCTACGGATCCGGAATCGGCGGCGGCGGGTTCTGGCTGCTTCACCGCGCACAAGACTGTCACGAGACCATGCTCGACGGACGCGAGCGCGCGCCGTTGGCGGCGCATCGCGATCTCTTTCTCGACAACGCCGGGCAATTCGTCCCCGAGTCGGCCCTTGTCGGGCCGCTCTCGGCGGGTATCCCCGGCACACCGGCCGCGCTCGCGCAACTCGCCGAGGGCTACGGACGCCTGCCTTTGGCGCAGACCCTCGCTCCGGCGATCGGTCTCGCACGCGACGGTTTCGAGATCGGCGACGGGTATCGACGGGTCGCTGCATCGCGACTCTCCGCACTGCGTGCCTCGCCGGCCGCCGCGGCGCAGTTTCTGCTCGACGCCGAGGTTCCGCCGCGCGGACACCGTCTGCGACAGCCGGATCTCGCCGGTACCCTGGAACGCCTCGCAAGCGACGGGCGTGCAGGTTTCTATGCCGGCGAGACCGCGGAGCGCTTAGTCGCCGGCGTGCGCGCAGCCGGGGGAATCTGGACGCTCGAGGACCTTGCCGAATACCGTGCCCTGGAGCGCGAGCCGATCGTCGCGAGCTTCCGCGGCTGGCGTCTCGTCGGTGCCGCGCCACCCTCCTCCGGGGGCGTGCTGCTGGTCCAGATCCTCAACATGTTCTCAGCGATCGAGCCGCAGCCGGAGTCCGGAACCGCGCGGACCCATGCGCTCGTCGAGTCGATGCGTCGAGCCTATCGCGACCGGGCCCTCTATCTCGGCGATCCCGATCACGTGGAGATGCCGATCGAGCGTCTGACGCATCCGCACTATGCGGCCGGCCTGATTCGTGATTTCGATCCGAACCGTGCCACCCCGAGCACAACCGCCGAGACCGATGCGCCCGCATCCGAGGGCCGCGATACCACGCATTTCTCGATCCTCGATGGCGAGGGCAACCGGGTTGCGGCGACGCTCAGCATCAACTATCCCTTCGGCTCCGGATTCGTCCCGCCGGGGACGGGTGTCTTGCTGAACGACGAGATGGACGATTTTTCCGCGCAGCCCGGCGTCGCGAACGCCTACGGCTTGGTCGGCGGGGAGGCCAACGCCATCGCCCCCGGCAAACGCATGCTCTCGAGCATGTCGCCGACCTTCCTGGACTCGCCCGAGACGGTCGTCATCCTCGGCACGCCCGGCGGCAGCCGCATCATCACCATGGTGCTGCAGGGCATCTTGGGGGCCGTCGACGGGATCCCGCTTGAGGATTGGATCGCGCAACCCCGCATCCATCATCAGTACCTCCCGGATCGCCTCGAATTCGAGTCCGGAGCACTGAGCACGACGGAACAACGCGATCTGGCCGCGATGGGGCATCGACTCGAGCTTCTGAGTGCCCCCATCGGCGACATGCAGGCAATCCTTTGGGATCGTGCGAAGGGGCAGGTGAAGGCCGCGAGCGACCCGCGCGGTGCCGGGCACGCCGAGATTCGGTGAATCCCGCGGTTAGGGTGGCGAGTCTCGAATTGTTTTTTGCACCACAGACCGGATGCTAAAGGGTCATCGTCGCGTTCCGAACATTTCCATTCATCACGTCAACTCACCGATCGAGGAGTCCCGACTCGCATGAGATTCAAAACACTCATGACCGCGGCCGTCGCCATCATTGCGGTCACCGTCCTTTCCGTTCCCGCCGATGTCGAGGCCAAGCGCATGGGCGGCGGTATGAACCTCGGCAAGCAGTCCAGCGGGATGCAACGCCAGGCCCAACCCGCCGCGACGGCGCAACGTCCGGCCCAGCCCAATGCGGCACAAGCCGCTGCCGGCCAACGCCCGGCGAGCGGTGCGAGCCGTTGGCTTGGGCCTTTGGCCGGTCTTGCGGCCGGCGGTCTCTTGGCCTCGATGTTCTTCGGCGACGGCTTCGAGGGGTTCCAGATCATGGACTTCCTCCTGATCGTCCTGCTTGCGGTCGGGGGCTTCATGCTGTTTCGCATGTGGAAGCGCAATCAAGCCAAGCCGGCGATGGCCGCGGCCGGCGTCGGCGGCGGATTCCACCACGCCGGATCCGCTCCGGCCTACGAGCGTCGCGGACAGACGGACAGCGGCATCCTCCACCCCGGCATGGGCGCTCAGGGCGGCCCGGTTGCCGGCGTCAACCAGTCACCGAGCTGGTTCAACGGCGCCGGCTTCCTGGAAGGTGCGAAGTCGCACTTCATCAATCTTCAGGCGTCTTGGGACCAAGCCGACTTCGACGGCATCCGCGAATACATGACGCCCGAGCTGTTCGTGGATCTGCAGCGCGAGCGCCTCAAGACCGAAGGGAGCCAATCCACCGAGGTCGTGCGTCTGAATGCCGAGCTGATCGGTGTCCGTCGCGAGGGTGACCTGGTGGTGGCGAGCGTGCTCTTCTCCGGCCTGATCCGCGAGGACGAGAAGGGCGCCGCCGATGCCTTCAGCGAGATCTGGCACGTTCAGCATCGTTGGGACGGCGCCGAGGGCGACTGGCATATCGCAGGGATCCAGCAGGTCCAAGAATGATCTTAGGATGATCGATCCGGCCTGTGCCGCCCGTGGCGCAGGCCGGCATCCTTACTAGCCTTGTCCGATCGGCGCCCTGTCGTTCAACCACTCGCGCGTGATGGAAAAACTCACATCCACGGCGACCAAACTAAGGATCAAGAAGCCCATGGCAAGGAGCCAGTAGAGCCGTCGCAACACCCACCGCAGCCATCGGCGCCAGCCCCCGCCCGCCTCGGGAGCCCTCGGGATGCGGGCAAACAGATCGATGAAGACCACCCCCAGCACGGCCCACAACAGAACAACCAGCGCGGGAAACAGAACCAGATCCCCCTTCGCCGCCTCGAACGCGACGAGCGAGATCCCCGCGGCCAAGGCTCCGACCAGGGCAAGGCCCATCAAGACGGCGCGGGCCGGTGCGCAACGCAAGGCGATGTGCTGCATAAGATCGAGCATGTCCGGTGCCTGGTCGGTTAAAGGTAGTATGTCGGCTTGATTTTGGAAGTTAGGATAGCGGCCTGATTTTACGAGCCGCAAGGCGCTTGCACGCCGCCTTTCGTCGCCCGGCGGCCTTTCACGCCTCAATCGAGACATGCTTCGCGATGCGGCTCTTGCCGTTGTGATGCGGCTCGCTCTATTCTGTCGCGCGTACGGCCCGAGCCGCCGATCGGTCGGATGGTCGGTAAAGGATTCGACCTCCCGGACCCGAATAGAAACCTTCTTGGTGGGGATACTAGACATCCGCTCGCCCCGTCATCCTCGCGGCCGGCCCACCTCATCTTTAACCGTTCCAGATCCTACGGATATATCCTCATGCTCGCAGCGGAACCGATTGTCGAGCTGCTCCTGACACTTGGCTTGATCTTTTTGGCGCTGTCGTCGCTCAACCTGCTCGGCTTGATGCTCGCGCGTCTGGTCACGCCGGCCCGACGTCTGGTCGGGACACCGCACGCGCCCGCACGGCTGCCGAGCGTGCTGGTTCAGCTTCCGCTCTTCAACGAGGGCGAGCTGATCGACCGCGTCCTCGAGGCCGTGATCGCCCTGGATTGGCCGCGAGACCGCTTGCAGATCCAGGTGCTCGACGACAGCACCGACGCCTTTTCGCTGTCGCTCAGCCAGCGGGCCGTCGCCAAGCTGCGGCGCGAAGGCGTCCAGATCGAGCTCCTGCATCGGATCAAGCGCACCGCCTTCAAGGCCGGCGCGCTGGCGGCCGGCCTCGAGCGTTCGGATGCAGAGCTCGTGGCCATCTTCGACGCCGATTTTATTCCGCCGCCGGATTTCCTGCGCAAGATCATCGACCCCTTGCTTGCGCAGCCTGATCTCGCTTATGTCCAGGCCCGCTGGACCCACATCAACCGGGACGACAGCCTGCTCACCCGCACGCAGGCGCGCCTGCTCGATGCGCACTTCCAGGTCGAGCAGGAGGCGCGTTGGCGCCTGGGTCTGCCCGTCCCCTTCAACGGGACCTGCGGTGTCTGGCGTCGCCGCGCCATCGATGACGCCGGCGGCTGGCAAGGCGACACGCTCACGGAGGATCTGGACCTGAGTCTGCGGGCCCGTCTACGCGGGTGGCGCTCCGGGTTCATGAAGGACCTCCCGGTCCCCGGCGTGCTGCCCGTCTCGGTGCGTGCCTGGCGGACCCAGCAATTCCGCTGGACCAAGGGCTTCGCCCAGTGTTTCGTCAAGCTGCTGCCGATAATCTGGGCCAGCCCGGCGCTGCCGCGTTGGCAGAAGGTCATGATCAGCTTCCAGCTCGGCCAACCGCTGGCGTTTCTGATCGGTGCTGCCTGCGTGGTCTTGGGGCTGCCCTTCATCGCCGGCGCGGCGGTCCCCGGCGAGGTACTGAGCCGAGTCGCGATCGTCGCCTCGATGCTCGGCTTCGCCGCACCCATCGGTTTTCTGACAGTCTCGGGCATCCGCTCCGGAGCCAGGGCAACGGCAACCGAGGTCCTCGGTGCGCTCTTCTTAACCACCGGGCTGCTCCTCTCCAACGCGCGCGCCGGCTTGGAGGCGCTGCTCGGTTACCGTAGCCCCTTCGTGCGCACGCCCAAGGGCGCGGTCACGGCCGGCCCGTGCAGGATGGTGCACTGGCCGAACGGTCTCTTGGAGCTGAGTGCGGGCCTCGGCCTCTTGGGCTTTGCCCTGATGGAACAGCCGGTGACCGTCATCTATCTGGTCATGGTTATCGGCGGACTGCTCGGCGTGGGGACCTTGCAGTTCCTGGATGGCCGCACGCTGTCGAAACAGACAGGCACCGGATCCTGACGCCATGCGCTCGCGTCGGCCGAAGCCGCACTCGGCCGATTCGGATGCGCCCACGACGACGCTTGCCGCTCTATGCTGACCTGATATACTCCCGGCCATGAACCACACACCCCTGCTCGTCGTCGGCGAGCCCGACGATGCCGATTCCCCGGAACCCGACAGTCCGGGCCTGATCCCCACCCCACAGCACCCGACCAATCCGGCGTCTCGCCGTTCGAGCCGGCATCCCTGCCCTGCCGGAGTCCCCCGATGAGCGCCTGGATGTTTCTCGTCGTCGGCCTTCTGATCCTGATCAATGCGCTCTATGTCGCGGCCGAGTTTGCGATCGTGGGTTCCCGGGCCAGCCGCGTCGAGCATTTTGCCCGGCAGGGTCATCGACTCGCTGCGGCGCTCTTGCCCATCGTCAAGGACACGACGCGCCTGGATCGCTACATCGCCACCTGCCAGATCGGGATCACACTCTCCAGCCTCATCCTCGGCGCCTTCGGACAGGCGACGATCGCTATTGCGCTCGGTGCACTCCTGATCTCGGACTGGGGGATGGAGACAGTGGGCGCCTACGCCATGTCGGCGACCATCGTGCTGGTGGTGTTGACCTCGACCCAGGTCGTGCTCGGCGAGCTGATCCCCAAAACGGTGGCGCTTCAGTACCCGGTCGGGACGGCCATGTATACCTACCTGCCGATGCGCTGGTCCTTGGTCCTGTTCTATCCCTTCATCGGATTGCTCAACGGGAGCGGCAACCTGATCCTGAGGGGGTTCGGCATCGATCCGGAGGTCAGCCATCGGCACGTCCATTCACCGGACGAGATCGAGCTGCTGATTCGCGAGAGCAACGAGGGCGGGATGCTGGAGGCCAAGGCGAGCAAGCGTCTGCGCGAGGTGCTGCGCCTGAGCCGCCACACGGTGCGTCAGTTCATGGTGCCGCGGCGACAGATCGCGAGTCTGGATCTGGCCGCACCGCTCGATGAGCTCTTGGCCGAGATCGACGCGTCGCCTTATACGCGCTTGGTGGTCCACCGGGGCGGGCTCGACAACGTACGCGGCTTCATCCATGTGAAGGATCTCGCGATCGCGACCGCCGGCGGGCGCGAGATCCTCGCCCTGCAGCCCCTGGTGCGCCCGCTTCTGGCGCTGCCGAACCGATTGACACTGGATCGGGTGCTGGGACAGATGCGCGATCGGCGCGCCCGCATTGCGCTTGTGGTGAGCGAGTACGGCGACGTCGAGGGCCTCATCAGCCTGGAGGACATCGTTCGCGAGCTGATCGGCGAGCTTTCCGACGAGTTCAAGTCCAACAGCGAGCTCGACCCGGAGCAGCTCGACGACACGTGTTGGCGCCTGCCCGGACGCCTCCCGCTCGACGAGGCGATCGATTGGGCCCGCCCCTACACCGACCCGGCCGTCTGGGAAACGAGTCAAGCCGAAACCCTCGCCGGCTGGTTGCTGGAGCAGCTCGGGAACATCCCGGTGGCGGGCGACAGGCTCGAGGTGATCGGTCTTGCGTTCGAGATCGAGTCGATGGATGGCCCGGCGATCGCCTCCGTCATGGTTCGTGTCGTCGGCGGTGCAGCGGGAGACGAGCATGCATGAGCTCTGGATCGTCCTGATCGTCGTCATGGCCTTGGTGGCCCTCAACGGACTCTTTGTCGCCGCCGAGTTCGCGATCATCGGGACCTCGCGCGCCGCGATGACCGCGCGTGCGGAGGACGGAGACGCCCTGGCGCGGCGCATCGCCCGGATCCTCGACAACCCGGCGCGACTGGATCGTTATGTCGCCACGGCGCAGCTCGGCATCACCTTCGCGAGCCTGGGTCTGGGGATGTACGGCGAGCACACCCTAGCCGGGTACTTCGAGGAATGGCTTCTGCGCGCGGGATTCACCGCCCCGGGTGCATTCTTGACGGCGCACGGGCTCGCGTCGGTGTTGGCCATCGCTGCGATCACCTATCTGCATATCGTCTTGGGCGAGATGGTCCCCAAGGCGCTTGCGCTGACCCGGCCCATGAAGGTCGCCATGTGGGTGACCCCGCCCATGTTGGTCATCGGCTTGATCCTCTACCCCTTGGTCCGCGTGCTCAATCTGACCGGCAACCTCTTGCTTGGCCTGGTCGGCTTCAAGCGCGGACGCAGCGCGGGCCATTATCTGGGCCAGGACGAGCTGGAGTCGCTCGCCCGCGAGAGCCAAAAGAGCGGCCTCTTGAGCGAGGAGAGCGGCCGGATCTTCCTTGAGCTTGCGGACTTCAGCGAGATTGCCGCGGTGCAGGCGATGGTGCCGCGGGTGCGCGCGAGCGGGATCCCGGTCGGCGCAACCGACGCCATGCTCCGCGAGATCCTGCATCGGCATCGCCACACCCGATATCCGGTCTACGAAGGCAGTCTCGACCAGATCATCGGGACGATCCACATCAAGGATCTGATGGCGCTGCTGCGTGCAGGCACCGGTCTTGATCCCGCGGTGGTCCGAGAAACCGCCTACCTGCCCGAAACCGCGACCCTGGACGATGTCCTTGCCGCCATGGACCGGGTGCACAACCAGATGATCGTGGTGATGGACGAGCACGGCGGGACCGCCGGCATCCTCACCATGGAAGACATCTGCGCCGAGGCCGTCGGGGATATCGAGGAGGGTGTCGAGGACGTCCCGGATGTCTTGCCGGTCGGCACCGCGGGCTATCAGGTCCAAGGGACGGTCCGTCTGGACACCTTGGGCGATCTGATCGGGCGCGAGCTCGAGCATCCCGAGATCGACACGGTCTCGGGCCTGATCCTGAGCGAGCTGGGCGGACCGCCCGTGCTGGGAGATTCGGTCCGGTGGAACGGCCTGCGATTCGAGGTCAGTGGCCTCTACGGCCGCGGCGTCCGCCAGGCCACCCTGACGCTCGAGGTGCCGGAGACAACCGCCGATCGGGATGCCGAGGCAGAGGATGCGCGCTGATCCTTGACCTCCACCGGAGACCATGGACATTTTAATTCTTGTCGCCCTGATCCTTCTCAACGGCCTGTTCGCCATGTCCGAGATCGCGCTCGTCACCGCGCGACGGGCACGCCTCGCCCGACTCGCGGACGACGGCGATCGGGCCGCCGCCATTGCGGTGCGACTCGGCGAGGAACCCAACCGTTTCTTGTCGACCATCCAGATCGGCATCACCTCGATCGGCATCCTCAGCGGTATCTTCGGCGAGGCGGCACTCGCCGAGCCCCTTGCGCTCTGGCTGCAGGGGCTCGGCATGGAGCAGGGCCCAAGCGAGATCGGCGCGACGATCCTGGTCGTGGTCATGATCACCTATTTCGCGATCGTCGTCGGCGAGCTCGTACCCAAGCGCATCGGCCAAATCAACCCGGAAGGCATCGCCCGCTTGGTCGCACGACCCATGTACCTGTTGTCGATCGCCTCGCGTCCCTTCGTCCACCTGCTCGCAGGCTCGACCGCGCTGCTGCTGAGGCTGATCGGTCAACGCGAGACCCGGGGGCCGACCGTCACCGAGGAAGAGATCCACGCCATGTTGGAAGAAGGATCGGACGCGGGCGTCATCGAGAAGACCGAGCACGACATGGTGCGCAACGTCTTTCGACTGGACGATCGCCAGATCGGCTCGCTCATGGTGCCACGCTCGGAGGTCGTCTGGCTTGATGTGGAGCGCCCGCTGGAGGAGAACCTTGCGCTCATCGCCGAGTCATTTCACTCGCGCTTCCCGGTGTGCGAGGGCGGCCTGGACGACATGATCGGCATCGTGACCTCCAAGCAGCTCTTCAACCAGACCCTCAAAGGCGAGCAGGTCGACCTGCAAAAGGATTTGATGGCGCCGGTCTTTGTCCCGGAGTCGCTCACGGGGATGGAGCTGCTGGAGCAGTTCCGCAGCTCGGGGAGTCAGATGGTCTTCGTCGTCGACGAATACGGCGGGGTCGAGGGCTTGGTGACCTTAAGCGACGTGATCGAGTCGGTTACCGGCGAGCTTCTCCCCCAGAGCACGGAGGAATCCTGGGCTGTGCAGCGCGAGGACGGCTCCTGGCTGCTCGATGGTCTGATTCCGATCCTCGAGCTGAAGGACCGGTTGGGGATCAAGCGCGTCCCCGAGGAAGAGAAAGGACGTTATCACACGCTCTCGGGAATGATGATGTGGTTGCTCGGCCGTTTGCCGGGCACGGGTGACATCTCCAACTGGGACGGCTGGCGCTTGGAGGTCGTCGATCTTGACGGCAGGCGCATCGACAAGGTCTTGGCAACGCCGCTGCCCGAGTCTCCGGCCAAGCCGCCCGCGCCGCCGGACGGGGGGCGGTCGTCGACCGAGACGGAAGCCAACGGCGAGCTGCCAACCCCTTGAGGAACGAAGGCGATGACCGAGCCCGGGACGGCGGTATCGGACTCTGATATGGAACGATTTAAAAAGATCTTGTTCGTCGTCGATGCCGAAAAGGCATGTCTGCCCGCGCTGGAGCGAGCTGTTGCCCTGGCGGCAAACAACGAGGCCGATCTCGCGGTTGTCGCGGTCATCCCTCGCCTGCACACAGGCATCCACCTGTTCGGCGACGGTGCGACCTCCGACGACCTGCAAGCCGCAGCGGAAGCCCAACAGCGGCTGCGCCTGAGCTCTCTGATCGAGCCGTATGGGCGGCGCCTCCGAATTCGCACCGATGTCTTGATCGGCACGCCGTACCTGGAGATCATCCGCGAGGTCTTATCCGAGGGGCATGACCTGGTGATCCGTCCCCCGGATGGAGCGGCCTGGTCGGGCAGATTGATCGGTACCGACGAGATGAACCTTTTGCGCAAGTGCCCCTGTCCGGTGTGGCTCATCAAGTGCGGGGGATCGCGTTCCTTCCGACGAATCCTGGCGGCCGTCGATGTCGGCGACAGCAACCGACCCGGCGAGGAGACGCGTCATGCCATGAATTGCCGAATCATCGAGGTCGCGAGCGCGCTGGCGCGGTCCGAACGCGCTGAGCTGCATGTTGTCTATGCCTGGGACGCGGTCGGCGAAGCCATCATGCGGGGGACCACGGTCAACACGCCGGAGAAGTACGTCGCGTCCTATCTCCGGCAGGTGAAAGAGCGCGGCGCGGCCAATCTGGAGGCGCTGTTGGGCGAGGTCACCGAAGTCGCGGGTCCGTTCACGCCCGATGATCCGAAGCTGAAGACGCATCTCGTCAGGGGGAGCGCGCGGAAAGAGATTCCCGCACTGGCCAAACAACTCGAAATCGATCTTGTCGTCATGGGAACCGTCGGCCGCACCGGCATCCCCGGCCTGCTGATGGGCAACACCGCGGAAACGATCCTGCAGCAGGTCGATTGTTCCGTGTTGGCCGTCAAGCCGCCCGGGTTCGTCACGCCCGTGACGTTGGATAGCTGAGGGGCAGGACTACGACCGACTCATCCCGATCCACGGATCGCGAGCAGGGTACGGAGCCCTGCTACGCGGCAGCCGTTGTGGCGATCGTCGCAAGAGCGACGATCGCCACAAGCCCTTAAGGACGGGGCACAAAGGCCAAGGTCTTAACGCCGGACCCGCTCGATGCTGAACAAGGTAGTCGTGCCGCTCACCTCGTTGGCGACGACCAACAAGGGCACCCCGCGGATCGGACTCTGCCACGCCTCGATCACCGTCAGGCCCTCGGCGCCCACATCGCCCGCCTCCGGCGTGCCCGGCTCGGCGCCGAAGTCACGGTTGTTGAGGTACTGAACGAAGCTCGGTGCACGGGGATTGGTGACGTCATAGACCATGATACCGCCGATACGCTCCAGGCCGATGAAGGCATAGTTGCACCCCCATAGCTTGGCCACGGCCACGCCCTCGGGCTCGAAGTCCTGTGCCACGCTCGCGTTGGGACCGAAGACACGTAGGATGGGTCGAGAATCGCGTTGTTGAACGCGCGGAAATCGGCCGTCCGCACAGCCTCCTGGAAAAGTCTACGAATGTTTCGCGGCAGCTCGATGATGCTGACCGAGCCCTCCGGATCCACCCTGCAATCGTCGCTCGGCTCGCCCTCGTTGGCCACCAGCACCCGCTTTCCATCCGGCGTGAAGGTCGCCATGTCCGCTAGCGCACCGACCTCGACGGACGCGAGGACCTTCCCGTCGGCGTTGAAGAAGACCGCCTTGCCCGGATCCGTTTTGGGATCCGCTTGGACCGCGGCGACGATCAGCCCCTTGTGTGTTGAGGATCCCCCCGGACTCACGCTATCCAAGAGCTGCGGAGCCGAGGGGGTGCGGATGTCGAGCACATCGACGTTGCCGCTCTGCGCGTTGACGACGAACAGACGCTGCGTCTTGGGATCGTGGGCCACGATCTCGGCCGCGGACTCGCCGAATACGCCGGTTGCATAGGTACCGAGCTGCGCGATGGCGATCTTAGGCAGAAATGCATCCGGACCCGCTAGGGCCGGAGCGCCGATACCGAGCCCCAGGGCGCAGCCTGCGGTAAGTCGAGAGACGGTCGTAAACCACATGAGACGGAGATCCTCGTTGGGTGAAAACCCCCGATTATCGGGATCAGGCATACCGTTCATGGACAGCACGATGACGATTCGACGATATGCGGCTGCGCACTGCGAGCCGGACGCCGATCACCGCAGGACGCTCAGAGATAAAGCAGCGACGCCACCAGGAAGAACACCAGGACCGCAATGATATCGTTGCCGGTGGTGATGAAGATGCCCGTGGCCATCGCCGGATCGATCTTGAAGTGGTGGAGGATCAGCGGCACGGCCGCGCCCATGGTCACGGCAAGCAGTGTTACGACGGTCAAGGCCAGGCCTGCGGTCAACGCCAAGCGTATCGGATCCGCAACACCCACCAAAGGCCCGACGGCGAGTACGATCCCGGCGAGGATCAAGGCCGCGATCGACCCGTTCAGCAAGGCCGCAAGCATCTCCTTGATGAGCCGCCAGGGCAGATCCCCGATCCAGAGGGTGCCGGCCGCAAGGCCCTGGATGGCGACCGTCGCGGCTTGAATACCGGCGTTGCCTGCCATCGACATCACGATCGGGATGAAGCTCGCCAGGATGGCCGCGGCGGCGATCTCCGCCTCGTAGGAGCTGATGACGCTGCCCGAGACGAGCGCGCCGACCAGACCGGCGAGTAACCAGGGGAGGCGGTTCTTTACGATGCCGAGCACCGGGTCGTCGGCGCGCGCGTCGGGAGAGACGCCGCTGAGCAGACGCACGTCCTCCTCGGCCTCGTCGCGGACCACTCGTTGCAGCTCGTCGGCGGTGATGCGCCCGAGCAGTCGACCCTCGGTATCTACCACCGGTACCGTAATGAGGTCGTTCTCCCGAGTGACGCGCACGACCTCCTCCTGATCCATATCCGAGCTGACGGACACGAGATCGGTGCGCATCACCTGGTCCACCTGAGCATCGCTCGGTCGCAGCAGAAGGTCGCGGAGTTTCAGATAGCCGAGGAGCTTGCGATCCGCATCCACGACATAGACTGCCGAGAGTTTCTTGATCAAATCGGCGCGACGACGCACCTCGGCGACGACCTGCCCGACGTTCCAGTCCGGCGGCACCGCGACCAGCTTACGGGTCATGATGCTGCCGGCAGAGTCTTCCTGATACGCCTTGAGCTCGCGGACGGCGTCGGCGTCACGCAGGTGCGGGATGAGCCGCTCCTGGACCTCGTCGGGAAGCTCGGCCAGGACCTGAACCACCTCCTCTGTGTCCCGGCCGTCGAGGATCTCGGCGAGCCGCTCGATCGTGGCGTCTTCGAGCAAGGCCGCGCGAAAATCGTTGTTGAGTCCGGCGATCACCTTTGCGGCAGGGCCGGCAGGCAAGACCAAGAAGAGTTTGCGCGCGCGCTTCAGGGGAAGCTGCACGAGCAGCTCGACGATGTCGCGCGGGTGCCAGGTTCGCAGCAGACGGCGAATCTCCTCGCGCTCGCCTGCCTTGATCATGCGCCCGATGGCCTTGATCAGGGGGCGGTTGACGTCGAGGGCCTCGCCCGGCCGGCCGCGGGTCCAACGTAGCCGAGGCGTTTCGGTGGTCTCTGTCATGTCTGAGGGAGTCCCGGAGTGTAGCGTTGCTGATCGGCGTTTCGAGGCTCGAAACCCGCCGGAGTGTGGCAACACCGGCGGATCAAATCAATTGCGACGGGGTTATCATGCTCATGCCGACCAAGCCGATGGTCTTCCGGCTCAAGCGCCTCGACTGAGACACAAGACAAAGAACCATGTCGCAAACCACCACACCGCAACGGGATTGGCTCCCGCAAGGCATTGCCTTGGTCCTGATCGCCCTGCTCGGCACCCTGCCCTTTTGGCTGACCGACTTGGATATCCAGGCCGCCGCGTTGTTTTATCATCCGGAGGCCGAAGACCCCTGGTACGAGGCCCAAGCAGCGCTCTGGTCTTTCCTCTATGTCGCCTCGCCGCTCCTGACCGGATTCATCCTGCTCGCCAGCCTGCTCGTCCTCGGCGCCGGCGCGGTCTGGCAGTCGTTCAGGCGGCTGCGTTGCTACGCGATCCTGTTGATCGCGACGACGATCCTCGGGCCCGGACTCATCGTCAACGGTATCTTCAAGGACAACTGGGGGCGGCCGCGACCGCACCAGATCGAGCAGCTCGGCGGGACGCGCGCCTATGTCCCGCCGCTCGCACTCTCCACGAGCGGTGACGGGAAGTCATTCCCCTGCGGGCACAGCTCGGTCGGTTACATGCTCGGGGTCTTCTTCATGATCTGGCTCAGGCGCAGGCCGGCGCTCGCCTGGACGGCGCTGGCGGGCTCGCTCGCCTTCGGCACCCTGCTCGGGATCGGGCGGATGGCGGCGGGCGACCACTTCCTCTCGGACGTCATCTGGTCCGGGGTGATTGCCTACGGCGTTGCCTGGGGGCTCTATTACTTTGTCTTGCGCATCCCGCGGCGCGAGGCCGCCGAGGCGGCGGCACCGCCCTCCAGGATGCCCGAGTTGCGACGTCCGAAACTCACGGCGGCGGTCTATGCGCTCGTCGCGGCCCTGATGATCGGGGCCGTGTTGTTGGCGACACCGCTGAAAAACGTGCAGATCCAATGGGTCCGGCCGGGCGATTTCGATCCGCCGCCCAGGGTCTTGCGTCTGGTTGCCGATCAGGCCTATGTGATCCTCTTCTGGCCGGGCGGCGTGCACCGCACGGCCGAGATGCGCTTGGAGGCGCGCGGATTCGGGTTGCCCTGGAGCAAGGTCGAACACGATTTGACCGGCGACCACCAGGCCCTGACCTATCGGATCAGCCATCAGGGGATCTTCACCGAGAAAGACACCAAGGTCGTCATGGGGATCGTTGCGAACGATTGGGATCGGGTCGAGGTCCGGATCGACTCGGGCGACATCCGGGTTCATCCCTCGCAGGACCCGCTACCCGAGCTCGACCTGCAGACGGGCGACGGCGAGGTGATTCGGGTCGACCACTGATCGGGAATTTGCGCGTGCCGAACGACAACCACCTGCGAGGACCGCAGTCTTGACCACCAACGGGGCGAAGCCGTGCCGCAATCCGAACCCTTGATCCGATTCATCCGCACGACCGCCGCGGACATCCCGGCGGACGTGACCCTCACGCTCACATTGGAGCAGCGCACCCGCTGTCGTCTGCGCGTCATGCTCGACGACGGTCGCGAGGCCGGACTCTTCCTCCCCCGCGGCACCATCCTACATCACGAGGACGCACTGATCGCCGAGGACGGACTGGTCGCACGCATCATCGCGGCACCGGAGCACCTCTCGCGTGTGGAGAGCGCAGACCCGCACCTACTCGCGCGCGCCTGTTATCACCTCGGCAACCGGCATGTGCCTCTGCAGATCGAGCCGGGGCGACTCAGCTACCGACAGGATCAGGTCCTCGACGAGATGGTGCGCGGTCTCGGGCTTGAGGTCGGGCTCGTGGATGCCGGCTTCGAGCCGGAATCCGGGGCCTATGGCGGTCAGGGCACGGATCATTCGGGCCATGTCCACGAGCATTGACGGGGCGCTGCCTCTGCTGCGCCTGATGCACCTGGTCAGCCCCTCGCTGCCGGTCGGCGGTTTCACCTACTCGCAGGGCATCGAATGGGCGGTCGAGACCGGTTGGATCCGCGATGCCGACGACTTGGAAGGCTGGATGGCCGATCAGATCGGGAGCAGCCTTGGGTATCTGGACCTCCCGCTCTTGTTCCGGATGCAGGCGGCGGCGCTCGATCGCAATCAGGCACGGATGTCCGGTTGGGTCGATCGGCTCTTGGCCGGGCGAGAAACCGCCGAGTTGCGGCGCGAGGAGGCCGATCGCGGACGCGCGCTCGCCGATCTGCTCATCGCCTGGGGCCTGGAGGACGCGCTCGCCTGGAAACCGCAGCTCGCTCGGAGCCAAGCCGCGGGATTCGCCTTCGCCGCCGCGGCCTGGCGGATCGAGCCGCGCGATGCGGCGACGGGTTATGCCTGGAGCTGGCTTGAGAATCTGGTCCTGGCCGGGATCAAGCTCGTACCCTTGGGCCAGACCCGCGGTCAACAGACGCTGGCACGACTGGCAAGGCTCATCCCGAGCACGGTCGCCTCGGCGCTGGAGGTTGCGGACGAGGAGATCGGCGCCTCGACCCCGGCCCTGGCGATCGCAAGCTCCGCCCACGAGACCCAGTACACCCGCTTGTTTCGTTCCTGAAGGAGACACCATGGTCGATGCATCACCCCTGCGCATCGGGGTCGGCGGTCCCGTCGGCTCCGGCAAGACGGCGCTGCTGGATGCGCTCTGCAAGGCGCTGCGTGACCGCTATCGGTTGGCGGTGGTCACCAACGATATTTACACCCGCGAAGACGCGGAGTTCCTGATCCGCTCGCAGGCCCTGCCGGCCGAGCGTATCGTCGGCGTGGAGACCGGCGGCTGTCCGCACACCGCCATTCGCGAGGACGCCTCGATGAACCTGGCCGCGGTGGAGGATCTGCAGATCCGTTTCCCGGATCTCGATCTCGTCTTCATCGAGAGCGGTGGCGACAATCTCGCCGCCACCTTCAGCCCCGAGCTGGCGGACCTGACGATCTATGTCATCGACGTGGCCGAGGGCGAGAAGATCCCGCGCAAGGGTGGGCCCGGCATCACCCGCTCGGACCTCTTGGTGATCAATAAGATCGATCTGGCGCCCTACGTGGGGGCTTCGCTGGAGGTCATGGAGCACGACTCCAAACGCATGCGCGGGGAGCGGCCGTTCGTCTTCACGAATCTGCGTACCGGTCAGGGGTTGGAAACGATCCTTGACTTCATCGAGCATCAGGGGATGCTTAGTCACTCATGCGGCAAATCTTGAATAAACCGTCGCAGACTATTTCGTTGTCGTTGTCGTTGTCGTGTTCGTCCGGAAACCGATTACGATTACGACAACGACAACGATTGCATCCGGTGCGCAACTGGTTTCCGACCCGTCACCTACGGGTCGGTCGATCCCTCGGCCCAGCGCCGCGCCGCGTCGTCGTCCGTCCCGCGTGCATCGACCCACCGCTCGCCCTTCGCGGTCTGCTCCTTCTTCCAGAAGGGTGCGCGGGTCTTGAGGTAGTCGATTAGAAACTCGCAGGCACGAAAGGCCTCGCCCCGGTGCCGGCTGCTCACGCCCACGAACACGATCGGATCCTGCGGCGCGAGCTCGCCGACGCGATGCAGGATGCTGATGTCCTCGAGATCCCAGCGCTGAGCGGCCTCCTCGGCGATGGCGCCGAGCGCCTTCTCGGTCATTCCCGGATAGTGCTCCAGGGTCATGGCGGCAACCTCGGTGCCCTCGTTGATGTCGCGCATCAAACCGATGAAGGTGACGACGGCGCCGACCTGCGGCTTGTCGTGGGAAAGAATTTTTTGCTCCTCCGCAATGTCGAACGAATCGCGTTGGACTCGAATGCGTTGCATGCTCGGCTTCTCCGACGCTGGTGTCCGGGGTTCGCCCCCGGTCTGCCCGGCCCGCTCGGCAGAGGAATCAGGGGGATCCTATACTTTTGAGTGCGAGCGTCCGGCCTCGGATCTCGCCGGCTTTCGCTCCGATCCGGGTGTCGAAGCGTCCGCCGAGAGAGAGCCTTTCAGGGACGAATCATGCCCGATCTCATCCTCCAAGTCCCTGTTTTGCTGAACCATCCACAAGAGGAAACGACGATGAACTGGAAAGAACAACTCGACAAAGCGGTTGCGGCAGTCAAAGAGGCCGCCACGAGCGAGAACGCACGGGAGATCGCGGGCAAGGCGAAAGCGGCGGCCATGGGTCTGGTCGAGAAGGTCAAGACCGGCGCTGTCGACGCGGCCGATGCATTCGTCGAGGCCAATCGCGATCCTTCCTCGCTGTCCGTGCGCTTCCTGAATGCGGATCTCACCATCGTCTCGCCCGCAGAGGGCATCACGATCACCCGACCGGATGCAGCGACCCTCGTGATCGAGGATGGCTCGGGCAATGGTCTCGTCATCAACGCGGGGGCCGATCCTGCCATTATTGCCGAGACCATCGGGACGGTCGCCAAGCTGAGCGACAACACCTTCGACCTGGGTCAAGAGGACGGTGTCAACGTCGTCGTGATCAAGTTCTGATTCGGTCCGTATCGCGAGGCGTCGCGGCGCCTCGCGATGATCCCGCGACCATGCCTCCGCTCATCTCTCGAATCACCGAGTGGCCTCACCGGGCCATTCACTGGCTCTGCAGCGGTCGTGCCGACTACAACGCCTTCCAGAAGCGCAAGGCCACACCCGCATACCGGACGCGGCGCACGCTCTGCCTGGTCGTCTGGGGCGCTGCCGCCATCCTGATGCTGCTCTGCCCAAGCCCCGGATGTGTCGTGACCTTCATCCTGATCGCCACATTCGTGAGTTTTTCGCTCCTGGACGAGCGGTCGTGAAGGGTCTTGGGCGAATTTCCGAACCGCGGCTCCTAGTGCAGCACGGCAGATGTGTCGAGTCCGCTCTTTGTCCGTTCGTTGTCGTTGTCGTTGTCGTAATCGCGGTCGTAGTCGGATCGATGGTCGATGACGACAACGACAACGAAGATGATCTCGGACGGTCTCGGAATCTCTGCACCGCTACCCTAGCTGCACATCGGAGCATTCCAAACCGATAGGGCCATCAGTTGTGCCGAGCCCTTCGGAGACCGCTGAGCCGCGTCCAGAGCGAGATGCTCACTTTCGAGTGAATTCGACGTTCGGTGCATCCACGGCCTTTCGCGGGGGGCGCGGTTTAAAATTTTATATGTTTCAATACTTTAAACCGCGCCAGCTCCGACACATGACGCATACCGCACCGGGCGCGGTTTAAACCGCTCACCCGATCGGTGCAACGCCCATCAGGAGCTTGTGCATCCAGAACATGAAGAGCAGGTAGAGCCCGATGCCGCCGATGATTGCGATGGCGTCGTTGACTTGATTCGGCGGTGCCCCGTAGACGGTCGGCGCCGTGCGGTGCTTGAGCGAGATCCGATCGGCAACCGCCCAGGCCAGGAAGGTTCCGAACAGGAGGATGTCGGCGGCGGTGCCGTTGGCGAGCAGGTGGGCCGTTGCCCAGATCTTAACCGCGAGCAACATCGGATGCTTGGTCGCTGAGTGAATCCGACCCGGAAGATAAGCGGCAAGCAGCAACGGAAAGACCGGCAGCATCAAGAGCAGGCTGATATGCCCCATCCAGACCGGCGGTTCGTAGATGATGACGGGCGACAGACGGGCGGCCCCGTATCCCGAGACGATCAAATAAAATCCGACCAAGGCGACGAGCCCATACACCGCCTTCCATGGGATTTCGCCGAATCGCGCGACCAGATCAGTGCGCCACTGGCTGTTGATGATGGACACGGAGTGAATGCCAAGAAACAGGATCAAACCGAGGACGAGTACTGCCATCCGAGGATTCCTCCAAGAGCATTGAAAAATTAGCTTCCCTTAAACCGCGTCCGGAGCGACATGCGGTGTGTCCGTGTGGATTCCACCTCGCTCCGACTCAAGGCGGCTGTGGCCGACGCGGTTTAGATCGCGCAAGAATAGTGTCCAAAGCATTCGCGAATGCCTGTCGATCGTGCGGTCCGAACGTCGGCGGCCCGCCGGTGTTGACGCCGCTGCCGCGCAGGGTGTCCATGAAGTCGCGCATCGTCAGGCGCTCGCGGATCGTGTCCTTGGTGTAGAGCTCGCCGCGGGGGTTCAGGGCTTGGCCGCCACGTTCGATGACCTCGGCCGCGAGCGGGATATCCGCGGTGATGACCAGATCACCAGCGGCGAGTCGCTTCAGGATCTCGTTGTCGGCGACGTCGAACCCCGCGGAGACCCGGACCGAACGCACTAGGGTCGATGGAGGCGTGCTCACCGGCCCGTTCGCCACCAGCGTCACTGCAACGCCGAGCCGTTCCGAGACCCGAAAGAGGATCTCCTTCACGGCATTCGGACAGGCGTCGGCGTCGACCCAGATCTCCACCGTCTCGGACCCGTCAGCTCGCCTCGACCGCAACAAGTGTCGCAGGCGGCACCTCGGCATCGGCGACCACGGCATCCGTCTCGCTCTCGACAGCGTCGGCGGACGTCGGCTCATGCACCAGAATAATCCCGCCGAGCGGGGGCAGTGCGATCGGGATGGAATAAGGCCGTCCCATCCAGCTCACCGGCTCGGCTTCGACACCGCCCTGGTTGCCGACGTTGCTGCCGCCGTAGAGCGCGGCGTCCGAGTTCAATGCCTCGCGATAGAAGCCGGGCTCGGGTACGCCAATGCGATAGTTGGTGCGCGGTACGGGGGTGAAGTTGAATGCGGCGGCGACGATCTGCTTGCCGGAGCGGTCCTTACGCAGATAACTCAGAACGGACTGCGAGCTGTCGTGACAATCGATCCACTCGAAGCCGGAGCTGTCGAAGTCGACCTCATGCAGCGCGGGCTGCTCACGATAGAGACGATTGAGGTCCGAGACGATCTGCTTGATGCCTTCGTGCTGCGGACGCTCGAGCAGATCCCAATCCATCGCCGCGTCGAAGTCCCACTCGGCGCCGTGCGCGAACTCGCAGCCTTGGAAGAGCAACTTCTTGCCGGGGTAACTGAACATGACGGTGTAGAGCAGGCGCAGACTCGCGAATTTCTGCCAGGCGTCGCCGGGCATCTTATCCAGCATGGATTTCTTTCCGTGCACCACCTCGTCGTGCGAGAAGGGGAGCACGAAATTCTCGGTGAAGGCATAAAGAAGACCGAACGTCAGCAGATCGTGATGATAATGGCGATAGATGGGATCCTTCTGCATATAGGACAGGGTGTCGTGCATCCAGCCCATATTCCATTTCATGCTGAAGCCGAGACCGCCGAGATAGGTCGGGCGCGAGACCGCAGGCCAGGCCGTGGATTCCTCGGCGATCATGAGCGTGCCGGGGTGCTGCTCGTGCGTCACTGTATTTAACTGGCGGATGAAATCCACTGCCTCGAGGTTTTCGTTGCCGCCGTATTTGTTCGGGATCCATTCGCCGGCATTGCGCGAGTAGTCGAGATACAGCATGGAGGCGACCGCATCGACACGCAGGCCGTCGAGATGGAACTCGTCGAGCCAATAGAGCGCGCTCGACAGCAGGAAGTTCTTCACCTCGTTGCGGCCGAAATTGAAGATGAGTGTTCCCCAATCCTTGTGCTCGCCCATGCGCGGATCGGCATGCTCGTAGAGGGCCGTGCCGTCGAAGCGCGCCAGGGCATAGGCGTCCTTGGGAAAATGGGCGGGCACCCAGTCCAGCAGCACGCCGATGCCGCGGCAATGCAGGTAATCGACGAAAAAACGGAAGTCGTCCGGCGAGCCGAAACGGGCACTCGGCGCGAAATAACCGGTGCATTGATAACCCCAAGATGCGTCCAAGGGGTGCTCGGTGATGGGAAGAAGCTCGATATGGGTAAAGCCCAGCTCGGTTACATAGTCTGCGAGCTGCTCTGCAAGCACTCGATAATTGAGAAACTCGCCATCCGCACCGCGTTGCCATGATCCGAGATGGACCTCGTAAACGGAAAAGGGCCGATGCTGCCAATCCGATTCGGCACGGGCCGCAAGCCAATCCTGATCTGCCCAACGGAAGCGACTCTCCGGACAGATGAACCCGGCCGTTTGCGGGCGCTCTTGGAAGGCCTGCGCGTACGGGTCGATCTTGACGTGGATGTTGGTCGCGCGATCGCGGATCTCATACTTGTAGAAGCCGCCTTTTCCGATCCCGGGGATAAACAGCTCCCACACACCCGTGCCGCCGCGCACGCGCATCGGGTGGGCGCGCCCGTCCCATTGGTTGAAATCTCCGACGACGCTCACGCGATCGGCGCTCGGCGCCCAGACCGCGAACTGCACGCCCGACACGCCCTCGACATCGGTCAGGTGCGAGCCCAGGAAACGGTAAGCGTGCCAGTGTCGGCCCTCGCCGAAGAGGTGCAGATCGAAATCCTGGAGCTGAGGAGGAAAACAGTAGGGATCGTGATGGACGTGATGTTCCCCGGAGGCATCGATCCAGTCGATGCGATAACGCTCGGGAACCTTGGACGCCGAGCCTTCCCAAAGGAAGAAATCCGTTCCCTCGATCCGCGCTAAGGGCTCGGACGCCTCGACCAAGGTGGCCGACTCGGCGCCCGGCAGGAACACGCGGACCACTGCCCGGTCGCCCTCGAGGTGCCGACCGAGTACCTCGAACGGGTCGTGGTGGCGCGCCTCGATGATGCGCTGCAAGGGTTCCGGAACCTTGGGGGCTTGCTGTGTCGCGGTTGCCATTCTGAAGTATTTCCTTCGCTGTCGGCTCTCGATGTCGCCTGTAATTGGCGCTGTCGCGGAAACCGTTCGATATCGCGGCGCCACGCCCTGAATCTGTGGGTCGGCAGCAGATGGGCGGACAAGTTCGGGGGTCTCGTCGGGGTCGACGGCCCGAGGCGCGGCGAGGGGATCACCCGACCGCGGGGCAGTGCGCCGACGCTTCCGACCGACTTGATGTTAACATAAGGAGCACTGCTCTTACGCCTTCGCCTAGACGACAACAGGAGGACTTATGCCCCAAACGAATCCCCGGTTCGTCAGCCGCCTGACCCGAAATACCCTGGCGCTGATCCTGGCCGGGGGACGGGGCTCGCGCCTGATGCACCTGACGGCATGGAGATCCAAGCCGGCCGTCCCTTTCGGCGGAAAATTTCGGATCGTGGATTTTCCGCTTTCGAACTGCATCAATTCCGGGATCCGCCGCATCGGCGTCTTGACGCAATACAAGGCGCATTCCCTGATTCTGCATATTCAGAAGGGCTGGGGGTTTCTGCGCGGCGAATTCGGCGAGTTCGTGGAATTATGGCCGGCACAGCAACGCGTTGCGGAGACCGCTTGGTATGCGGGAACAGCGGATGCGGTATTCCAGAACCTCGACATCATTCGCGATCACAATCCGGACTATATCCTGGTACTCGCGGGCGATCATATCTATAAGATGGATTATGGCGCCATGATCGCCTACCACGTCGAATCCGGCGCGGATATGACGGTTGGCTGCCTTGAGATGGAGACCGAGCGTGCCAGTGACTTCGGCGTCATGTCGGTCAACGACGAATGCCGCGTACTGCGATTTGCCGAGAAACCGAAGGAGCCCGAACCCATCCCGGGATCGCCGGGCAAGAGCCTCGTTTCGATGGGAATCTATGTGTTCAATCGCGGTTTCCTGTTCGAGCAGCTGATCAAGGACGCCGACACCCCCCGCTCTTCGCATGACTTCGGCAAGGACATCATCCCCGCCGTGATCAAACACTATCGCGTCATGGCCCACACCTTCCGCGACCCGCGGAGCGGCGAGCAGGCTTATTGGCGTGACGTCGGTACACTCGACGCCTTCTGGGAGGCGAACCTCGAGCTGATCGGCGTGACGCCGCCCTTGAGCCTCTACGACAAGAGCTGGCCGATCTGGACCTATCAAGAGCAATTACCGCCGGCCAAGTTCGTGTTCGACGACGAAGATCGACGCGGCATGGCGGTCGATTCCATGGTCTCGGGCGGATGCATCATCTCCGGGTCCACGGTGCGGCATTCGTTGTTGTTCTCGAATGTACGTGTGAACTCTTATGCCTATGTGAAGGATTCGGTCATCCTGCCGGACGTGGTAATCGGCCGAAACTGCACGATCCGCAATGCGGTGCTCGATCGCTATTGCCAAATCGACGAGGGAACCGTGATCGGCCTCGATCAGGAAGCGGATCGCAAAGCGGGCTTCTACGTCAGCGAGGGCGGTGTCACCCTCGTCACCCCCGAGATGCTCGGCCAAGACGCCAACCACGTCCGTTGAGGGCCTCGTCCGAATGCAGATCATACTGAACGGTGCGGCCACCGAGGTGACCGATGCAATCACCATGGCCGAGCTGATCGAGCAGCTTGAGCTCGGCACCCGTCGACTGGCCGTCGAGGTCAACGCCGAGCTGGTGCCGCGCAGCCGCTTCTCCGAGCATCGGCTTGCGCCGCAGGATCAGGTCGAGATCATCCACGCCGTCGGCGGCGGATGACCCGGCTTGGGGCTCCTGCATCGAATCCTTTATCCTGGAACGATCCTGAATCTTTCTTTTTTGGCCACGACATCCATGCCCACCGAGACAGCCGCAACCGATCGCTTCACCCTCGCCGGACGCGAGTACAGCTCCCGACTCCTCGTCGGCACCGGGAAATACAAAGACTTGGCCGAGACCGCGCGGGCTATCGAGGCGAGTGGCGCCGAGATCGTCACGGTCGCGGTAAGGCGCACCAACCTCGGCCAAACCCCGGGCGAGCCGAACATCCTCGATATACTGCCGCCCGATCGCTACACCATCCTGCCGAATACCGCAGGCTGCTACGATGTGGAGACCGCCGTGCGCACCTGCCGGCTCGCGCGCGAGCTTTTGGACGGCCACACCCTGGTCAAGCTCGAGGTCCTGGGCGACGAGAAGACGCTCTTCCCGGACGTGATCGCCACGCTCAAGGCCGCCGAGGAGCTGGTCAAGGATGGCTTCCAGGTCATGGTCTATACCAACGACGACCCGATCGTCGCCCGGCAGCTCGAAGAGATCGGCTGCATCGCCGTCATGCCGTTGGCCGCCCCGATCGGCTCGGGGCTCGGCATCCGCAACCCGCTCAACATCCGCACCATCGTCGAGAACGCCCATGTCCCGATCCTGGTCGATGCGGGTGTCGGCACGGCGTCGGATGCCGCCGTGGCGATGGAGCTCGGCTGCGACGGCGTGCTGATGAACACCGCGATCGCCGCGGCACGCGACCCTATCCTGATGGCCAGCGCCATGCGTAAGGGGATCGAGGCCGGGCGCGAGGCGTTCCTTGCCGGTCGCATGGCGCCGAAGCGGTTCGCCTCGGCGTCGTCGCCGATCGAAGGGCTGTTCTTCCAGCACTGAACCGCGTCTCGAGCGGAGCGCGATGGTCGATGTTGGACGGGCGTTCGCGGCTACGACCGGGGTTCGTGCCGGACGCGGTTCAGAAATTTTGAATCCAATGGTTAGGTCATTTCCGGGAGAAGATCGACCGACCTGTAGGGGCGAATTTATTCGCCCTACATGTCTACGGGACATGCGCAATCGGGATGCCCAGTCACGGAAATCGCCTCAGGGTGCTTTGACTGCGAAAGCGGTGGCCGAGAGGCCAGTTGTAGGGACCTCATGACGGCCGAGACGACGCCCAAATTCCTGCGCCCCATCCGGAGCTTCGTCCTGCGCGAAGGTCGTTTGACCTCCGCGCAGGAGCGCGCCTTTCGGGACCTCTGGCCGCTCTACGGGGTGAATTGGACGGCGGACGCGCCGATCGATCTCGCGGGACTCTTCGGCAACGCCCACCCCGTCGTCCTTGAGATCGGGTTCGGCAACGGCGATTCACTTGCCGAGATGGCCGAGCAGGATCCGCAGAGCAATTGGTTGGGCATCGAGGTTCATCGCCCCGGTGTTGGGCATCTGCTGCTCGAGATCGAGCGACGCGGGCTGACCAATCTGAGGCTGATGCGGCACGACGCGGTCGAGGTGCTCGCCCGCGGCATTGCGCCCGGCAACCTGGAGCGCGTTCAGCTCTTCTTTCCCGATCCCTGGCCGAAACGCCGCCATCACAAGCGTCGCATCTTGACGCCCGAGCTGATCGGGCTGCTCGCGCACGCGCTCCGCCTGGGCGGCGTCTTTCACGCAGCGACCGATTGGGAGCCCTATGCCGAGCAGATGCTGGAGATCCTGGAAGCGTCCTCGGAGACCTTCGAGAATCTCGCCGGACCCGGCGGTTTCTCGCCCCGCCCGGCGTCACGTCCGCTCACCCGTTTCGAGCAACGCGGCGAACGCCTCGGCCATCGGGTCCGCGACCTGATGTTTCGCCGGCGCTGATCCGGGGGCGCCAATGTCCGGACTCAGACTCGACGGGATCCGCTCGCGGGCGCTCGGGCCGCTCGATCTCACGGTCGCGGCGGGGGAGCTGGTCTTTGTGTCGGGCCCGTCCGGCTCGGGCAAGAGTCTCCTGCTGCGCGCCGTCGCCGACCTGGATCCGCATGAGGGCGAGGTCTGGCTGAGTGAGGAGCCGCGCTCGCGCATCGCCCCCTCGACCTGGCGTCGGCGGGTTGGCCTTCTCCCTGCGGAGGCCTTCTGGTGGGCGGAGAGCGTCGGCGAGCATCTGCCGGGCAACCGGACCGCGCATGCAGATCAGCCCACGTCGCCGCTTCCTCCGGCGCTCCTGCGTCTGACCAAACCCTTTCGACGCGCACCCGTTCGCGTCTCGAATCACCCCGCCCTGCCAGACCCATCGACCATCACGGACTGGCTGGACCATCTCGGCTTCGCACCCGACGTCCTCGGCTGGTCGGTCACTCGCCTCTCGACCGGGGAGCGTCAACGTCTGGCGCTGGTGCGCCTGCTCGCACAGACGCCCGAGGCGCTGCTGCTCGACGAGGCCACCGCAAACCTGGATCCGAGCAACGCCGTGCGCGTGGAATCCGTCGTCGAGACCTATCGCAAGACGCAGGGCGCGGCCGTGCTCTGGGTCAGTCACGACCCGGAGCAACGCCGCCGGATCGGCGGGCGCTCGCTGGTCATCCGCAACGAGCGTCTGGAGCCCGAAGCGTGACCCTCATCTATCTGAGCCCCTTTGATCTTGGCCTCGCATCCATCCTGGTGCTCTTGCTCGCCGGCATGTCCTGGCGGCTGCGCCTCGGGATCGAGCGCCGAGTCCTAATCGCGGCCGCGCGCAGCACGGTCCAGCTTATGCTCGTCGGACTGGTGCTGAAGGTACTCTTCGCCCAGACCAGCCTTCCGCTGATCGGTCTGATGGCCTTGGTGATGCTCTCCGTCGCCGGTTACGAGGTGATGCAGCGCCAGAAGCGCCGGTACCGCGGCGTGTGGGGTTACGGGATCGGCGCACTCTCGATGTTCCTGTCGGCCTTCACCGTGACGCTGCTCGCCCTGACGGTCATCATCGGGGTCGAACCTTGGTATCAGCCGCAGTACCTGATCCCCCTGCTCGGTATGCTGCTCGGCAACACCATGAGCGGGATCGCCATCGCACTCGACAGCCTGACCCGCCAAGCCTGGGATGCACGCGGCCGCATCGAGGCACGCCTGCTCGCCGGCGGCACCTGGGACGACGCCATCGAGGAGGTGCGTCGCGATGCCCTGCGCTCCGGCCTCATCCCTATCATCAACGCCATGGCCACCGCCGGCCTAGTCAGCCTCCCCGGCATGATGACCGGCCAGATCCTCGCCGGCAGCCCGCCGATGGAAGCCGCCAAATACCAGCTCCTCATCATGTTCCTAATCGCTGCCGGCACCGGCCTCGGCTCCATGGCCGCCGTCTGGATCGGCTCGCGCCGCTTGTTCGACGACCGCCAGCGACTGCGCCTCGACCGGCTCGCCGCGGCGAACCGCTTGAGTTGAAAAGAATACCATATCGGATACAAGGGAGTGATCGCCGCCGCATTGCGGTCATCATCCAGGTTCACTTGCAGGATAAAGGCCGCCACCGTGTCCAGGGTAATACCTAATGCGCTCGCGGATAACGCAAACGAACCGGCACTTGGAAAAACTGCCCGGTGTTGTCGATTTTTCGTCGACATGAGACCGAGCCATTGAACAAGCTTTATCGGCGCCCTACCTGATGCAAAGCGAAGCTGAGGTTGTGACGGCTCCGCTGAGGTTTCCGAAGGAATCCTTACTTTCGGCGCACCCTATCACCAATCTCTATCAAGGGGATTTTTTTATGCAAACACGATTCAAGGCTCTCGTCGCATCCGCCTTACTCTGTCTAACCCCCGTGACTTTCGCCGGCTCGATTGTCGATGAGTTGATCGCCATCAACGATGTCGGTGGAGCCTACGAAGGGGAATTTGACTCTTTGATTACTGCCGTCATCGAGGCCGACCTCGTTGACACGCTGGCGACCATCGGTTCCGCAACGGTGTTCGCGCCAGACGATGCAGCGTTCGAGGCCCTGGGGTTGACACCCTTCGTCATCGAGCTTCTTCCTCCTCAATTGCTCAGCGCTATCCTTCTTTATCACGTCGTGCCCGAGACGTTGTTTGCGCAGGACCTGACCGCGAAGCGTGTCACCCCATTGACCATGGCAAACAGCGGTGACGCTCTGGTTACGAACTTTCGATCTGTGAAGATTAATCGCGCCAATGTGACTGCTGTCGATATCCAGGCCGACAACGGCGTTATTCACGTAATCGACGGAGTCCTGATCCCGGTCCTCAGTATCCAACCCCGTTAATCAACACTACAGGTGTTATGACTGGATAGAACGATCGCCCTCTTCGTCGTAATCTTCTTCACGGAAGCGATGAGTGCCGAACAAAGAGGGTGATCAGAGCAAATCAGAACTGGGTTTAATTTGATCTGAAGCGATTGCGCTTGTTGCGCAAATTCTCGCACGGCGGCGGTCACTTTCGCTTTGCGTGGATGCTCCCGCTATCGCTGCTCTCGACGTTGTCCGGTCCGGTAGAACTGGCTGGTATGCTGCAGTAGCTACGATCGACCGCCATGATGAGACGAGGTATGGTCGTCGAGCTTCGCGGCGTGACGAGCCGCCGGATGCGGTTGGTCATCAACACGGATGCATTCTAATTGTAGGGGTAAGCGTGTTGCGCACGGCGTCCAAATGTTCGTTGGACTGATCCGGCTCTCGGGACCGCCCCCCGAACTCTAGACCATATGCTTGCCTAGGGGAAAGATACCGCGTTCCGGGCTGCCCCGCCGGAAACCTCTCGCGGACGCCGTCTCAAACCGGTATCGTCTGGATCCCTGCCGATGGCCCCGAGAGCCTCCTCTAATGCGAGCATCCCTGTTGCTGTGTCTTCTTCTCTCCAGCCCGCTGGTGGCCAATGCCGAAGCCCCGGTCGTCGGTCCGGACATGAATGCCTACTATCATGGTGCCGATTCACACTCTCTGCATCTTCAGGTGCTTCAATAGGGGATAGAGGTGAGCGGGTCACGCCGATACCGGCGCAGACCTTCACCCGATCGACCCACGGAGGTTTCCATGAAGACGACGATGCGTAGATCCATTATGGCGGCGACGGTCGCGGCAGCCTTCGCCGCACCCTTGGCACTCGCCCAGCAACCCGCGCCGCCGCGCGGCCCCATGACCTTCCCGGCGTTCGATCTCGACGGGGACGGGATCGTGACCGAGCAGGAGCTCGACACGGCGCGGGCTCAACGGATGGCCGAGCGTGCCGCTCAGGGAGCGTCGATGCGGGGGGCGGCCAACGCCCCGGCCTTTTCGGACTTCGACCTGAACGGCGACGGGCGACTGACGCCGGAGGAGTTCGCAACGGTTCAGCAATCCCGAATGCAGGGACGGCCCGGCGGGGGTATGGGACCGGGCGGCGGCATGGGGCCCGGCGCCGGTATGGGACCAGGCGGAGGGATGGGCATGGGACCCGGCGCAGGCATGGGTCGAAACATGCCCGCCTTCGCCGAATTCGACTTGAACGGCGACGGCGCTTTGACCGAGCAGGAATTCTACGAGGCGCGGGCCAATCGCATCAAAGAGCGCTCGCAACAAGGCTATCCGATGCGAAACCTCGCGACCGCGCCGTCGTTCGAGGCGGTCGATCTGAACGGCGACGGGCGAATCACACCCGACGAATTCACAACCGCTCAAGCGCAGCATCACCAACAGCCGATGCGGGCGCCCTGAGTGACGATTCAGAAACAAGGGGAACACCTTGATGAACGGGTAGGATGGGTAGCGCGTCAGCGAAACCTATCCTCCAAACCGCCGCGTTGTCGGGTTTCGGTCCGAGGCCCTTGGCGCGGGCTTGAGCCCGACACAGTATGAAAATGACGCATTTCACTCTGGACGCGGTTTAGGTCATGCCGTTACCCAAATTTCCGAGATTCTCTTATTGAGATGTGGGTAAAGGAATGGGTTTAGGTCGGTCAAAGCGGCACGTTGCCTCGCACCGACGCCGATGAGAAGGGGCTCCATCAGGGCGACGGATTCCCCGCGATCTGCGGCTGGCTCCGCGTCGGCCCTAATGTCCGCTGGAATGTCCGCTTTCCGTTCCGGTGGTTTGGCCGTTGTTTCCTCATCCTATCATTGAGTTGGGGCATCTCGTACCGGCCGCGTGACCTCGGGGGTGTCCGGTTTGAAGGCCGCATCGCGGAGGGCTGGCGGCGGTACAACCCCGGAGGCTCATCGACCTGACCACTCCTCGAGGATGGCAACGATGTGCGGAATGGCCTCGGGCTCCCGGTCGCTCGGGAACAGGCGCGCGATCATCCCGCGATGCGATGCTTTTACGAGAACCGGCGGCGGAGCGCCGTGGATCCGCAGCGAGGCGAGGGGGACGACGCCGTCGCCCAGGCCCTCGCCGAGGCTCGACCACCAATCTTCGAGCACCTCGGCGAGATCGGTCGATCCGAGCTCGGCGGAGATGGCCTCGAGACTCGCGGCCATCGACTCGGGCGGCTCGGTGAGCAGACCGCCGATCAACCGGACGGGGACGGATTCGGGCCAAGGCCGTGTGTTCAGATCCTCCAGAAAGGCGCTGCCGGGACGTAGGTCGATCTTGGCCTCGCCGGTTCCGTCGCGCAGTCCGGCGAAGAGCGAGAAGCGCCGCTCCGGGCCCGCGGCCAAATGGTCGCGCAGCTCGAGCCAGATGCGCAGACGCGCCCATTCCGAGCCCTGATTGGGTGTGCCGACCAGGATAACGCCACGTACCGCCGCACCTTCGACCCGCGCGGGTGCGCCCGCCGGGTTCCGCCAGCGGGTGACGAAATCGCGGATAATCAGTCCGCCCATGCTGTGCCCAATCAAGACGACCGGCCGGTCGGGGGCAAGCTCGGGCCAATGTGCGGCGAGTAGATCGGTGCTTCGGTCGACCCCCTGGTCATTGGGGTAACGGAACTCCCAGACCTCGAAACCGGCAGAACCGAGCACGGGAATAAGGTCGTCCCAGATGTCGCCGGGCTCGTCGAGCCCGTGGACGAGCAGGACCCGCGGCAGGACGGGATCCGCCCAGTCCGGGACGACATGGATGCGCGGGACGAGTCCATGCCAGCCGTCCACCGGCGCCATCGCCTGCGGAAACCAGGCGTCGAGCCGGTCATGGACGAGCACCCGCAGGCGCCGCTCCTCGCGCGGATGCCCCTCGGCCCACCAGGTCCAGAGCGCGACCGCAAGCAGGAGTCCGATCGGGATCAGGAGCAGTATCAGACGACGGCGGAACCGCACGGATTTCACGTTCATGCCTTACCATCCTCCTATCGACATC
Source organism: Thiocapsa sp. C2-2m (assembly GCF_041903745.1). Taxonomy (NCBI): domain Bacteria; kingdom Pseudomonadati; phylum Pseudomonadota; class Gammaproteobacteria; order Chromatiales; family Chromatiaceae; genus Thiocapsa; species Thiocapsa sp. C2-2m. Next base: position 18,066 of record NZ_JBBWVD010000024.1, on the reverse strand, counting down.
ACCGAACGAGACCCGTCGCAATGGACCAAGGTGTGAAGCGTTGTAATCAGATCTATGCCATCGACCGTTGGGGCGAGGGCTATTTCGGGATCAACCCTGCAGGGCATCTCTACGCGCGACCGGATCCGCAAGGCGCAACCGAGGTGGATTTTGCCCTGCTGGCCGAGCAGCTCGACGCGGAGGGCCTGTCGCTGCCGGTGCTGGTGCGCTTCAACGACATCCTGCGCCATCGCGTCGAGTCGCTTCACCAAGCCTTCGTGGATGCGAGCGCGGCGAGCGGTTACAGCGGTCGCTACCAACCCGTCTATCCGATCAAGGTCAACCAGCAGGCCGGCGTGGTGCGCGAGATCCTGCGCTCCGGTCACGCGGGCCTGGAGGCCGGCAGCAAGCCGGAGCTGATGGCGGTGCTGGCACTCTCGCCGCCCGACGGGCTGGTGGTCTGCAACGGCTACAAGGACCGCGAGTATATCCGGCTCGCCCTGATCGGCCGACGACTCGGGTTGCGCGTGCAGATTGTGATCGAGAAACCGTCCGAGGTGGGGCTCATCCTGGAGGAGGCCGAGCGGCTCGGGGTGGCACCCCTGCTCGGCGTGCGGGCACGGCTCGCCGCCGCGGCGGCGGGGAACTGGCAGAGCAGCGGCGGGGAGAAGGCCAAGTTCGGGCTCTCGGCCAATCAGATCCTGGACCTGGTCCGCACGCTCGAGTCCGCCGGGCGGCTGCACTGGCTCAATCTGCTGCATGCCCACCTGGGCTCGCAGATCCCGAATCTTCAGGACATCCGCTCCGGTGTCTCCGAGCTGGTGCGTTTCTATGCCGAGCTGCGCCGCCTGGGTGCGCCGATCGCCATTCTGGATGTCGGCGGCGGGCTGGGTGTCGACTACGAGGGGACCCGCACCCGCAACTACTGCTCGGTCAACTACAGCTTCGCGGGTTATGCGAGCGCCATCGTCGAGAGTGTCGCGGCCGAGTGTCGGCAACGGGGCCTGCCCGAGCCGGATCTGCTGAGCGAATCGGGTCGCGCGCTTACCGCGCATCATGCCGTCCTGATCACCAACGTGATCGATCGGGAAGAGGCCGGCGGCCAAGGGGTCCTGCCCAAGTCCGACGAGGGGGATTCGCTGCTCGATGCGCTGGCCGGACAGCTTTGCGCCGCGGACGAGGCGCCGCCCCAAGAGGTCTATTCGGAGTCACGCGAGCTGATGGCGGCCGCACGCGAGCGCTTTGCGGCGGATCGCCTCGACCTGACCGGACGGGCCCGCGCGGAGGAGCTCTTCTTTGCCATCTGCCGGCGACTGGCCGGGCGGCTGGACCCGGCGATCCGCCGCCACCGCGAGTTGGCGGACGAGGTCAACGCCCTACTGGCCGACAAGCTCTTCTGCAACTTCTCCCTGTTCCAGTCGATGCCGGACGTCTGGGCGCTCGATCAGATCTTTCCCATCGTGCCCATCCAGCGTCTCGACGAGCTGCCGGACGCACGGGCGATGGTGCATGATCTGACCTGCGACTCGGACGGCTGTATCGACCACTATGTCGACGAGGGGGGCGTGGAGGCGAGCCTGCCGGTGCATGCCGGTGCCGGCTCGGGGGCACCCTATCTGATCGGCTTCTTCATGGTCGGTGCCTATCAGGAGATCCTCGGCGACATCCACAACCTCTTCGGCGACACGGATGCCGTCAACGTCGAGCTGGATGCAAGCGCGCCGGGCGGCTATCGTTTGCGCGATGCCGAGCGCGGCGACTCCACCGACGAGCTGTTGAGCTATGTCCATTTCGAGCCGCGCACCCTGCTCGCGCACTATCGACGCAAGCTCGATGCCGCAGGTCTGGACCGGGCGACCCGCGAGCACTTCTTCGTCGAGCTCAAGGCCGGGCTCTACGGTTACACCTATCTGGGCAGCTGAACCATGCATGAGCTTTCCATCTGTCAGGCCCTGCTTGATCAGGTCGAGCGCATCGCCGTCGAGCACGGGGCCAGCGCCGTGGAGCGCATCCTGCTGCGGGTCGGCCCGCTCTCGGGTGTCGAGGGGCCTTTGCTACAGCACGCCTATCCGCTGGCCGCGGCGGGAACCATCGCGGAGAAGGCCGAGCTAGTGATCGAGACCGCCCCCGTGCGCGTGGCCTGCAACGACTGCGGCGCGGAGACCGACGCCACCCCGAACCGGCTATTGTGCGGGGACTGCGGCAGCTACAAGACGCGCTTGGTGAGCGGGGACGAGCTGTTGTTGGCAAACCTGGAGCTGACCATCCCGGACTAAACCGCGTTTTTGCGTTCACCCGGAGCCTTTGGCGCGGAATTTGGCCTCGCATGAATCCAAAATGCCGGCGCGACGCGGTTTAGGAAAAAAGGAGAATTTTCTAAAATGCGTCACCACTGAGGTCTTGGATGGGTACCGAGGCAAGCCCCGACCGATAAGCGTGCATAACATGCCTGACGCGTTTTAGAAGCGTACACTCGGAATGATGCGCTCGCCCGGAGCGGCGATGCGCGACGAATCCGGAGTCGACCTCGCGATGTCGAGATCCGAATGCCCCGGCCCCACCTGGTCCCCTAGAGGCCAGGGAGGGCGGTGTCTATGGAGCCATCACTCATGTGCGATACCTGCGGCTGCAATATCACCCCCGGCAACGAGCATCTGGTCCGGGCAGACGGCAAACACGCCAAGACCGCCGACGGCCGTGCGGCGGTTACCGTTCTCCAAGCCCTACTCTCGGAGAACGATCACGAGGCGGCCCACAATCGGGAGCATTTCGATCGTCATCAGGTGCTGGCGTTGAATCTCATGTCCTCGCCCGGTGCCGGGAAGACCAGCCTACTGGAACGGACCATCGACGCCCTAGCGGGTCAGGTGCGCATCGCCGTCATCGAGGGCGATCTCGAGACCGAGAACGACGCCGAGCGCATTCGCGCCAAGGGCGTCCCGGCTGTGCAGATCTCCACCGGCAGCGCCTGCCATCTGGATGCCCACATGGTGCACGACGCCCTGCATCGCCTTGATCTCAACGAGGTCGACATCCTCTTCATCGAGAACGTCGGCAACCTGGTCTGCCCGGCCAGCTTCGATCTCGGGCAGCACCGCAACGTCACGCTGCTGTCGGTCCCGGAAGGCGACGACAAACCCGCGAAATACCCGGTCATGTTCCGGGCTGCCGACCTGGTGCTTTGCACCAAGTCGGATCTGCTCACCGTCCTGCCCGAATTCTCGGTCGAGCGTGCCGAGCACCATCTGCGCCAGCTTGCCAGCGTGGTGCCGTTCGAGTCGGTCTCCACGCGCGGCGAGGGGGACATCGAGCCTTGGCTCCACTGGCTGACCGACGAGCTCGCGGCCCAACGCGCGCGGCTTGAGCTCGGGCGTACCATTCGCCCCTCGGTCCAGCCCGACGGGGCTCGGCTGCATGGTCATGCGGCAGACGGGCACACTCATGATCACCATAGCCATGGCCACGCGCATCAGCACGACCATGAGCACGACCACGCTCATCATCACCACACGCACGCCCATGAGCAGGACTGAGCCTATTGCGACGCCTTGCCGTTGGGTGTAATTAGTGGCCGGGTCGCCGTCGAAAGACCGCGACTCGCGAAGATTTCCGAATGCGCGACACGAGAGAAATCACACCAACCCCGGAGGAACCCCGATGCCGATCAAACCGATTAGGACCCTGTCTGCCGTGTCACTCGCCGCCCTGGCTGCGCTGACCGTCTACGCCCCCGTCAGCCAAGCCTTCAACTTCGGGAATATGATGAATCCAGGCCGCTGGATGGGCGGCGATCGTTACGACGACTACGACGAAGGCTATTACGGCGGCCCCTACGGCGCCCCAGGTTTTGGATACCCCTATGGCGGTTACGCACCGGGATACGGCGCGCCCGGATATGCGGCCCCCGGTTACGGGGCGCCTGCCCCGGGCTATGCCGCACCCGGCTACCCGGTCGCTCCCGCCGCAGCCCCCGGATTCGCGCCTGCTCCGGTCCAGGCGCCTGCCGCGGGTGCGGCACCGGTCGACAGCGCCGAGGTCAAGGCCCTCAAGCGGCGCGTCGAGGAGCTCGAGGCGGCACAGCAGCAGCGGTCCGCTCCACCGCCGGCACCGCCTGCAGGTGATTGGCCGTCCGCACCGGCCTTCCGCCCGATGAACCAATACTGACGCACCGGCGATTCGACGCCTTGTCGGTCATCACCCCGCCGTCCGGCGGGGTTTTGCCGCTCGCGCAGGACGCGGTTTCGGTCCGCGATCGGCGTTGCGAGACGGCACATCAAGAGGGGATTCAGACGCATGTTCAAACTCAAGCGCAGCCTCGCCGGACTGCTGTTGGCCGGCGGGCTCCTGTCCCAAGCCGCCTTCGGTGGCGGCTATGCCGTCTACACCAGTGACTCCGAGTTCGCAGATGTGCTCGAAGGGCTCAAGATGGCGATCCAAGAACGCGGCATGTACATCAACAACGTGATGAACATGGGCGAGATGCTCGAACGCACCGGCAAGGATCTCGGCACGGATACGCCGCTTTACGGCGCGGCGGAGTCCATCGAGTTCTGCAGTGCCGTGCTGTCGCGCGAGATGAGCACCGAGAATCCGGCCCATGTGGTGAATTGCCCCTTCATCATTGCCGTCTACACCTTGCCCGAGGAGACCGGGACGACCTATGTCGCCCACCGTGAGATCCCGGCCGATCAGGTCGAATCCAGCCCGGCGATGGCCAAGGTCGCGGACATGCTCAAGGCGATCTCGGAGGCCGCCGTCTCCTGGTAGATGGTGTAGGATGACGGCCGTCGGATCGTCTGCCGGAACGCACGCCCTGGACATCCTCCTCCGCTACTTCCCGCGCGCTCTCCATGTCCTGCGCACGGAGGGCGTCGCCGTCCTGCTGCGCAAGCTCAAGCGTCGCCTCGGCACCACGCCGCTGCGTGTCGCCGACCCGCCGCGTCTGCTCGCGCTCGCCGAGCCCTTCGAGCCGGTCGACCTGACGCCGCGCGGTGCGCCGCTGGTCTCGGTGGTGATCCCGGTCCACAACCAGTTCAGCTATACCCATCACTGTCTCGCCGCGCTGGCTCGCGTCGGCGCCGAACGGCCCTTCGAGGCGATCGTCGTGGACGATTGCTCGAGCGACGGGACTGCCGAGCGTCTCGCGCGTTACCCCGGTCTGCGCCTGATCCGAAACCCAGAGAATCTGGGCTTCGTCGGATCCTGCAATCGCGGGGCCGAGGCAGGGCAGGGTGCCTATCTGGTCTTTCTGAACAACGACACCCAGGTCCAACCCGGCTGGCTGGACGCGCTCATTGACACCTTCGAGGACGCGCCCGACGCCGGGATCGTCGGCAGCCGCCTTCTCTATCCGGACGGTCGGCAGCAGGAGGCCGGCGCCATCCTCTTTGCCGACGGCACGGCCTGGAACTACGGCCATCTCGACGCCCCGGGCAAGCCCCAATACAGCTATCGACGCGCCGTCGACTATTGCTCGGGCGCAGCTCTCGCCATCGAGACCGCGCTATTCAGGCGTCTCGGCGGCTTCGACAGCGCATTCGCACCCGCCTATTACGAGGATGCCGATCTGGCCTTTCGCGTGCGTGCGGCCTGGCGCGCGGTCTACTACCAGCCGCTGTCCCGTGTCCTGCACTTCGAGGGGATCAGCGCCGGGCGCGACGAGCAGACCCAGACGGGTTTGAAGCGCTATCAGCGGATCAATGCCGAGACCTTCCGGAAGCGTTGGGCCGAGGTCTTGGCCGGCTTCGGCCAGCGCGGCGAGGATTTGGAGCGGGCGAAGGAGCGTGGTGTGCGACGCCGCGTCCTGGTGGTCGACAACTACATGGTCACCCCGGATCGCGAGTCTGGCTCGGTGCGGATGATCAACCTGTTCCGTATCCTGCAAGGGCTCGGCTTCAAGGTGACCTTTGCCGCTGCAAATCTGGAGGCACCCCAGCCCTATGTCGCCGACCTGCAACGTATCGGTGTCGAGGTGCTCTACCGGCCCTACGTGCGCCGCATCCGCGATCATCTAGCCAGTCACGGCACCGATTACGACCTGGTGATTCTCAGCCGTGCCGATGCGGCGGCGGCCACACTCGACGCCGCCCGGACCCATTGCACCAAGGCACGCATCGTCTTCGATACGGTCGATCTGCACTTCCTGCGCGAGCGGCGACTCGCGCAGCTCCAAGGTAATCGCGCGACCCTTCGCGTCGCCGAGCGGCGCAAGGCGCAGGAGCTGGACCTCATGCGCCGCGCCGATCTGACCTTCGTGGTGAGCGAGGCCGAGCGCAACATCCTGGCTGTGGAGGCGCCGGATGTCCGGGTCCATGTCGTTTCGAACATCCACCGCGTCTTCGGCTCGGCCACGCCCTTCGAGGCGCGGCGCGGCATCTTCTTCATCGGTTCCTTCGCACACCCGCCGAACACCGACGCCGTCATCTTTCTCTGTCGCGAGATCATGCCCTTGCTGCGCCAGCGAATTCCGGACATCCGGCTCAGCGTCATCGGGGCGGATCCGCCGCGCGAGGTCCTCGCCTGCTCCGGGCCGGACATCGAGATCGCCGGGCATGTCCCGGATGTCGAGCCCCTCTTCGCCGGGTGCCGAGTCTCGGTCGCGCCCCTGCGCTACGGCGCGGGTGTGAAGGGCAAGATCAACCAGAGCCTCGCCCACGGGCTTCCGGTCGTTGCGACCCGCGTCGCCGCGGAGGGCATGCACCTAGTCGACGGCGAATCGGTCCTGATCGCGGACGATGCGCCGGCCTTCGCCGAGGCGGTTGCGCGGCTCGACCGGGATCCGGTGCTCTGGCAGCGTCTCTCCGACGGAGGCATCCGGGTGATGGAGACCCATTTCGGCTTCGCCGCCGCCGAGCAGGCGCTGCGCGAGGCGCTCGATCTGGAGCTCGACGCGTGAGCACGGACGCATCAGTCCCTGTCGTCGGCGTGATCGTGGTCAACTACAACGCCGGCGATCTGCTGACCGAGTGTGTCGGCGCGGTGCTCGGATCGGAGATGCCGGTCGAGGTCGTCGTGAGCGACAACGGGTCGGACGACGGGAGTCTCGAGCAACTGCGCGCGCTGTTCGGCACGGATCCGCGCCTACGCATCCTCGAGAACCAGGCCAATCTGGGCTTCGCCGCGGCCAACAATCGCGCCTTGCCGCTCGCCCGGGCCGCTCGCCTGCTGTTCCTGAATCCAGACTGTCTGGTCGGCCCCGACACCCTGGGGCGGATGCTCGCCGTCATGGACAGCCGCCCGGATGTCGGCATGGCCGGCTGCATCGTGCGCAACCCGGACGGGAGCGAGCAGGTCGCCAGCCGCCGCGCGATTCCGGACCCCTGGATCGCGCTCAAACGCATCCTGCGGCTCGATCGGCTCCTGCCCAATCGGGGCGGACGCCGTCTGAACCTTCATCACGAGCCGCTGCCCGCCGAGCCGATCGAGGTCGAGGCGATCTCGGGATCCTTCATGCTGGTGAGCCGACCCGCGCTCGATGCGGTCGGGCCGCTCGATGAGGGCTATTTCCTGCACTGCGAGGATCTCGACTGGTTCGTGCGGTTTCGACAGGCCGGTTGGACGATCGCGCTCGTCCCGGATGTCAGCGTCATCCATCATAAGGGCGCCTGCAGCCGACGCAGCCCCCTGCTGGTCGAACGCCACAAACATCGCGGGATGGAGCGCTTTTATCGCAAGTTCCAAGCTCGGGAGTATCCCATGCTCTTCAATGGGTTGGTCATCTTCGGCATCCGGGCCCATTTTTGGAGCCGGGTCCTCGTCGACACCCTAAGCCGGATGTTCGGTCGGTCCAGATCGGGGAAGGCGGAGTGATCATGGATCGAGACGCATACCCCCCGCTCGGATCGATCCTGGTGACCGGGGCGACCGGCAAGGTGGGCCGACGGCTGGTCGCGGAGCTGCTGCGGACCGGCCAGCGGGTGGCGATCGTCACGCGATCCTCGGATGCGGCGCAAACACTCTGGCCGGGGCCGGGGCCGGGGCCGGAGATCCGCGCCGCGGACCTGATCGACCCGTCAAGCCTCGGATCGGTCTGCGACGGCATCGACACCCTGTTGCACCTCGCGAGCTATTCGCCGCGTCCGGACGAGCCGGACATCTACGAGGCGCCCTCCCACTGGCCGGTGACCGCCGAGGGCACCGCCAATCTGATGGCCTGCGTCGAGCAGTCGGGGATTCAACGCGTCATCTATCTCAGCAGCATCAAGGCAATGGGCGATCGAGCCGGCGCGCTCGGGCGACCTGCCGACGAATCGGTTGTCCCGGCGCCGGACAGCCTCTACGGTCGCGCCAAACTGGCCGCCGAGCGCAGCGTCCTGGAGCTTGGAAGGGCGACCGGTCGACATACCGCGGTTCTGCGCCTTCCCATGGTCTACGGGCTCGGGGACAGCGGCAACATCGCCCGCATGGTCAAGGCGGTCGCCGCGGGGCGCTTCCCGCCTTGGCCTCGGATCGAGAATCACCGTGCCGCGATCCATGTTGAGGACGCCGTCGCCGCCGCGATCCTGGTGGCCGGCCATCCCGAGACGGCCGGCGAGGTCTACCTGGTCACCGACGGCCGGGACTATTCCACCCGCTGGCTCTACGAGCAGAGCCTCATCGCACTCGGCCGGCCCGTGCCGCGCTGGACCATCCCGGTGCCGGTCCTACGCCTCGCAGCCGGCATCGGCACGGTGGGCGAACGCCTGACCGGGCGACGCATGCCGCTGACCTTGGACGGGCTCGGCAAGCTCATGGGTGATGCTTGGTTCTCCTCGGCCAAGCTGGAGCGCGTTCTGGGCTTTCGACCTCGACTGACGCTGGAGACCGAGATCCCTCGCTTGGTCGAGACTCTGCGCCATCGTAACGTGTCAGAAATCAGTTGATCGCCGAATCTAATCATTGTCGTTGTCGTTCTCGATTACGATTACGATTACAACAACGACAACCCTAGCAAAAGCCGGCCGTCGGGTCGGCTGAAGAGGACGACTGCAAGTCGTCTATCCCAGGCGGCCGTCCGGCCCGCAAGGAAGACCGCGGTTTCAGGCGGGATCGGCCGCCGTTTCGGGCATCACCTGTTCGAAGACCTGGGCCACCGCACGATCGGTGAGCGGATCGGAGCTAAGCACCCGCGCCGTTCCCTTGCGCAGATGTCCGGCAAGGCTGGTGGTCGCCAAGGTCAGGGCGTTGTCGCCCTGCCGGTTGGTAAAGAGATAAACGCCTCGGTATTTGCTGACCCACCCGAGACGCAGAGTCTTGCGGGTGCCTCGGAAGCTCTGAAACTCCACCCAATCGCCGACCTCGAGTGATCTGGCGAGCGCCGAGTACTCATCCTCGTGCGCTGCTCCGTCGCTTGCAGCCTTTGCGTATTCGCCCCCTCCGGGCTCATCGTCGAAGGCAAGGTCGGACGTCGCCACCGACGCCTCCGGCGCAACCTCCGTGGAAGAGGTCGCGAGGGCATCCTGGTCCGATGCCTGGTCGGGAGGGGGCTCCTTATGCAGTGCACCCATGTGGAGGCGGATGAGGCGATCGAAGAAGGGATCCCAGGCCTCTTCGAGATGGACCGTCTCGAGGCCGCGACGTAACCGCTTGAGCAGGTCGGGCAGCGCCGTCAGAAGCCGGTTGCGCTCCTCGGCCGTGTCTTTCGGCTGCACGCTCCAGATGAGGTCGTCCATGGTGGCGAGCGCTTCCTGCCACTGCACTCCGGCGTCGCCGATGCGAATGAAGACATCGTTGAGCACCCGACGCCAGAACCGATCGAAGAACGCCGAGACCAGGACGGGTAAGGTGCCTGCGTCGCCGATTCGAGCAGCCAGCTCCCGATCGACACGCGAGGTGACGATTTCTTGGCGATCGCGCTGCTCGAGCTGATCGAAGACCCGCTGCGACTTGCTGTGTGCGTGCTCCTCCTCCTCGCGTAGAAACTCTTCCAGCTTGTGGGTCTGCACTGCGAAGACGTTGAGGTCCGAATCGAATCCATCGACGACCGCGTCGACGATGTCGCGGATCTTATCGACCATTCGCGGCTCGTCCTTCTCGTTGCGCCCGATCCCGGAGCTGGCGACCACGTCGAGCAACCGCCGCGCGGGATGCCGGCGGTCGGAGAAAAACGACTTGTCGACAAGCGCGACCTTAAGCACCGGAATCTGGAGCTTTGCGAGCTCCGCACGGACGGTTGCCGAGAGCTCGGGGTCGTTGAAGATGGCATCGAACAGCCGCGCAACGATGTCGATGGTCATGGCATCGAGCGGTCGGGACCACATCATCATTGGCGTCGCGCGAATCTGCTGGAGGACGTTGCCGCGCCGCGGATCGATTTCGGTGGACCGCAGTGCCGGGATCTGGCGGAAGTCGGTATACCCGCGTTGGAGCCCGTTCAAGGCATCGATGAGCTGGGCAAGACCGATCACGGGTCCGTCGGTCGAGGCCGCATTACCGCCCTTCGGGGGGGCACTTGCCGAAACCGGTCCGCGCACGACACGTCCGCGACTCGCGGTCTGAATCGCCCGCGCCAACTGTCCGAACACGTCGTCGCTCAGCAGGCGCTGCGGACGCTCGAAGCCGACCTGAGGCGCCGCTTGAGTCTGCTGCCCGTCGTGGCAGCCCTCCGACTGACCGGACAAGACAAGGTCTTCGGACGGCTCGAATCCGGCCCATCCCGATATCCCGCTGACCAGACCCTCGCCGTGATCGAGCGTCTCGCTGCGGGGAGCCGATAGTGGTCCAGCAAGCGGGATGGTCGGGAGCACGCCGGATTGGACAAGAAAACGATTCAGATCCGCGTAGACGCCGGGAAGCTCGACCGAGGTCTGACGCTCGAACTCGTGCAGGAGGATCAGGGCGAGCTGCTCGCGCACATCCATGTCGTTCAGGGCTTGGAGCATGGCGCTGAAGAGGGTGCGCGGATACAGCGGATTGTCGTCCTGACTGATCCGCGGCACGCGCAGCAGCACCGCGAGACGGCGGTCGAGCGCCGTGAGCTGCTGCGAGCAGTTGCATGCCGCACGGGCAGAGAGTTTGCCGATGGCCAGATCACGCTCGAAGTCGTCGGTATCCACGAGACGCAGCTCGTCGGTCTCGTGCGACACCGTCGCGGTCTCCTTGGACCGCAAGGCCGCGACGCTTGCATCGAAACAGGCGATGTAGGCACTGCGGAACTGCTGCAGGAGCTGCTGCCCGCGGTTGTCGAGGAAACCCATCGCCGAGAAGTAGAGCTGCTGTTGCTCCATGCTGGTGGCGCGGTCGGCCATGCCGAGAAAATCCTCGCTCGCGCCGCCGAGATGCTGAGCGAAAACGGTCGCCAAACCGTGCGCAAGCCGATCGCGACAGCCGGTCAACAGAGCGGCCGCATCCGTCGGCGCCAGCCCGCCGACGACGTCCGGCGTCTCGGGCGGAGGGGATGCGGTGGTGGAGGTGTCGGCCATGGATACAGTGCTCGAATGTTCAGCCGCACCGTCGCGGCGTCTGAGGCATCCTTTGCCGCCATCAACCCCCGAGATGCCGTGGACTCGGCACGATCACGGCAGCCAAGCCTCAAGCGCTGTGCGGGGTCGACCTGATGTCAAGTATAGGGCAGGTCCGAAACCGGTGCCGCGGGTCGAGGCGGATGCTTCCGGCCACCGACGAATCTCTCTTTGCCCGTGTCGTTCACCAGAGAGCTGAAGGACGGTTGCGACCACGTCATGGTCGACCTGAAAACAGGCCTTTGCCTCTTGTGACAAGAAGTAGGACTGCATGCGAGGCGATCATTAATGGTATCGACACTGGACAATCAAGATTGTCCTCCCATGGGGGCTCGCAAGGCGGAGTAGCTAATGTTCTTACCCTCGAACTCGGCGGCGAATCCGGCACCGTGATCGGACAGCACCTTGGCCGCTGCACGCGGCTGGATCTCCGCAATCAGGTCCGACATCCCCTCGTCATCCGATGAGGCGGCGTCCTTGATCAGGTCAAAGGTTCTTTCGATGGCCCAGGCATAGGGGTCTTGCGCCTCGCCGGGGATCGGCAGCGGGATTTGTGCCGGCTCAGCGACCGGCGGAGGTAGCTCAAGCTCGAAACCGAACGAGCCTTGGGCAGTGTCGAGGATCAGCAAAGAGCGACTTGCACCCGGGAGTCGACCGCGGCCCTTGAGCCCTTCCGATGTTAGGCTGGCCGCCATCGTATTGGTTGCCTCGATGAATGCCTTGAGTGCCGCGGCGGCAAAGCCGGCAGCGATCGAACCTGTACCCTCGACCGGCGCACCGCGGAGGGTTATGGGCAGCGCCTTGGCCAAGGCGCTGGCCTCGAGCACGGCAAGCCGCGCTTGGGCTTGCCTCGGGCGCTCCTCGAATCCGATGCGCTCGATGATTCGGTCTTCCGACAGATTGCCGAGGAGTCCTTCGAGTGTCGTGACTTCGGACCGCAGGAGCTCGCGTTCTTTTAAACCGACTCGTATCCGGACCAAGTGACATTCCTGCTTGGCCCGCCCTGATCCCCTTGGCGAGTGTCGAGAATGGCCCGGCGAATGCGCCCTGGCATGTCCTGATCGAGGCGAACAATTTCCATGCCATGCAGGCCCTGCATTCTCTCTACGCCGGTCAGGTGGATTGAATCTACATCGACCCACCGTACAACACCGGTGCCCGCGACTGGAAATACAACAACAACTACGTGGATGGCAATGACGCCTGGCGGCACTCCAAGTGGCGCGCCTTCATGGAGCGGCGACTTCGTCTGGCGAAGTGGTTGTTGAAGCCGGATACGGGTGTCTTGATCGTCACCATCGACGAGCCTGAGGTCCACCATCTGGGGATGCTCTTGGAGCAAACCTATCCGGAGGCATCACGTCAGCTGGTCACTATCGTGATCAACCAAAAGGGGGGGCAGGGTCGGCTGTCCCGTTCCGAGGAGTACGCGACGACGGCACGGCGCTGCAGGGCGACTATCTCACCGGCATGCGGGTGGAGCGAGAGCGCCAGCGGCGATTCGTCCAGATCGGCTTCATCGACCCGAGCGCCATGGATACACCGGCCAAGAAGAAGCAACTGGTCGCTCTGATCGAGGGTCTGCCCCAGACCCTGGTCACGGACCCCTGTCCCTTCATCGTCTCCGAGAACCATTCTGCGACCCTACTCTTCGACGAGGCTGCGGCCGAGGATTGGCTCGCTGCGCTCGAAGGCCAGGACCAGATCCGCGAGTTCTACATCCTGACACCCATCAAGAAGCGGTTCGATACCTTGAAGGCGGACGCAGCCGAGGTACCGGGTCCACTCCTGGTCATGGAGGACGAGAAGCGGCCGCTTGCGGACGGCTTTCCAGTCAACCTGGCCTATTTCCGCTTGGATTTTCTCGATAGGGACCGGGTCGCCCTGAGGCGGGCCTTCCGGGAGATCCTGCCGGTCCTCTGGCTCAAGTCCGGCGTGATCGGCCCACGTCCGGAATTGCCGAGAGAGGCCCCGGAGCCGCCGCTGTTCGTGGAGGGGGCCAGCCATGAAGGTCAAGCTCTTCGACTTCCAGCTCCTGACCCGGCAGGGCGACGGGCGTACCTGGCCGATCTGGGCGACCCTCTCGATCGTGCCGGATGCGTTGCTCAACGACGTGCATCTCTTCGTTCCCTATTTCGACGAGGCTGCGGTCAAGGTCGTGGTTGATGACCTGCGCAACGTCGAGGACGTGCCGCCGTCCGAGACCGGCTCGGCCCGCGAGCTGGTCATCCTGACCCGACGGCCGGGACTGGATGCGGTCTTCGAGGCCATTGGCGCGCTGGTGACCTCTCGGGTCAACGCGGCCCGTGCCCAGAGTCACCTGCGTCGTTACCACGCGCTGGCTCGGGGCTGACCCTCGACCGCATTGACGCGGAGGTGTGGAATGTCGCCAAGTCCGAGATCCTCGATTGGATGGGCACCGAGCTGGCTGGCCTGAAGGCGTCCGGTGCCTTCGCCTTGGCCGAGGTGTCGATCACGGGGGTGAGGATCGCAACCATGGAGGTCGAGCACGGAACAGGTTTGTCGGCGCCGGGCGGTGAGTACGAGATCGAGGCATCGGCAGTCGACATCGACCGCCAGTTCGAGGGGGCCGTCGGGCTGGCGCGTTTCGTCGAACGCCATGGGCATCTGTTCGGGCGGATCCAATTGATCCGCCGCCGGCATGCGCCGGCGGGCGGGGACGCATTCTTCCGTCTTGAGATCAACCGGACAGCGATGCAGAAAAAGCTGCTGTTGGTGACGACCAATCCGCAGCTCGACGCCTTGTTTGCTGCGGAAGCGATCAGCGTCGGCTCGAGTGGCGGGTAGCCAGTAGCAGTCCAGGGCGCGCTACTTCTCCTTCGCGTACGGCCAGGCGACAACGCCGCCTTCCATGACCTTCACGTTGTGCCAGCCGTAGGCGTTAAGGATGGCTGCGCCTTCGTAGCCGCGGAGCGAGATTTTGCAGTAGAGGATGATCTCCCTGGATTTGTCTTGCGGCAGCTCGCCCAATCGATCGCGCAGTGCACCGAGCGGGATCAGGGTCTCGCCGATGCCCAGGCGCGTCTCCTCGAACTCCAGAGGGCTACGGGTATCCAGGATATAGCAGTCGGCGCCGGTGTCGACGCGCTGTTTGACCTCGCTCGCCGTGAGCCCCTGCATCCGACCCTGGAGCTTGTTGTCCATGACCTGGGCCGAGCTGATGACATGATCGATGGCGAGCGAGTAGGGAGGGGCATAGGGCAGGTCCGCGTTGACCATGTCGTCGACGGTCAGCGTGCCGCGGATCGCCATGGCGACGACCGCCACACGCTTGCTGACATCGCCGGGACCGATGCATTGAAAGCCGAGGATACGGCCGGTCTTGCGATCCGCGACCAGCTTGCTGATCAGTAGCTTGCCGCTCATGTAGCCGGGGATGTCGAGCCCGGAGATGATCGCCGTCTCGATATCGTCGAAACCCGCCTCGCGCGCATTCTTGGCCGAGAGTCCGGTAAAGCCGACCGTGTAGTCGAAGATCTTGCAGATGCCGGTCTGGATGATGCCGGGGAAGCGGGCGCTGCCTTCCTTTACCAGATTCTGACCGGCGACGCGTCCCTGTAGATTGGCGAGGTCGCCATAGGGCGCGCGCACCGCTTTGCCGCTGACCAGCGAGGTGCACTCCACGCAGTCGCCGACGGCGTAAACATCCGGGTCGGATGTCTGCATGTATTCGTTGACCCGGATGCCCCCGACCGAGCCGATCTCGATCCCGGCGGCTTGCGCGAGCGTGACATTGGGTCTGACCCCGACGGCGATGACTGCGACCTCGCAGGGCAGCTCGGTGCCGTTGTCGAGCTTGACGCCGATGAGCTTGCCGTTGTCGCCGAGAAGCTCGGCAACGCCGTTGCCGACGATGATGTCCGGGCCGTGCGCGCGGACGTGGTTCTCGACCAGCTTCGACAGGTCGGGATCAAGAAAGGGCAGAATCTGCCGGGTCTTTTCGATCACGGTCGTGTGAATGCCGGCGAGCCGCAGGGCCTCGCAGACCTCGAAACCGATCAGACCGCCGCCGACGACCACGGCCTTGGTCGTCTTCTTATCGTCGCGTACCGCCCGCAGGGCGTCGGCATCGGCCATCGAATGCAGGGTCGTAACACCCTTGAGCTCGATGCCCGGCACGGAGGGGCGCAGCGGCGTTGCGCCCGTTGCGATGACCAGTCGATCGTAAGGGATGGTGTGCACCTCGCCGGTCGGTAGATCCCGATAGGTGACGGTTTTGGCGACCCGGTCGATTTCGGTCGCCTCGGTCCGCACCAGGGCTTGGATGCGTTTGGCCTTGCCGTAAAAAGCCGGATCCCGGACGATGCCCGCCGGTGTGCAGACGAGCATGTTGCGGTCGTCGAAGGTTCCGCCGACATAGTAGGGGAAGCCGCAGGACGCCATAGACAGATCCGGCTCGCGCTGAATCAGGGTGATCTCGGCATGCTCGTCCATCCGGCGGGCCTTGGCGGCGGCCTTGGGACCGGCGGCTGAGCCGCCGATGACGACGATACGCAGGGGTTGCGACGACATAAATCAGGTCTCTCGGTTGAGCGAACGAGTAAGGATGCGCTGCCGGCCGGATGCACGATCGCGTGAGGTCTCGGAGTGGTTTGGTCGAACGGTTTCGGCCGAGCGGTTCAACACGGGAAGTGTGATCCATTCGTCTGCCGTCGGAATTGCGGATCCGCAACAAACGGCGAGGTAAGACTGATCCGGGTCAAGCCCCGGCAAGATGAAGGCTTGCGAGAATCAGTCGGTCGATCCCGCATCCCAACCGGCCCTTTCGATTGCGCGACGGAGTGGACTTGGCATCTCTTTACGCGGCCATGACCGTCTCCGGCCTGGCCCAAGGTCACCTCAAGGTCTGGCTGTGGACGCTCTTGGTGGTCGCCGTCTAGGTGCAGGTCGGGATCTGGGCAACCGCAGGCCTGGTCGATTTCGTCCAGCGCCAGCGCAGCAAAAAAAGAGCAGCTAGACCCCTCGGCCGTTACGGGTTACGGCCTTCTGTAGTTCTTTCTGCGGGTCGGCGTGTGGATCGTCGTGGTGGTCTCGATCATGGCTCACTTCGAGTATCCGATCGCCGGTCTCATCGGTGCGCTGGGTGTCGGCGGGATCGCCGTGGCCTTCGCGGTGCAGAACATCCTCTCCGACGTCTTCCATTCCATGGTCATCATCCTGGCCAAACCTTTCAAGGTGGGTGACTTCTCGATCGTGCCCACTTCGCCGCCTACGGTGATTTTTCGCTGGACTTCGAGGTGGTTTACTATGGCATCGGTGCCGATCTCACGCTCTAGATGGACATCCAACAGGCCATCAACCTTGCGATCTATCGCAAGTTCCAGGAGGAAGGCATCCGTTTCGCCTATCCGACCCAGGAGCTGATCGTGCGCCGGCCCTCGGGCGCGCTCGGCGGGGCGTCGGCTTGAGCTCGGGGGGCTTGCGCTTACTTGCCTTAGTCGGCGTGCTCTGCGCCGCTGCGGCTGTCCAGTCCGGAGTTGGCCGGCCCGGAGACGACCAGCCCACAGTTGATCACCCCAGAGTTGATCACCCCAGAGTTGATCAACCTGGATTCGAGCGCCCGAGCCCCGCAACGGGATCGGCAGACCCCAACGGAGTCGACAGCATGATCGAGCGCGCGTCCATCGACGATATCGAAATCGCCTACCGTATCTTCGGGCCGTCCCGAGATGGCGTCCCCGTGCTCATGATCATGGGTTACGGTGGGCTGATGGAGATGTGGCCTCCGATGATCGTCGAGACGCTGGCCCGGAAGCGCCCTGTAATCGTCTTCGACAATCGCGGCATGGGTTACAGCACCTCCTCGGAACAGGACTATTCGATCACGCGTTTTGCGGCCGATTCCCATGCCCTGCTGCAGGCGCTGGATATCGACCGCGCCCACGTCCTGGGCTGGTCCATGGGATCCTATATCGCGCAGGAGCTCGCGCTGACGCATCCGGAGAGTGTCGAGCAGCTCGTCCTCTTGTCCGCATCCTGCGGCGGCACGGACGCGATCTGGCCCGACGAGGCGGTCTGGCGGAGGCTGGTGGACCTGTCCGGGACGCTCGAGGAGCGCATCCGGCGGATGTTCGAGAACCTCTTCCCGGCCGACTGGTTGCGGGAGACCCCGGACCCGATGCAGGTCTTTCCGCCGATCACGGCACCGATCGACGATGCGAATCTGCTGCGCCAGGCCGACACACTCCGGGCCTGGCCCGGCGTCTGCCCAAGACTGTCCGAGATCGCTGCCCCGACCCTGCTGATGACCGGTACCGAGGATGTCGTCATCCCGCCGCGCAATGCCTGGATCATCGCCGAGCGCATCGCCGGCGCCTCCGTGATTCAGATCAAGGGCGGCGGACACGGGTTTTTCTATCAGTCGCCCGAGCTGACAGCCCGCTATCTTGCCGCCTTCCTCGACAAGGAACGGGTAAGCCCGCACCCCGGCGGATTTTGAGGCGATTTCCGCGCATACGTACCACGACCACGCATGGCTGCAGTGTAGGGGCGAATAAATTCGCCCCTACACTGCTACGCCCCTGCAGGTCTTCCAGGCATCCGCAGCTTCGACACGGCCGTTCTCTTTCCGATAATCACCCGAACCCCGCACCCCGCACCCCCCCCCCCCCAACCCCAAACCACAACC
>NZ_JBBWVD010000059.1:0-20083 GCF_041903745.1 Thiocapsa sp. C2-2m | reverse complement strand
GCCACCGAGCTCTATCAGCCCCTCGGTATCGACCGTCGGCTGTTCGTCGCCGCCGACATGGGTTTCGGTACCGACCCCTTCAGCGTGTTTCGTCAGGGCAGCCGAATCGCGCGCTACGAGATCCAGACCCTCACGGCCGGGGTGGACCTCGGGGCGACCCTGCTCGACGGCAACGCGGAGCTGCGCATCGGCGCCGCCTACATCGACTCCAGCCTGGACCGCGACACCGGCGAGCCCGGAACCCTTCCGGAAGGGGGCGATAAGCGCAGCGGTCCCCGCTTGCGGTTCGTCCTCGACACCCTCGACAGCGCCTGGCTGCCGCACCGCGGCCAGCGGTTGCTGGTCGACCTGCGCGCCCCGACACCTGCGCTGGGGGCGGACCTGGATTACCGCCGTCTGCTCGGTCTCTGGACCGGCGCCTGGAGCCGCGCAGACGCCACCTTGGCGCTCCGCGTCCAGTACGGACAGGCTTTCGGCGACCCGATGCCCTACGACCAGCAGTTCCCGCTGGGTGGGTTCCTGCACCTGTCGGGCTATCGCGAGGAGCAGTTCCGCGGCGGACAGACGGCCTTCGGTTCGGTCACCGCCTACCGTCGGTTGCCCGGACTCACGCCCTCGTGGGCCCGCGGGCTATACCTGGGTACCTCCCTGGAGGCTGGCAAGATCGCCGATACGGACCCCAGCCTCACCGAACCCGGGACGCGCTTCGGGGGCAGCCTGTTCCTTGGCCTGGACACCCTGATCGGCCCCGCCTGGCTCGGCGTGGGCATCACCGGCGACAGCGACACCGGTATTTACATGGGCGCAGGCTTTCCGTAGCCGCCCTTGTGCAGATCACCATGCGATCCGCGTGCGAAGCGGATGCTTCTCCAGATCTGATGGACGCCACAGTGCGTAGCGGCGGAGGATGCGGTTGCACGGCGCATGCGGCCTGCTGCATGCGGATTGAGCAGGGTTTCCGCGAAATGAAAACCGCAGTTTGAAGTTCCGCGCCGCCCCGTCTAGGATTAGGGATGTGCGCCGAGGAAAATCTTCATGTCAGTCGTCCAACCCGAAGAGGTTTAGCCGTGAAAAGGATCCAGACCGTGTCATCCATCAAGACGAGTTCTGAAATCAAGGGCTTCAGATCACTGGTCCACTCCGTCGGGGCACCGCTCAGGGCCTTGGATCAAGGCCGAATCCAACTGGGCTACGCCAGACGCGTCGCCGCTCGCGACCGGCGGAATTGGCTCGACGCCAAAGTCTGCTGATTTGCGTACCCACGGCAGTTGGTGAGGCTCTGGGCAGCTCGAGACCGTTTGAGCGCCTCGTGCAGCACGGCAGATGTCTCGGAACCGTTCGTTGTCGTTGTCGTTAGGCGATTTCCGCAAACTTCCATACACGTAGGTTGTGCTGACGATAGGAAGCACAACTTGCGCCGACGGTTGGTTGTGCTGCGCATGCCAGGAAGACCTGTAGGAACTGTAGGGGCGAATTAATTCGCCCCTACACGCCGGTAGATCCTTTCCCGGAAATCACCTTAGTCGATGACGACAACGACAACGACAACGACTACGAAGATGATCTCGGACGGTCTCGGAATTTCTGAACCGTTGCACTAGTGGCGTTGCGGGAACAGACGGCGGATCTCGGAGTCGATGGCGTCGAGGCTCATGGGCTTTGCGATATAGCCATCCATGCCGGCATCAAAACAGCGCGCGCGGTCCTCGCTCATAGCGTTGGCGGTCATGGCGATGATCGGCAGACGAGGTTGGCCTCGTTCGCGCTCGCGTTCGCGGATGGCACGGGTCGCGGTCAAGCCATCGAGGATCGGCATCTCCATATCCATCAAGACCAGTGCATAGCTGTCAGACGCGAGCCGCTCCAGGGCATGCCGACCATCGTCGGCGAGCGCGAACTCCAATTCCAACCGCCCAAGCATGGCGGCGCCAATCTTTTGATTGATCGGGTTATCATCGACCAACAAGATACGACCGCCGACGCGCTCGCTCAAGGGAGATTGGTCAGGTGCGAGATGATCCGGACAGACGTTTTTGCTCGGGCGGTCGGAGTCGCGCGGTGCCTCCTGTCGGGGCAGATGGAAGTGGAAGCATGTGCCCACGCCGACCGCGCTCTCGACTTCGAGGCTTCCGCCCATGGCTTGCACCAGTTCCTTTGAAATGATCAATCCAAGACCGGTCCCGCCGTATTTGCGGGTGATGCTGTCGTCGGCTTGGGTGAATGGTTTGAACAGCTGAGCCAGGGTGGCTGCATCCATGCCAATCCCGGTATCACGGATGTGAAAGCCCAATTCTCCGTTATTATTGGTGATCCGCAGTTCTACTGTGCCGGCTTCAGTGAACTTGATGCCATTGGTGATTAGGTTGATCAGGATCTGGCGCAATCGTGTGGGGTCGCCAACGATGTGCATGGGCAAGTTGGGCGGCATGTCGATTAAGAAGTTGAGACCCTTCGCTACGGCTCGTTCGAGAACGATGCTCCGCACTGATTCGATGGTTTCCTGCAGGTCGAAGTCGATGCGCTCCAGCGTGACGCCGCCGGCTTCGATCTTGGCGATATCGAGCACGGCATTGATGAGATCCATCAGATGCTTGCCCGAGACGGCGATGAGGTCGACGTAATGCTGCTGTTGCGCGGACAGCGGTTCGGACTGCAAGAGCTCGGCGAAGCCGATCACGGCGTTCAGCGGGGTGCGCAACTCGTGGCTCATGTGCG
Organism: Thiocapsa sp. C2-2m; assembly: GCF_041903745.1. NCBI lineage: Bacteria > Pseudomonadati > Pseudomonadota > Gammaproteobacteria > Chromatiales > Chromatiaceae > Thiocapsa > Thiocapsa sp. C2-2m. Next base: position 17,368 of record NZ_JBBWVD010000059.1, on the reverse strand, counting down.
AGACGAAATCGGATTTGGCGCCGCTGGCTTGCTCGGCCGCTTCCTTTGCAATGGCCAGGGCACGTTCGCGCTGAGCGCTCTCGCGGGCGCGCAGCCCATCGGCACGCCGTCGGAGGGCCTGCGCAAAGATCGGCAGGAACCGATGGAAGAGGTCTTGTTGATCGGGCCCGAGCAGGTGGCGGCGATCATCGGTTTCCGCACACACCAGCAGAAACCGGTCCTCACCGACATCGACACGGCCAGACAGCAGGCACTTCAATCCGCTCAGGGGCAGCGTCAGGTTCAGCGCCTCGTTCAAGGCGCTCGGATCGGCCAGCACTCGCCGGGGCCGCTTGGCGAGGTAGTCCAGCCAGGGCGCGGATTGCGTGCAGGTGAGTAAATCCGGATTGGGGTTCGGCGTTGTAAAGGGCAGGAGCGGTGCGTCAAGTGAGCAGAGCACGATGTCGTCGACGCCCAGTGCCTGACTCAGATTGACGAGCAGACGCTCCGGTCCGTGCTCCCAGTCGTCGCTGTCGCCCAGGTCTTGCAGGGCGCGGGCAATCGCCTCGCTGCTCTTGCGCATCCGCTCGTCGCGTTCGCGCAGATTGGCCAACTCGACCAAGGCATCCAGCATCAGGGCTTCATTTTTGGACATGACAAATCGGCAATCAGCGTGCGCGAGAGAACACCACGGACGAGATCATGAGGTTGCCGTGGCGGTTGTGGCAGGCGACGGCCGGCCCCTGCTCGCCGAAGGTGAAGGCCGCTATCATCGGGACACCGGGCATGGCCTTCGCCAGCGAGGCGCGGACCTGGTCCATCTGCGCCTGCACGGTCAGCATGCAGCCGGCGCAGAACACCAGGATCATGCCGGCAACGTCGTCGGGCTCAATCTCTCCGACCCGCGCCGCAGCCTGAGCCACCAACACGGGACGATTGATGACGGCATCGATGGTGCCGCTCATCAGCACCACCTCGTCGCCCTCCGCGACCCGAGTGAACAAGGTCATCGAACCGTCCGGGCGGATGGTTTCGGGGTGAGAGAGGATGTAGACATCCGCCCCGCCGAGCGTGCTCATGGTCCGACCAAGCGGCCAAAGTGACGTGCTCATCAGGACGTTTTCGACACCGGTCTTCGGGATCTCGACTGCACCGTCCGTCCACTCGGCGTAGACTTCGGCCGCGGGCCGACCGTCGATTTCGAGCAGTTGGCGACCGTTGCAGCGGGTGATTCGGCCACCTTCTGATGTTGGAGTGTAACCGGAGTGAAAGGCCGCACCGACCTTGCCGGTGGGAAACAGCGCGCTCAAGACCATGCCCTGCGACACCGCCCTCTCGCCATCGGACATCCGCCACTGACCGGCGATCTCATTATCCGCCGCTGAGCCGCCAACGATGGGCGTGGTATCGGATACCACATCCTGAATGCCCGCGATGACGTCTTCCTCGTCGCCGGGCGCGCTCGACATCCACACCAACGTTGGGCTTTCACCGAACCGACCGGCATCTCTCAGCGCTGCGCGTGTGAGCGCCGAGGCGGCAGAACGGGCGTCGGCGCCCAACTCGCCGCATGCCGTGCCATAGTCGCCTTCCGGATCGGTAATGGCGAAGAGGCATAACCCCGGCTTCGGCCCCATGGCCAGCGCAGTCTCGGTGAAACTGCCATGGCAGGAGGTGGCGAGGTGCAGCCGTGCGCCTGGCCAGCGTTTGCGCAGGGCGTCCGAGACCGTGCTCAGATCATGTCGGGCATCCGCTTGCGCCATGAGGTAATCGGGTTCGATCAAGTCCCGAGCAAGCAGCTCCTCGATGCACGCATCGACGACATCTCCGGTCGAGTCGGACATCGCCGCAGCACTGGCCATTTTCATCATGGTGTGGATCTCCTGAATCGCAGGCGAGAGGTCAGATCCTGCTGCATACTCTCAAGTCAAGCAGCCGGAATTCGGGAAGTCAGACTTAAGAGGATATCTCAAAACAGTTGTTGATTGACCAACTCATCCAATGCCCCGGGCGGTGCCGTTGGCTGCGGCGCGGCAGACATCGTCGCCGACCCGCAACGGCCCAGCGCGCGCCTTATCCACCCAACGCCTACAATTGGGTAGGGTGGATAAGCGCAGCGCATCCACCATCCCCGCTTTCAATGCAATATCCGCAACGACGCGGCATCAGGCGGGTCTATCGGAAGCCATGCGGGTGCATAAGGGGCATCGACTTCCGCGAGTCTTCTGGCGCTGCCCTTGAGATCGGACGGAGGTTGGTCATGTCCAGACGCGCGTTGTCTCTGCTGATGGGGCTGTTGACCATCATGCCCGGCTCACTGCATGCCGCGACCTATCTCGTCGGTCCCACGCGGCCCTACCAGCAGTTGCAGCAGGTCGCCGGCCTGCTGAATCCGGGGGATGTCGTCGAGGTCGACGGCGACCAGGTCTATCCCGGCGAGGTGGTCTTCACGCGCCCCGGGAGCCCCGAGGAGAAGATCCATATCCGTGGTGTCCGGGTCAATGGCAAGCGCCCGGTCATCTCCGGCGGCACCAACGCCGTCGCATTCACCACGCCCTGGCCCTACAACGGACCCAACGGCGGCCACCACTATGTGTTCGAGGGCTTCGAGGTCGCCAATGCAACCAACCGCGGGATCTTCCACCAGGCGAAGGATCTGACGATCCGCGACTGTCTGATCCGGTCCAATCGCAACGGCATCCTTGGCGCGGACCAGGGATCGGGGTCGCTGCTGCTCGAATGCACCGAGCTGACCGAGAACGGGGAGGGCGGGAGCGCGCACCAAGTCTATATGGCGACGGACGAGGTCAATCATCCGGGCAGTGTCTTTCGCATGCAGCACTGCCTGGTGCACAACGGCCGTGGCGGCAACAATGTGAAGTCACGCGCCGAGCGCAACGAGATCTACTACAACCGGATCGAGGGCGCCTTTTACCACGAGCTTGAGCTCATCGGTCCGGATGGGGACGCCGACCATGGCGACTGGTCACTCAAGCGCGAAGACAGCGATGTCGTGGGCAATGTGCTCATCAAGCGCCAGACCGCTTTCGGCAACGATCCGAACTTCTATGTGATCCGGATCGGAGGCGACGGTACCGGGGCGACGCGCGGGCGCTATCGGTTCTTGAACAACACCCTGCTCAACGGGACCCGAGCCGTCTTCCGTCTCTTCGATGAGCTCGAGTCGGTCGAGATTCAGAACAACGTCTTTCACAATCCGAGCGGCACTCTGTCGTTCATGCGCACGCTTGAGGCGACCTGGGTCACCGGTCAGCCGGTCATCGCCGGTCGGGCCAACTGGGTGAAGACGGGCGCCACGGACGTCCCGGCCCAACTGACCGAGACACTCTTCGGTGCCGATCCCGGGTTGGTCGCGTTGGCCGCCGGGAACCTTTTTCCGACCGAGACCAGCCCGCTCGTCGACGCGGGACGTCTGCCGAGCGTCGCGGCCCCTGGATTCGCGTTTCCGTCGCCGTTGGCCGCGCCGACGCGGCTTCCGCCCGATGCGACGCCGGATCCGGCGGGCGGGGCGCGTCATCGCGCGGACAATGGCGCAATCGACATCGGCGCCTTCGAGTATCCGCTCTCCGAGCCGGGTGGCGGCGTGCTGACCGTCCGGATCGAGCCCCTGGCCGCCCGTCAGGCGGGTGCGCGCTGGCGGCGCCTAGGCGAGACCCAGTGGTACCAGGGCGGTGAGACCGAAGAGGGCGTTCCGCCCGGAACGCATCTCGTCGAATTCAGCAGCATCGGCGGCTGGACGGCCCCGGCGCGACTACGGATCGCCATCGAGGGCACACCATTGCCTCGCCTGACCGGGCACTACGCCCAGGTCCGGGGTGCCGTCCTCCACGTCGACGATTCCAATACCAGCGGCAGCGCAACCGGGACCGCTCAGTTTCCCTTCGGAACCCTGCAGGACGCCGTCACTGCGGCCGTCGGCGGGGACACGCTCAAGGTCGCCATCGGCACCTATGCCGCTGTCCAGAGCGCGGGCAAGTCGTTGACGATCCTCGGCGGCTATCCGGGCGCCGAGGCGAGCGACTATGCCGCCGGTCACGGTGGCGCCTTCGAGATCCGCGACCTCGATCCCGAGGCGACGCGGATCAGCGGTGGCTCGGACATGGCGGGCGTCACCTTCACCCGCTTCGATGCGAATCCCTATCACGGGCGACTCGACAATCTGCGGGTGACCCAGAGCCGCAAGGGCGTCGTCTGCGACACGCAGGTGTCCTGGCCGCATCCGGACAATCTGGTCCTGACCAACCTCCTGGTGGATCAGAACGGCCAGGTCGGAGAGGTGACACGCGGCGCCGGGATCCTGGTCTGCGGGAGCGGGATGCAGATCCTCGACAGTCAGGTCCGCGCGAATCACGGTGGACGCGGCGCCGGGATCTCGGGCCAGGCCCAGGGGCTCCTGATCCAGGACAGCCGGATCGAGGACAACATCTGCTATGACGATCACGGCGGCGGGATCTATCTGGCGGGAACCGCGCATCTTGCCCGCAACGGGATCTCCGGGAATCGGGTCGAGCTCGGCTACGGCTGGGGCGGGGGGCTTCTGATCGTCAATGCGGGCTCGAACGCCTCCCTGGAGCAGAACCTGATTCGCGGCAACTATGCGCCTAGTTATGGCGGCGGGGTCTTCATCGACGAGGGTGCCGCGGCGCAGATGCAGAATGATCTCGTCGTGTACAACACCACCGAGGAGGGGATCGGAGGGGGTGTCGCGCTCGATGACGGAACCCCCGGACCATCCCATCTGGAGATGCGCAATTGTACGGTCGCCTTCAACAACGCCGATGTCGGCGCGGATCCGACCTCACGCGGGGGTAACGGCATCTTCATCGATCAGGGATCCTTCGCCGATATCCTCGACAGCCTCTTCTGGGGCAACGGCGACGACTTCTATGTGCGCGAGGGCAGCGACCTGACCCTGACCTGGTCGCTCAGCCAGGAGGTCTGGCCCGGCACGGGCAATCTGTCTGCGAATCCGCTCTTCGCCGATCCCGCGGCGGGCGACTTCCATCTGCGCTCTCAAATCGGCCGCTATCTGCCCTCGCAGGGAAGCTGGGTCGTCGATACGCAACAGAGTCCGGCGATCGACGCCGGTGATCCGACCTCGCCGTTCGGATCCGAGCCCCAGCCCAACGGTGGCCGGGTCAACATCGGCGCATTCGGCAATACAGCCGAGGCGAGTCTCGGCGGCGTGCCGGCCGCGTTGCCGGACTTCGTCGTGACCAACCTCGTCCTGACGCCCGCGACCCCGCAGGCGGGCGAGACCTTCAGTGCTGAGGTCACCGTTCTGAATCAGGGGCCGGGTGCGGGGGTGCCGTGGCAACTGCAGTTGTGGACCGACCAGGCCGGCGCGCCCACCTGCGGTGCGCTCGGGGATGCGGCCAAGACACTCAGCAGCCTGGCCGCGGGGGCGAGCCGCACGCTGACCTTCACCGGCCTGCTTGCGCCCGGTGCAGGCACCCGGACCCTCATGGCTTTCGTGGACGCCGGGTGTGAGACGGCGGAATCGAACGAGACCAACAACCAACTCGCGAAGACCTACCAGGTTCCGGCCGCGCCCGCTCCGGACTTCACGATCACCCGGATCCTGCTGACACCGGAAACCCCGCGGGCGAATCGGACCTTCAGGGCCAGGGTGACGGTGACGAACCAGGGCACCGCCGCGGGGCTTTCGGATGCACTGCTGGTTTGGACGAATCAATCCATGACTCAGGCCTGCGGCGCGGCGAGCGACAAGTCTATCGCGGTAGGCCGTCTCGCCGCGGGCGCGAGCCGAACGCTCGTCGTTACGAGGCTGCCGGCGGGATCCGCGCAGTCCAAGACCTTTCGGGCGTTCATCGACGGCCGATGTGTCACGGCGGAGTCGAACGAGGACAACAATCAAGCCACGCAGACCTACCAGGTGGTTCCATGACGATCTTTGTCCAGGCGGCGACACGAGTCATGCGCGTCGGGATGCTTGCTCTCGGGTCAGGTGTCCGATTCGGATCGAGGTGGCGCGGGCGAGGGTAACATCGCGGAGATGGCCCGGAATGCGCCGAAACAACGGCTCGGTTTCAGGTCTCTCCCGTGGCGAAGCCGTTAAGCGGTTTCATACGGCGCTGCTGGGGGGATTTTGGAACCGACAAAGGGCTTCCTGATTAGAAAGATTCTTCCGCCAGGCTCACGGAATGAGCCACCGGCGGGCGCAGACTGCAGGCAGATCCACCACCCGAGTGAGCCAGCCATAGCCATGAATCGGATCCAGTTCCAGCACGGGATGTCGTTGTTCGAGCACTTCCAACGCTTCGGCACCGAGGCGCAGTGCGCGGCGGCGCTGGAGCGCACGCGCTGGCCGGACGGGTTTCGCTGCCCGAACTGCGGCGGAGCCGCGCACTGCGTGCTGCGCGGCGGCGCCCGCAAGACCTTCCAATGCAACGCCTGCCATCATCAGACCTCGCTGATCGCCGGGACCCTGTTCGAAGGCACCAAACTGGGACTGACCGTGTGGTTCCTGGCGATCTATCTCATCGGCGAGGCGAAGACCGGGCTCTCGGCCCTGGCCCTAAAACGCGATCTCGGGGTCAGCTATCCGACCGCCTGGCTGATCCACCACAAGCTGATGCAGGCGATGGTCGAGCGCGAGGCCGCCACGGCGCTGTGCGGAACCGTGCAGGTCGACGACGCCTATCTCGGCGGTGAGCTCGTCGGCGGCACCGCGGGACGGGGTTCGGAGAACAAGGTGCCCTTCATCGGCGCGGTCTCGCTCAACGACCAAGGCCATCCGTTGCGTGCCAAGTTCACCCGCGCCGCCATCGCCGACTGGGCGGGCGCAAACCTCGCCCCGTCGAGTACTGTCATCTCCGACGGCCTGGCCTGCTTCGCCGGCCTCACCGACATCGGCTGCACCCACCAGCCGACCGTCGTCGGTGCGCGCAAACCCAAGGACCTGCCGATGTTCCGCTGGATCAACACCGTCCTCGGCAATCTCAAGACCAGCTTCAGCGGTGCTTACCATAGCTTCGACTTCAGCAAGTATGCCGAGCGCTACCTCGGCGCGATCGCCTATCGCTTTAACCGCCGCTTCGATCTGCAGGCGCTGCCGACACGCCTGTTGGTGGCGGCGGTGACCTGCGCGCCGCGGCCGGAACCGTGGATCCGGCGCGTGGCTGAAGTTCCTTGCTAATCAGGAAGGGCTTAAACTCCTTTTTGCCCTCTGATTGTCAAGCGGCAACCGTGGTCTGTCCCCGGTTTTTATAGGCGCCCGCCACGGCGTATACCGGGTTTCAATCGCTTGATCTGCGTTGGGGTGACGCCGCGGCACCGGGTGTCCACCTGCACGTGGTTGATCACCGCTTCCTCGAGGTGACCTGCGGGTGCGGGCACCACACCCGTGAGCGCCCCACGCAGGTCGCGGTCGAGGACACCCTGGAGGGCGTGCAGCTGCGCGAATGGCGTCTGGTCGGTCCCGGGCTGGCGACCCTGATCATCGCGCTGAGCCTGCGCTTTCGTCTCTCACGCCGGCGCATCCAAGAATTCCTCGACGACTGGTTGGGCGTGCACCTGAGCATCGGAACCATCCACCAGACCCTGCATGAGAGCGCCGCCGTCGTCGCACCTGCCGAAGCAACGCTGCTCGCCGACATTCAGCGCAGCGGCCTGCTGCATGCCGACGAGACCTCCTGGCCACAACAGCCCCAACGCCTGTGGTTGTGGGTCTTCCTCACCACCACGACGACCCTCTTCGTGATCGCCGGACGCGGCAAAGCCACGGTGACCCGCGTGCTGGACGGCTTCGGCGGTTGGTTGATGAGCGACGGGTGGTTCTCCTACCGCGGGTATCCGCAGCGCCTGCGCTGCTGGGCCCACCTGCTGCGCAAGGCACAAGGGTTGATCGAGGGTTACGATGCGGACGGGCGGCGTTTCGGTCGCCTCGTGCACACGACCCTCGAAACCCTGATGGCGGCGATCTACGCGGCCCGCGAGGGACCACCGCCCGACGCCGCCGCACGCGATCTGCCGCGCACGCACGCGGTGGCGCTGGCGGCGCTGCGTCACGCCTGTCTTGATCATCTCGGCCATCGGCACGAGAAGACCAAGGCGCTGGCGGTCGAGTTCTACACCGACTGGGACGCGATCTTCAACGTCCTGAAGCACCTGCACTTGCCGTTGACCAACAACGAGGCTTATGCCGCGCGCGGCATAAGCGTCGTTATGCCGCACTCCCGGATATGCCGCGTGGATCTTGGCCCACCCAGCTTTCATCGTCGGGTCCCTGATGTTCGGTTGATTTCGAGTCGGCATAGTCACAGCGACGTCAGGAAGGATAGCAGGCTGTCCTGCGGTTGGAATCGGGTTGGCGGGACGCCTGAGGGGTCGCTGTAGCCAAGGGCACGCTCCTTCAGTTTCAGATCGGCATGCAGATACCGATTCGTCGTCTCGATCGATTCGTGACCGAGCCAGAGGGCGATGACGGTCAGGTCAACCCCGTTGTTCAGGAGGGCCATGGCGGCGGTGTGTCGAAGGGTATGCGGAGTGATCCTGCGGCCCCGCAACGTGGGACAGGTGGTGCTGGCCGAGGCGACATGTCGGCTGACCGTGCGTTGTAACGCGTCGGCACTGAGAAAGCCGCCGCGCATGCCGGGAAAGAGCGGCTCGTCGGCGAGCCCCTGTTGTTCGGCCAACCAGACGCTGACTTCGCCGACAACGTGACTGCGCAACGGTGTGCATCGGGTTTTCCGGCCTTTTCCCAGGCAGTGGATGTGTGCCCCCACCCCGAGTTCGACATCTCGGCAGCGTAAGGCGCGCAGTTCGGCGTTGCGCATCCTGGTCTGCACCGCCACCAGCAGGAGCGTATGGTCGCGGCGGCCGATCCACGTGGACACATCCGGCGCCGACAACAGCGCCGCGGTCTCCTGCTCATTCAGGAACGCGACCGACCGTTGTTCGTGGCGCTTGGTCGGGATGGCCTGAGTGCGGTCAGCGATTTTGATGGTTTCGCGATCAAGTTGCGTGATGGGGGTCGGCGAAGCGCTCCCCCGGTCTCGCGCGGCCGGGGTGTGGGCCGGCGGCGCGAGGTGGATCAAGCGCAGTGGCGGGACTCAGAACAACAGGGGATCGTCGAAATCCGGTCCGTCGAACAGGTCCGGTTGGTGGTCGTGAGGCCGGTTTTCGTCGCGTTCGGCATCGCGAATTTGGGAGGCGTAGCGGGTCTCGAACTGATCGGTCAGTCGGAAGAGGACCTCCCGGATGGCGAGGACCGCGTCATCGGACAAGGGTGGCCAGAAGAATGGCTGCAGGGTGGTATAGGGCTGCGGCATGGTGGTGCTCCGAGTGGGTCAACGTGGCAGGGCAGCCCGCCGCGGGGTGGCGGTGGCGGGCGGGGTGAAGACCTCGAGGAAGAGCGCCTCGTCGAGGTGGGGGCGCTCGGTTTGGGCGGCGACGGCGAGCAGCTCGGCGGCCAGGGTGGCGAGGATGCGGTAATTGCCGGCGGCGTGGTCGCAGAGGGTGTGTTGCAGGGGCTCGCTCATGAGGGCGGCGTTGCCGGCGCTGGCGCACAGGTGTTGCAGGCAGGCGAGCAGCTCCTCGCGGCGCGCATGCTCGGTGGCCAGACGGGTGCGGATGCGCGAGCCCAGGGGCAGCAGCTCCTCGCGGCGCAGGTGATCGGTGAGGCGGGTATCCCCGGCGAGGACGACGCACAGCAGCGGTTGGGAGTCGAAGCGGGCACTGGCGAGCAGGCGCAGCTCGTTGAGCACGGCGGGACTCATTTCCTGGGCCTCGTCCACCAGCAGCACGGCACGCCGACGCGTCGTCTCCAGATGGCCGAGCCAGGTGGCACGCAGCGCCTTGAAGCCGCCCCAGCGGTTGTGCGGACGCAGCGGGACGCTGAACAGCTCGCCGAGCTCGCGGTAGAAATCCCCGAGGCTGCTTTGCGGATGGTCGATGGCGCCGACGGCCAGATCCGGGAGCCGGGCGAGGCGCTCGGCGAGCAGACGCAGCACCACGCTTTTGCCGGTGCCCGGTTCGCCGTGGATCATCGCAAACCCGCCCTCGCGGATCTGCGCCTGCTCGATGCGCCACAGGAACTGCTCCACGCGCGGGGGGATGTAGAGGGCCTCGATGGGCAGTTCCGAGGAGAAGGGATGCCATTTCAGGCCGTAGAGGGCGAGCAGTCGCGCATTCATCGGATATCTTCGGCGGTGTTCAGGGGCAGATAGGCCGGCGGCAGGCCGGTCGCGGCATGGGTCTCGAGGAGCTGGCGCAGCAGCGGCGCGATGCCGCCGGGCGCGCGCGGTTGCGGGGGCGGTGCGCCGGGCACCAGCGCACGGCGGGCCTCCCCGGCATTGGCGGCCTTATCCAGCGGGCGCACGGCACTCAGGATCGCGCCGCCGTGCGGATCCACCAGATCGACATGGGCCAGATCCCAGCGCGCGTAGCGCAGATGCACCGTCTCCAGGGCGCGGTAGCGCGCGGGGATTTCCAGGCGGATGCCGGCCAGGCTGACGGTGCCGTCGGCCCGGCGCTGGCGTCGCGCGCCCTCGATGCGAAAGGCCGCGCGCAGAGCAGCGGCGTCCGGGCAGGGGCGCGCCACGGTCGGGCCCTCCAGATAGCGCGCCAGCGGCGTGGCGGCCAATTCCGAATGGGTGCTGCGGTGATACTCCTGCTCGACCCAGGCTTGGGTGGCGCGGTTGAGAGTGTCCAAGGTCAGCCCCGGCTCGCCTTCGAGCATCGCCATCAGGCGGCCTTCCACGCGGCCCCAAAAGGCCTCTTGCTTGGCGTTCTGGTACTTACGTGGCTGAACACATAACTATCAGTATGTGGCGCTCGAAACTATGTGGCCGAGCACTGAACTGCCCACCTGATCGCTGAGGATCGGCCAAAAAGGCGCCACATAACTGCGGCGCTGTTGGTCATCATGACGCCTCTTACAGACGGAGGTTGATCATGATTGAGACGCTCTTGAAGCGGTCCGCCGTGCTCGCTCGCTACCAGGACGCCCCGTACGCATTGGAGAGAGATGCGTTCCTGACAGCCTGCGCGCAAGCGGGCTATTCCAACGCCATGCTGAAGAAGATCGCCTGGGGGTTGCTGGCGGTTGCCGACAGCATTGATCTCAGCGTCCAGATCAGCACACAGGACATTGAGCTGGCCGTGGAGCGTCGGACGCATTTCACACGCCAGAGGACCGATCCCCAAGCGAACAGCTCGCCGGACACGCGACAGTTGCTCATCCGCTTCGCCACGCAATGGGTTCGGAGCATGGGCGCGTTGCGGCTGCCCGAGGCGGAGTACTCGCCTTTTACAGCGCAGTGTGAGGTCTTTGACCGGTATCTGCGCGAGGAACGCGGCTTGTCGTCGGTGACGATTGCCACGCGCCGTGAGCGCCTCGTGTGGTTTTTCCGTGAGCTGAATCCGTCTCGGCAGGCCTTGTACGACATCCTCATCTCCGACATCGATGCGTTCCTGGAGGCGAAAGGCAAACAGGGTTGGACACGCGCCTCGTTGTCCGCCTTGGCGGGTTCCTTGCGCAGTTTCTTCACGTTTGCCGAAGCCCGAGGTTGGTGTGCTCCGGGACTGGCCGCTGTCATCGAGTCACCTCGGTTGTATGCCCGTGAAGGTCTTCCCGAAGGTCCCGACTGGAACGATGTCCAGCGCCTGCTGGCCAGTTGCAACACCGATCGCCCTGTCGACATGCGTGACCAGGCGATTGTGCTGTTGCTGGCGATGTACGGCTTGCGTCGAGGGGAGGTGGCCGGGCTGTCTCTGGAGGATCTGGACTGGGAACAGGACCGGATCCAGGTGCGCAGGCCCAAGCAACGCCTCGCGCAACGCTACCCATTGCAGCCCGCCGTCGGTCAAGCCATTCTGCGCTATCTGCGTGAGGTGCGACCACGGTGCGCCGAGCGGGCGCTCTTTCTTTCCCTCCTCGCACCGATCCGCCCGCTATCGGCGGCAAGCATCACGGCCCTTGTCCACAATCGCCTAAGTCGTCTGGGCCTGACGCTGGCGCCGCGTGGGGCGCACTGTTTGCGACACGCCTGCGCCAGTCATCTGCTGGCTTCGGGATTTACCCTGAAGCAGATCGGTGATCACCTCGGTCATCGCGCGGCCAATTCCACGTTGAGTTACACCAAGGTCGATCTGGTGGGGCTCCGGCAAGTGGCCGACATCGATCTGGGGGCACTGCGATGATCCTCAGTGCAATCGTCTCACAGTACATCTCCCACAAGCGTGCTTTGGGTTACCGGTTTCAGACCGAGGACGCGATCCTCCGGTCGTTTTGTCGTTGCGTCGGTGACCAGCCACTCGCGCAGATCGAACCCCATGAGATTCTCCCCTTCCTCAACGGCAACGGACCGGTGACGGCGTACTGGGAGAAGAAATACCGCGTTCTGTCGGGGCTCTACCGGTTCGCCCTGGCCCGTGGGTATGTGGTCTGCATCCCGCTGCCCCGGACGGTTCCCGCGCAGACGCTGCCCGCGTTCGTCCCGTATATCTACGCTCGGGCGGAACTCAAACGCTTGCTCGAGGCGGTGCCTGCGGCCTGTTCCAGCCGAGCACGTATCGATGCCGACGTGTTTCGAACCGTTCTGCTCCTGCTCTACGGCGCAGCGCTGCGGATCAGCGAAGCGCTCTCGCTCAGCATCGCCGACGTTGATTTGCCGCGCGCCTGCCTGCGGGTTCGCGGGACGAAGTTCTACAAGACACGTGATGTGCCATTGGGCGCGGACCTGATACAGGTCCTGAGCGACTACATTCGTGCCAATCCGCGCCTGCAGTCGGCCGCCGCAACGGCGCCTTTGTTCTGCCTTCGGGATGGCGCACCGCTGACGAGGTCTGCCGTCCACGGTGCCTTTCGACGCCTCCGCATTGCGGCGGGGATTGTTCGCGAGGGCGGTCCAAGGCGACAACCACGCCTGCATGATCTTCGCCACACGGCAGCCGTCCACCGTCTCGTCGCGTGGTATCGCAGCGGTGCCGACCTGAACGATCTGTTGCCCAAATTGGCCACCTATCTCGGACACGTCGATCTTTCGGCGACGCAGCGTTACTTGACCATGACGGCGGATCTGCTCCACGAGGCCAGCCTGCGCTTCGAACGCTATACACTGGAGCACGCCCATGAGTGAACCCGGAGTGCTCGGTCCTTGGGTGCGGCGTTTCCTGCTCGAGTATTTGGTGTTGGAGCGCAACCTCTCGATCAACACCCAGCGCAGCTATCGTGACATGTTGGCGTTGCTGCTGCCCTTCGTCAGTGATCGTCTCCACAAGGCGATTGACCATCTGAAGATCACCGACCTAACGCCGGATCTCATCCGCGCATTTCTCGCCGATGTCGAAGCGCACCGAGGCTGCATGGTGGCGACCCGCAACCAGCGCCTCGGGGCCGTGCATGCCTTCGCACAATTCATCGGGGAGCGCAATCCGGAGTCTATCGAGTGGTGTATGCAGGTTCGTCAGATCCCGTTCAAGAAGACCGACCATCCGCTGATCACCTACCTTGAAAAAGCGGAGATGGAGGCGCTGCTGGCGTCGCCGGATCGACAAACAATGCAAGGGCAGCGTGATTATGCCCTGTTGCTGTTCCTGTACAACTCAGGAGCGCGTGCCAGCGAGGCGGCATCGCTTAGAATCGGGGACATCGATTGGTATGCCCACTGCGTCAGGATTCTTGGCAAGGGAAACAAACAGCGCTTGTGTCCATTGTGGTCAGTCACACTCGATGAATTGAAACGCCTAGCCGCACAACGCGGGCAGGAACAGCGTGTGTTTCTGAATCGCAATGCTCAACCGATCACCCGGTTCGGCATTCACACCTTGGTCGAACGCCATGCCTTGAGAGCCTGCACTCAGGTTCCGTCGCTCGCCACGAAACGCGTCAGTCCACATGTCATCAGACACAGCACGGCAACGCACCTGCTGCGTTCGGGGGTGGACATCAATACCATCCGGGTCTGGCTGGGTCACGTCTCGCTGAACACGACCAACATCTATGCAGAGACCGACCTGGAGACCAAAGCCCGCGCTCTCGCCATCTGTGCGCCACCGACGGATGGGGACGGGGCGGCTACGTCCTGGCACAAGCAGCCCGATCTGATGGTGTTCCTTCGGGGTCTTTGATCCGTGATCGACCGTTATGTGGCGCTCGTCTGACGGGCGGTTCGGCACAGCGCGACGCGCCAGACGCTGCGCCACATAGATTCAGGCGCCACATACTGATAGGGCGAATAGGGCAAGGTGGTCTGGTGCAGGACGCCCAGTCGGGCCAGTCCGGCGGTCGTCTCCTCGGCCAGCATCGCCGCGCCGTTGTCGGTCATCAGGGCGCGCGGCAGGCCGCGCTTCATGAACGCTTGGGACAGCCCGTGCACCAGCACCTCGGCGGTCTCGTTGGTGTACCACTGCAGATGACAGACCAGACGCGAGCGGTCGTCGATGACGCCGAACAGCAACGGCGTCAGCCAGGTTCCGGACGGCGTGAGCACCTTGCGCGAGCCGTGGTGGAAATCCAGGTGCCACAGTATGCGGTGCACCGCATACTGTGGCATATGTGGAGTCCCGCATTATGCGCAGTCGGATTCCGTGAGGTCGGACATGGCGCTTGAATACCCTGGGGATTTCGCTAGGTCGGCGCGTCTATCGCAGCGCATAACATGACTGCTCCATCCCTAACAATTTGGAGTACGTCATGCTCAACGACTACGTGGTCGACCCCAGTGCGCAGGAGCGGCTTCGCCGTGGAAGCGCCGGAAGCCACTTGGACGGCTTCACCGACTGGCTTGCAGCCCACCAATACACCGACATGACGATCCGCAGCTATATTGGGGCTGCCGATCGGTTCATGACGTGGTGGGCTGACGTATCCGCAGGGGCAGCCTTACCCGGACCGGACCACGCGTGTTTGGCCGGGTATCGGGAGCATCTCTCCGCAGTTGAGCACCCAGGCGCGCGAACTCATGAGCGGGGCAACGCCTATTGCGGGGCCCGGCGTTTCTTGGTGTTTCTTCAACACACCGGCATCATCCCGACGATGCCGCCGGCCGGCCGCCCACGGCAGGAGCTGGAGATCCGGTTTTGCAGTTGGATGCTCCAGCACCGGGGGGTATGCCGAGCCCTTTGCGCTGTCAGTAAGTTACTGAAGCAACAGGCTGCACCGGGTCGAGACATTTTCGTTTACCCCGGTTCCGGGGGCGGCATCGACGATCGATCAGTGGCTTACGTGGGCGGGGTCGGGCGATGAGCGAATAGTCACCCCGGCCTCGCGGGGCGTGCAAAGAGGCGGCCGCCAAGGGATCATATCGTTGTCGAGACGATCCTTTGCAGGAGGACCCCATGGCGACCATTGAACCGAGCTTGTTTGACTGGCGGGATGTCGAAGCGTGCAGCGACTTGGATCGCTTCTACCTGGCGCGGGATCATCTCCCGGATGCGCGGTTGCTGCAATACCTGGAAGTCATGCGCGGGGCGGGCCGCGACGACTACCCGGTGGCGGCGATGTGGAATGCACTGATCGCCGGGGTGGTCTTCCAGCATCCCTCGGTGGAAGCGCTGCTGCGCGAACTGGCGCGCAACCCCGCATTAATGCAGGCGTATGGCTTTGCGGTCTTACCGATCCAGCGCAAGCCGGTGACACGGTTGGTACGCGATGCGGCAACCGGACGCCTGCAGGCGGTGCGCGAGGCGCCGGCCGATCCGCGTGCGGCGGTGCCCACCAGTTCGAGCTTCTCGCGTTTTCTGGCCAACGTCGTCGAATTGGAGGAGACGTTGGGGATGGTGACGGGGATGATCGTGCCCCTGCGCGAGCAGTTGATGGCGGCGTTGCCGGATTTCGGCGGTCATCTCGGCTATGACGGCAAGGCCATCGAGAGCCACAGCACCGGGCGGGCCAGTCGCACCACCGGGGCGACCTCCGATCCGGAGGCCGATTGGGGCAAGCACGAAACCGGCGGGATCGACGCGCGCACCGGCAAGGCTTGGAGCAAGGTCAAGAGCTGGTTCGGCTACGGTCTGCACCTGATCGCCGACACCCGCTACGAGATCCTCGTGGCGATGCACCTCACCCCGGCCTCCCACGCCGAGCAGCCCGAGTTGCAGGCAATGATCAGGGAGCTGTTCGCCGAGACCCCCGCGTTGGCGCAGCGCTGCGCCGACTTCAGCGCCGATCGCGGTCTGGACAGCGCCGAAACCAAGGCGCTGTTGTGGGATGAGTACGGTATCCGCCCCTTGATCGACACCCGCGAACTGTGGCGCGAGGAGAAGCAACACCCCGACTACGACCCGTCCAAGCCGATCACGCGCCCCCTCTTCCCCGAGCGGGTCGACACCATCGTGCATACCGAGAAGGGCAGCGTTCACTGCATCTGCCCGCACACCGGCGTGCAGCGCGACTTGGCCTTCCAGGGTTTCGAGGCCGATCGCAACGCCCTGAAATACCGCTGCCCGGCCGCCGCCTACGGGCTGGACTGCCAAGGCCGCGACGCCTGTCATCAAGCCGGCGGCGTCTCGCCCGGCGACTACGGGCGCATCGTGCGGATCCGCCTGGAGACCCATGATCGGCGCATCTTCGTGCCCACGCCCCACGGCAGCCCGAGTTGGCAGCGCGGCTACAACCGGCGCAGTGCTCTGGAGCGCATCAACAACCGCATCGACAACAGCTTCGGCTTCGAGCGGCACTTCATTCGGGGTCGGGCGAAGATGACTACCCGCGTCGGCTTGGCCCTGGCGGTCATGATGGCGATGGCCTTGGGGCATGTTCGGCAAGGGCGTATCGAACAGATGCGCTCGTTGGTGCAGCCGATCCCCGCCACCTGCTAGCCTGCCCCCCTTCATGGCTCCGGGTCAGGCCGCAGCGGCGTTGCCTGCGGGCAGGGCTGTCCGTCGTCTGGCGTTATTGAGAGTGAATCTTATTTGCGGACCCTGCCGCGCTGCCGAGCGTCCCCGATGGCGTGAAAAACCCGCCGTGCAGGCTGGCTCGACCGTCGACGATGCTCAGCAGGTCCGGGAAAAACGCAGCAGCGCAAATGGCTCATGCCAGAGCACACTTGACGGCTACGCTCGGGTCGTCGACCGGTTGCTGACAGCCATCGGCACCGAGCCGCGCCTCTACACGGCCGAGCAGTTGCGCACCTTTGTCCTCTCGCAGGCGCACGGTTGGAGCCACAGCAAGTCCGACACGCTGATTACCGCAGTGCGCATGTTCGTGCGTTTCCTCATCGCCGGCCAAGAGTGCCCCGAGCACTTGCAGTATGCGATCCCGCGGGTAGCCGGTTGGCGCCTGGCTAGGGAGTTCAATCTGACCCGATAAGGCACGAAATAGCTCATGCCGGTCTCGTGTCGCGGGGTGCGGGTGGTGATGCGCCGGCTGTCCTCCCGCCGGCCGCCATCGACAGCCCCGTCG
>NZ_JBBWVD010000058.1:0-20133 GCF_041903745.1 Thiocapsa sp. C2-2m | reverse complement strand
CGCAACCGCGCCAGTTCGGCATCTTTGCTGTCGGGGCTGTCGGTTGTCGATGGCGGCTTAGGCATGTTGCAAACTTACCGCCCCAAGGGGTTGTTTGGCAAGCTGACCTGAACAGTTACTTCCGTTCTTTACCGCTTTCCCGGCTCAACTATTCATGATATTCACACATCCCATAGGTCAGGTATGTACCATCTGATTTGAATCGCAGAATCCACCAAGCGTTTACATCTGTCAGAAAAAACCGACCCGTTTCGTAAATTTCGTCATCGGCATCGTTAATAACCTTTAAAACGAACTCTCCTGCGTACGAAGGATCTCGATCAGGGATAGTTATGTCTACGGTTAGTGCACGCCCCGAAAATGAAACGAAATCGAACCACATCTCCTGATTGAAGCCACAATTAAAGTACGTTTGCTTAGTTGGATCTTCCAAGGTTAGCCGTTGTTCTCCGGTTGTGAGCGAGCCCACCCATGTACCTTGACTCCAGCCGAACACTGGGTCTTCTGCCCATACAGAACAGGGGAGCAGCAGCATAAAAATTAGAGTGGTACTGACCTTACGAAACATCAACATCTTTCTTCTCCAAAAGGACAGATCGGGGCATTCCCAATACGATCAATAATGTTACATCCTCATGACATCAGAGCTGTTAAACGTCGGATGTAAGAAACGCCTAACGAATCAGCATCTATCCGCCTTGCGCGTGGCAGTGACCCCTGATGTTGGCGAGACGCTCTTCGCGCACGCCGGACAAAATGTGCGTTGGACTGATCCGATCCCGGTACTGCGCCGAGGGATGCGCGTCACACCGCATGGATAGGGAATTGTACTGCTCCGCCCAAGTTGCTATCGCCGCGACCTGTCGTCCGGACCCGACGGTGAGCCTTTGCGATCGTCGGAAGGTTCGGGAATGGGCTCCGATCAGGCTCCACAGTCGCGGTATGAGGGATATTTTAGGTGATTTCCGCAAACTTCCATACCCGTAGGTTGTGCTGACGATAGGAAGCACAACTTGCGCCGACGGTTGGTTGTGCCTCGCGCGGCTCGGCACAACCTACGCCGTTGGTATGAGGGTTTCCGGTATTCGCCTTAGGCGATTCGAGGGTTTGTCCGTGCAGGATATTATTAGTGAGATAAAGGCCCAATGAAAAACAATTGCATAACGAGGCAATTCAGCCGTCGCTCGTACCTCGCGCGGCTGATTGGCAGCGTTAGGCCAATAAGGGGAGCGAAACAATGAGGATTTTTCTAGGAAAAATGGTCGGGCTCAATGAAGTAATCAGCATCCGCCTTACCACATTCCCGAACGCCATACCACGCCGACGGCGCCGAGGATGATGAGTACCACAACGCCGGCGAGGATGCCGGTCATCAGGTTAACGCGACGCAACGTAGTAGTGACGTCCTGCTGGACCTGCGCCAAACTCGCGTCAAACCGCTCCTGCAGCTTCGCCTCGTTCGTGGCGAGCTGACGGGTCATGGCCTTGGTGAGTTCGTTCCTGATCTCGGCTTGAAGGCGTTTCTCCCGCTGCATGTGCGCATCTAGGATCGCGATGTTTTGCGCGTCGTGCTGCGCGCGACACTGGAGCACTTGCGGACAGTTGATGCTGGCGGCACCCCCTGCCGGCGCTTCGGTAATCCCGAATGCCGAGGAGATCTGCATCTTCGGTTCCGCACTCGCGGCGGCGGCCGGGCCTGGCTCGGTGTTGGGTCCGTCGACGTGCGGAATGGTGTCCAGCGCAGGGGCCGCGGCAGGAGGCGATTGCGCGGTCTCGGATTCCTCGTCCATGCCCAGCAGGCGTCGGTTGCCGGGAATCGACAACCATGTCCCCAGGTCCATCGACTCAATGTCATAACCCGCATCCTCCTTGGACGGTGCCCATCCCGGTGAGCGGATTCCCCAATCATCGATTCCGCTGCGCTGCGCAAGCTCCTGTACCAGAAATCCGGCACGCCGCTGCAACTGTTCGTTGGTGATAATCTGCGTGGCGCCACACTGTGTGGCGCGTTTGGCGTGCCGTTGCCCGGCCGCGTCCGTGATCACATAAACGGGAAGTGTTGCCGACTGTTTACGCAGCGCGACGATGGCATCGCAGGTCTGCTCCGGCGAGGCGTCCAGGCTAAAGACGCACGCCTGGATCGTGTCGGCGACCTCCAGAATTGCTGCCGGATTCTCGCAGACCTGTACCTTGGCGCCCGCCGTACTGAAGATTGTGCAGGCGAGTTGTCGCGCCACGCAGTCATTGATACCGATGGCGATGCGCACTGATCGTTCGTTCATCGTTCCCCCGATGGCTGTCAGCGAGGCTCAGGCGGGCGCGCTGGGTGGGGCGAGCCAGCTTGTATCAGATAACCGCCTAGTCTGTGTCGAATCAAAGTGTGGTCCCGGCAGGCCAATCGATCTGTGCGACGCGTCCCGGAAAAGGCCGAAGACAGGGACGAAGATCTTACGCGAGATCAGTTCGACGCACCGAGCCCGTCAGACCGGAACAACAATAACCGATATAGAGACACAGAACCCCGGCCGATGCCGGGCGACGATACGTCACCCGTGCGCGGCTCCGCCACGCCGCCGCAGAGCCGCTTTGCCGAGCTCGGTCGCGTCTGAATGCGGCAGGCACTTGTCGCCCGGATGGCCTTTCCGGGCAATATGACTCCCGACTGAGCCCGGTCAGATCCCCGGCGGCTCGATCCGGTTATGCTGCGCCCTGATCCCTTGCTGTCCGATCGCCCATGTCCGCATCCATCGATCATCCGCATTTCGTCCTGCGTCGTCTGCACTCCCTGCTTGGTCTGCTCCCGGTCGGCGCCTTCCTGATCTTCCATCTCTGGGAGAATTCCCAGTCGCGCTTTGGCGCGGAGCACTACAACGAGCAGGTCGTTGCGGCGCTCAAGGGCATGAATTATCTCCCCTTGATGGAGATCTTCGTGATCGCGCTGCCGCTGCTCTTCCATGCCGGATACGGGCTGGTCATCACGGCCCAGATGCGCGCAGAGCTCGCGCGCTACAGTTACGCGCGCAACCGGCTCTACTGGATGCAGCGAGTCTCGGGCATCGGCATCCTGCTCTTTCTGTTGCTGCATGTCGGGATGACGCGCATCGCCGGGATCTGGGACCCGAGCGTCGGCGATGATCTGTTCGCCCATATGCAGGCGATGTTGAGCCAGCCCTGGATGCTCGGGCTGTATCTGGTCGGTCTGCTGCTCTCGGTGTTTCATCTGGCCAACGGGCTCGCGTCCATGGCGATCGTCTGGGGGCTCACGACCTCGGTCCGCGCGCAAAGGCTGTTCGGTTGGGTCTGCGTCCTGATCGGTGTCGTGTTGGCGGCGATGGGTATCCATGGCCTGATGGGGTTCCTGTCATGAGCAAGCCGAACGTCATCGTCATCGGCGGCGGTCTGGGCGGGCTTTGGGCTACCTTGCGGATCGCGGACGCGGGTTTTCCGGTCACGCTTTTCTCGCTGTTCGAGGTGAAGCGCAGTCACTCGGTTTGTGCCCAGGGCGGCATCAATGCCGTGCTCGACACCAAGGGGCAGCACGACTCGATCCGTCAGCACATCATCGACACCATCAAGGGTGGCGAGTATCTGGCGAATCAACCCCCGGTGAAGGCCATGTGCGAGGATGCCCCCGGCCTGATTCACACCTTCGAGCGCATGGGCGTGACCTTCTCGCGCACGCCCGAGGGGTTGCTCGATCAGCGTCTCTTCGGGGGCGTGAAGAACAAGCGGACCTGCTTCGCCGGCGCCAGCACCGGGCAGCAGCTCCTCTACGGGGTCGACCAGCAGGTCCGGCGACTGGAGTCCGAGGGCAAGGTCGTCAAACACGAGTGGTGGGAGTTTCTGTCCCTGCTGCTGGATGACGACGGGGTCTGTCGCGGCATCGTGGCGATGGATCTGAACAGCCTTGAGGTGCGCGCCTTTGCGGCCGACGCGGTTGTCGTGGCGAGCGGCGGCATGGGCCAGCTCTACGCGCCCAAGAGCACGACCTCGACCAACTCGACCGGCGCCGCGGCGAGCCGCTGCTACCAGCAGGGCGCCTGGATGGCCAACGCCGAGTTCTTTCAGTTCCACCCCACGGCCATGATGGGGCACGACAAGAACCGGCTGATGAGCGAGGCGGCGCGCGGGGAGGGCGGGCGCATCTGGGTGCCGAAGACGCCCGGCGACCGCCGTCCGCCCAAGACCATCCCGGAGGCCGAGCGCTTCTATTTCCTGGAGGAATTCTTCCCGGCCTACGGCAACACGGTCGCCCGCGACGAGGCGGCGCGTGCCATCTGGACCGTGACCCGACAGATGGGTCTCGGCATCGGCAGTGACGGCGGCGACCGGGTCTATCTGGATCTGACACACCTGGATGCGGCCTTCATCGGCGCGCGCCTCGGCGCCATCCTGGAGATCTATCGCAAGTTTGCCGGCGTCGATCCCATGACCGAGCCGATGGAGATCTTTCCCGCGGCGCACTACGGCATGGGCGGTCTCTGGGTCGACTTCGAGCGCTCCGCCGACGGCGGAATCCAGCCCGACAGTCCGCGCAATCACGCGACCAACATCACCGGCCTCTATGCCTGCGGCGAGTGCGACTACGCCTATCATGGAGCCAACCGACTGGGTGCCAACTCACTCCTGTCGGCGAGCTACTCGGGACGCGTTGCCGGGGAGTCGGTCGTGAGCCATCTCAAAGGGCTCGCCTCCGATCGCGCCCTGCTGGACCCGGCGATCCCGCAGGCCGAGATCGCGCGCCAGCAGGCGATCAACGCCGAGCTGATGCGGGCCGAGGGGTCCGACACGCCATATCTGATTCAGAAGGAGCTGGGCGCGCTGATGACCACCAAGGTGGGCGTGGTGCGCGCGAACCCGGAGCTGGAATCCGCCCTCGGCGATCTTCAGGTGCTGCAGGAGCGTCTGAGCAACGCGCGACTCGGCGAGTCCAGCACCTGGGCGAATCAGAGTCTGGCCTTTGCGCGCCAACTCAGCGATATGATCGAGCTGGCTGCAGTCGTGACCCAAGGCGCACTGGCCCGTGACGAGTGCCGCGGTGCCCATTACAAACCCGCGTTCAGCATCCCGATCCCGGAGGGCACGTTCGCGGGCGACCCCGAGTTCGAGGCGTATCGGAACCGCTGGCACGCGAACAATGAAGAGTGGCTCAAGACCACCATCGCCGAGCACACCGATGACGGACCCCGACTCAGCTACCAGGAGGTGGACCTGAGCGTCTATACGCCGACCGAGCCGAGGGATTACCGATGACCGAGCAGCCGATCCATCTGCGCATCCGCCGTCAGGACCGTCCCGACAGCGCGCCCTATTGGCAAGAGTTCGCGATTCCCGGTCATTCCGACCACAACATCGTCTCGCTGCTGATGGCACTGCGGGCAAACCCGGTCACGGTCTCGGGCGAGCGGGTCGATCCGATCGTCTGGGAGCACAACTGCATGGAGGAGGTCTGCGGCTCCTGTGCCATGCTGATCAACGGTGTCCCGCGGCCCTCCTGCTCGGCGCTCGTCGCCGAGCTCGATCAGCCGATCCGCCTGGAGCCCTTGCCAAAGTTTCCGGTCGTGCGCGATCTGCTGGTCGATCGCCGTCGGATCGATCAGGGTCTCAAGCAGGTCAAGGCGTGGATTAAGATCGACGGCGTCTGGGACACGCATGAAGGCGCCCCGCGCATCGGGCCGGATGCCTGGGCGGCGGATTATCTCTACAGCCGCTGCATGTCGTGCGGTTGCTGCATGGCCGCCTGTCCGCAGTTCGGGCCGCATTCGGCCTTTCTCGGCCCCGCCCCGCTGGCCCAAGCCCGCTTGATGAACGCCCATCCGACCGGGCGTTACGATAAGACAGAGCGTCTGCACGCCATCATGGCCGACGGCGGCTTGAGCGATTGCGGCAATGCACAGAACTGCGTGCGGGTCTGCCCCAAGGAGATCCCGCTGACGACGGCGATCGGCGAGCTTGGGCGTCAAACCACGGTGCAGTTGCTCAAGGATATCTTCGGGCCGCGTTGAGCCGCGCTCGCGCCGCGATGCCGTATTGGTCCAGTGTCGAGGTCAAGCGGTCGTCCAGCTCGTGGAATGCCTTCGCGAAGTCGCGATCCGCGGCCAGGATATGGTCGAGGATCCAGTCGCGTGTGTTTTCCTGCGCGTCGTCATCGAAGACGTCGATGCCCTCCGCACGCCAACGGCGGAGCTGATCGGTGTACTCGGCCATCAGCAGCGCATGCTCGGTGCGGTGCTCGGCGATGTCCTCGTAGCCGACCGTCTGCATCAGCTCCTCTTCGCGTTTGAAGTGCTCCCGCACGGCCTCGCCCAGATCGGTCAGGGCATCGATCAGGGCGAAGGCGTCGCCGGAGCGTCGCGGGGATGCCTCGGGACCGAAGCGGTGACAGATGTCCGCGAGGTGCTCGATCAGCTCTCGATGCTCCGCATCCAGGACATCGATGTTGAGAGACCACTCATTGTGCCACGTCAAAAGCCTTGTCATCGGGTCCTCCGTCGTCCAGCCGGCGCCGCGGCTATGGGCGCCGAAAGGTCGCGCCCTCTGGGGAAGGGTGGGGCGCAGGGTCCGCTGTGTCGTCGAGACCACGGGACGTCTTATTGTTTTCGTGCTGTCCGGTCGGAGCCCGTTCGGGGGCTCGGCCATGCGCCGGCTCTAAGTAACCTGTCAGAAATAGGTTGACCACCGAATCTAATCGTTGTCGTTGTCGTTGTCGTAATCGACTAACGACAACGATAACCGTCGAAAAGATATTCTCTCGTCGAGTTGTTTTACGTAATTTTTGAACCGTTCCTAAGCCGGGCGTCTCAGGGGCAACACCCGCGGTGCCGGTGTCTGTCCGCCCGCACCTCGCTGGCGCTCGAGCATCTGCTTGATGACCGGCTGGATCTCGCCGAGCAGCCGAGCCTGCGTCTCCCGTAGATCTGTAAAATAATAGACGATTTCACAATTGACGGGTTCCGAAATAGACTCCCGTCCGACCGCCGGTCGCCAGGCGATGCGGATCAGGCGACCGCCCTCGCCATCTTGGTAGGCATAACCCCCGTGGTTGTCGATAAAGACGACCTCCTCGCGATCGACCACGGCCTGATATTGCATGGAGCGGATCGGGATGAAGACAGCGCGTCCGGCGTTGCCTCTCAGGAGTAGCTGCAGCCCGTTGTAGAGCGCAGCCGGAATCCGCGTCTGCTCATGAGCAATCGCTTCGTCGGGTCGAAAGAAGGTCTCGCGGATCAGATAATCGGCCATGTGGGAATGCCCTGCGGATCCGGATGTCGTTCGGCCGCCTCTCGGAGCGGCGCTTGCTCAGTCGTTGTCGCCGAGCTCGGGGTCCCAGCCGGCTGCACGTGCCTTCTGGATCGCATCCGTATAGATCCGCTCATGCCGTTCGCGCAGCTCGGGCGGGAGTCTGGAGACGAGATGACCGTAGGGGTGCCACGCCTGCGTGACTTGGTCGTAGAGGTCCTCGATGCCTTGAATGGTCCAGCCCTCGCAGGTTTGATCCTCCGGGATGATGCCGAACACCCAGGCGTCGCGGATGATGTTGGCGGTCGGGGTCATGGCGCCGCCCCCCTGCTTGTCGATGCCCTCGTAGATCTTGTTCTTCATAAGGTCGGTCCTGGTTGATATCCGCTACACTCTAGCGCCTTGCCTCTCCGACTGCTACGCCTGCCCGAGGCCGCGCCCAAGCCCGAGCCGAGGCCGCGGATCCCGTTGCGCGGAGCAGAGGACGCGCGACATCCACCGGCTGTCGGTCGAACCTTCCGCGCCCGGTACGACCGACGCGCTCCACCAAGCGAGTCTGCCCATGTCCGAGATCCTGGTCGATTTGATCCGTCACGGCGAGCCCGTCGGCGGTGCGCGCTATCGCGGCAACGGGACCGACGACCCGCTCAGCCCGGCGGGCTGGTCGCAGATGACCGATGCGCTCGGCGAGGCGGCGCCCTGGGATCAGATCATCAGCTCGCCGATGTCGCGCTGCCGTGTCTTTGCGGCGGATCTCGCCGGGCGAAATGGCTTGCCGCTGGTCGTCGATCCGGGCCTGATCGAGGTTGGCATGGGCGCCTGGGAAGGGCGCGCCCGCAGCGCGGTTGCCGAGGAGGAGCCCGAGCGCTTTGCCGCCTTCTATCGCGATCCCGTCGGAGAGCGCCCGGCCGGCGCCGAGCCGTTGGAGCGCCTGGTCGAGCGCGTCTCGGATGCCTATGCCCGTCATCTCGACGCCTATCCGGGCCGCCGGCTGCTGATCGTCTGCCATGCCGGGGTGATGCGTGCGCTGGTGGGGCATCTGCTCGGCGCCGATGCGCGCCGCTGGTATCGCATCCGAATCGACTACGCCGGGCTGGTGCGGGTCCGCCACGGGCGTCTAGGTCCGAGCATCGAGTGGGTTAATGCGCGCACCTTGTTCTAGCCCGAACGGCTCGGTCTCCGGATGCGAAATCGGGACCAGGGTGGCCGATGCCTGTGGGCATGATCGATCCAAGGTTTGAAACGCCGCGCGGTCGGTGTAGCCTCAACGCGTTGCCGACCTGGAATCCGAAGGCAAAGACTTATGCCGAAACAGACTGCTGAACACGCAAGCTACGATCGCGACTACCACGCTTGGTTGACGGAGAGCGCGGCACTTCTGCGCGAAGGTTGCCTGAGCGATATCGACCTTGCGCAAATTGCCGAGGAGCTTGAGGACATGGGCAGGAGCGAGCGTCGGGCAATCGAGAGTTATCTCAAGGTTCTGATCGTTCATCTGCTCAAATGGCAGCACCAACCCGAGCGACGCGGCCCGAGCTGGCAACTCTCTATTGCCAACTCTCGGGACGCGATCGGTCGGCGCCTTCGCGAGAGCCCCAGTCTTCGGCCGAAGCTGCCGGAGATGGTCGTAGAGCGTTATCCGAACGCTCGCCAGCATGCGGCGCTCGAGACGGGTTTGGATCTCGCCGATCTGCCGGAGACCTGTCCATTCACCGTCGCGCAACTCCTGGACGATGGCTACTGGGGGGCATGAGCGGATGGGCGGGATTGGGCGCGGGTTGCGTCGGCCGTACATGAGCATCGAGGCGTGACACCGGATTGATTGGGCTATACTCAGCGGCTTTCGACGCCGTTGTAATCCCACTCCCATGCAAAAGACCGACGATCTGCGCATCCGCGAAATCAAAGAAGTTCGCTCCCCGAGCGCGCTGCACCAGGAATTCCCGATCTCGGAGGCGGCTGCGGAGACCGTCTATTCCACGCGCCACGCCATTCAGCAGATCCTCCACGGTCGGGACGATCGCCTGCTGGTCGTCGCGGGTCCTTGCTCGGTTCACGATCCGCGCGCCGCGCTCGAGTACGCCGAGCGTCTCAAGATCCTGCGCGACGCGCTGAGCGATCGGCTGTTGATCGTCATGCGGGTCTATTTCGAAAAGCCACGGACTACGGTGGGCTGGAAGGGCCTCATCAACGATCCGAATCTGGACGGCAGCTTCGAGATCAATCAAGGTCTCGGCATCGCCCGTAAGCTCCTGCTGGACCTCAACAGCATGCAGATCCCGGCCGGGACCGAGTTCCTCGATCTCATCAGCCCGCAATACATCGCCGACCTGGTGAGCTGGGGAGCGATCGGTGCGCGCACGACCGAGAGCCAGGGCCATCGCGAGCTGGCCTCCGGCCTGTCCTGCCCGGTGGGCTTCAAGAATGCCACCAACGGGGACGTCAAGGTCGCTATCGACGCCATCCATGCCGCGGCGCGTCCGCATGTCTTCATGTCGGTCACCAAGGAGGGTCAGTCCGCGATCTTCAGCACCACCGGGAACGTCGACACCCACGTTATCCTGCGCGGCGGCCAACGGCCGAACTACGATACCGAGAGCGTGAGCATCGCCGCGGAGCAGATTATCGAGTCCGGGCTGGCGCCCAAAATCATGATCGACTTCAGCCACGCCAACAGCCGCAAACGGCCGGAGAAACAGATCCGGGTCTGCCAGGACGTCGCCGGTCAGATCGCGCGCGGGGATCGCGGCATCATGGGCGTCATGATCGAGAGTCACCTCGTCGGCGGTCGGCAAGACCTGGCGGCGAGCGACGGGATGGTCTTCGGCCAAAGCGTCACGGACGCCTGTATCGGCTGGGACGATACGGTTCCGATGCTGCATGAGCTTGCGGATGCCGTCGCGCGCCGCCGCGCACTGTAGTCGGCTGGGCGTGGTCTAAGCAAATTCCGGAAACCGTTATGCCAAGCTGCGTAGCGGAGCGCTCCACACGACGAGGGACGTAGATTGTGCCGAGCCGTGCGAGGCACAACCAACCCTCGGCGGATGTTGTGCTTCCTATCGTCAGCACAACCTACGGGTATGCGGGTATGCGGGTATGCGGGTATGGAGCCTCCCGGAAATCACCTATAGCGATTTCCGAATAGGCATCCCGACTGCACATTCCTGGAAGACCATTAGGGGATGTTAGGGGCGAATGAATTCGCCCCTACACGCCTGTAGATCCTTTACCGGAAATCGCCTAAAGCCGGTCCAGGTACCGGGTTCCGCCGAGTCGGCTCGCCTGATCGCTGATCCAGGCCGCGCGCCGCTCCAAGCGTTCCGATGGCTTGTCCAAACGATAATGTCCGGGCCCGGGCAGCACGCCGATCAGAAGCGACGCCTCGTGCATCGTGAGCTCGCTTGCCGGCCGATCGAAATAGCGCAGGCTGGCTGCGCCGATTCCGTAGGTGTTGGGGCTGAACTGCACGATGTTCAGATAAACCTCGAGGATGCGCTCCTTCGGCCATAGGATCTCCATCAGCAGCGCGAACCAAGCCTCCAACAGCTTGCGCGGCAGATCCGATCTCGGCCAGAGAAAGAGGTTCTTGGCCGCCTGCTGGGTGATGGTGCTGGCCCCGCGCAGGCGTCCGCCGTTTTTGTAGTCGGCCCAGGCTAGGCGAATCTCGATCAGGTCGAACCCCTGGTGGCTCGGAAAACGCTGGTCTTCGCCGGCGATGGCCGCGAGCCGCGTCGGCGGCGAAATCTGCTCCCAGGGCACCCAGGTCTGATGATAATAGGGTGGCGACTGATCGAGCCGCCAGAGATTGTAGGCGTGCCGCAGCATGAAGGCGGACGCCGGCGGATCGAGCCAGCGCAGCGTCAAGACCAGCACGATCGAGAGCAGCACCAGATTGCCGAGCCCCTTGAGCAGGAATCGACCGGCGCGGTACAGCGGGTGGCGGTTATGGCCGATGGGCTCGATGCGGAAGACGCGGGTTTGAAGCGTCGGCTCGCGCGGCGTCGCCCGGGATTCATCCTCGATGCCGGCGTCCACCTCGGTCGTCTCCGGCGTTTGCCCTTCGCCCTTCATCAATCCTCGTGGATTGCCGCAACCGATGTCGCAAGGGGTTTGCTCCCCGAGCCCGGCGGTCCGACGCGCGCGGGGCTGGCCTGCGCAGAGGCAATCCGTGCGCCTGCGTCAGCGAGCATTCGATGAACCAACGCGAAGGTCGCACGGGCGCCCGAGACCACCTCGGCCGGATCTATCCGGCCGTGCGCGGGCAGGCTGTCCATGGTGCTCGCGAACCGCTTCCAGACCGCCGACGAGTGCTCGCCGTGGAAGTCGAGGAAACCGGCCGAGCCCAACGCCGGACCGAGACAACGACGCAGGTGTTTTGCGATCACTCGGCCGCCGAGAGTCGCGCCCTCCAAGACATAGAGACCGCCGAGCGCGGCGCCTGAACCGGTCGCGGCGAGCTGCGCCGAGGCATGCGGCACATACGGCCGACCCTGCTCGGTAAGATCGTCGAGGATCGCCGGCAGCTTGGGTCGAACCCCCAAGGCGTTGCGGATCTCCTCATCCAAGGCGTCAAGCAGGCTGCCTTCAATGGTTGCGTAGACCTCGGCCAAGGCATGCAGATATTCGAGATAGTCGTCGCGGGTGACGGTCGGTGACGTGAGCCGGGTCATCAGGGGTAAGCACTCGACCGCCTGATGGGTCTCGGCCGTCGCATGGCGCAAGACGACCGCGAGTCGCGCGGAAGTCGCCGGTCGGGTCGTGTCATGGTGGTCTTGCATGTGGTCTTCAGGCTCGCTGCGCACTGCGCTCGCGGCAAGTCTAACACCCGTAAGCGTCATCCTTGAAAAACAACGATCCGCGGAACATCGGGGCCTACCGGCCGACGAACGGTCGCGCATCCGGGTCCGCGGGCTCACGTTTTGAGCCACCCCCCGCGGCATGCTGTGGTTCCGTCCAGTGCGAACCCCGTGGAGCCGACGATGAACACCCTGACCGACCTCTTCGTCATACTGCTGTGCCTGTCCGGCATCTTCGTGATCCTGAGCCTTGTGTGCGCGATCTTCGAACGCGTCCCCGACGAGGCCGATGTGCGGCCGCGGCGCATGCGTGTCCGGCCGCAACACCCGCGGCGTCGCTCCCGCGTGGTCCGACCTCGGCGCAAGCCGGTTGAGCCTGTCACCCGAGAGCCGGCAGTTGACCGCTCCATGCCTCATGAACGGGTTTGACGGCCTTGACGATCGCGTTCATCCGATGGCGCAAACCCTCGTAGGCAAGCTCACTCGGGCAGCCAATCCGCCTCGAGCACGTCGCTCAGCCGCCACGGACAGTGATCCGGGAACGCCGAGAGCCCCGTCTCCCCGACGGCGTCCGCGACCGCGTCGGCCCAGATCTCGTCCAGCCAAGTCGCGTCGCGCAGCATGGCCTTCAAGCTGGGGGTTCGGTCGAGCCTCGCCTTGATGGCTCGGCGCTGCTCGCGGATCGTGCGTTGCAAAATGCTGCCGCGACGCTCCGGCTGGAATTGCCACTTCAGCAGGTGAGCAAGCAGGAGCGACAGGCGATTGGCCAGCTCGCGTTGTTCACTCTTGCCGACGTCTTCGATCTCCTCCGCGAGATGCTCGAGGTCGAGCCGGTCCAATGCACCGGTCCTCAGCCAGTGCGCCTGTTGTTCGGCCCAGGCGACGATATTGGCGTCGTAAAGGTCGTTTTTCGGCATCGGCATCTCCCAGTGAACGTGCGGGGTCGGGCCGAGTGCCCGGTGCCTCGCTTTGAACCCTAAACCTCAGGCCGCAAGCCCACGTCCCTGCAACTCCTTGATCTTATCCCGGACGGCGGCGGCCTGCTCGAACTCGAGGTTCTTCGCGTGCTGGTACATGGTCTTCTCCAGTGACTTGAGCTTCTTGGCCATCTGTTGCGGTGTCATGCTGGCGTATTCGATGATCTCCTCGGCCACCTTGGCGTAGTTGCGTGCCTTCATAGGGGCGCCCGGGATGGCTCCTTCCAGGATGTCGGCGACGGCCTTGCGTATTGTCTGAGGCGTGATGCCCTCGGCGGTGTTGTGGAGGATCTGTTTGGCGCGGCGTCGCTCGGTCTCGCCGATTGCGCGTTCCATGGAGCCGGTGACGCGGTCGGCATAGAGGATTGCCTTGCCGTTGGCGTTGCGCGCGGCACGCCCGATGGTCTGGATCAATGAACCTTCCGAGCGCAGGAAACCTTCCTTGTCGGCGTCCAGGATCGCTACCAGCGAGACCTCCGGCATATCTAGTCCCTCGCGCAGCAGATTGATGCCGACCAGCACGTCGAACTCGCCCAAACGCAGATCCCGGATGATCTCGACCCGCTCGACCGTGTCGATGTCCGAGTGCAGATAGCGGACCTTCACGCCGTGTTCGTTGAGATACTCGGTCAGATCCTCGGCCATCCGTTTGGTCAGGGTGGTGACCAGCACCCGTTCGCCGACGGCGACCCGCAGTCCGATCTCAGAGAGCAGATCGTCGACCTGGGTCAGGGCAGGGCGGACCTCGACCTCCGGATCGACCAGGCCGGTTGGGCGCACCACCTGCTCGACGACGGCACCCGAATGCTGGATTTCGTAGGCGCGCGGGGTGGCCGAGACATAGATGGTCTGCGGCTGGCGGGCCTGGAACTCCTCGAAGCGCATCGGGCGGTTGTCGAGCGCCGAGGGCAGACGGAAGCCATAGTCGACCAGGTTCTCTTTGCGTGAGCGGTCACCTTTGTACATGGCGCCGAGCTGAGGCACGGTGACATGGCTCTCGTCGATGACGACGATGGCATCCGCTGGCAGATAGTCATACAGGGTCGGCGGCGGCTCTCCGGGCCCCCGTCCTGAAAGATAGCGGCTGTAGTTCTCGACCCCGGAGCAGTAGCCGACCTCCAGCATCATCTCCAGGTCGAACAGGGTGCGCTGCTCCAGGCGCTGGGCCTCGACCAGCTTGTCGTTGTCGCGCAGCCAGATCAGCCGGTCCTTCAGCTCCACCTTGATCTGCTCGACCGCGTTCAGGATGGTCTGGCGCGGCGTGGCGTAGTGCGTCTTCGGAAAGACCGTGTAGCGCGGGACCTTGCGCAGCTGCTCGCCGGTCAACGGGTCGAAGAGCGAGAGTGACTCGATCTCCTCGTCGAACAGCTCTACGCGCAGCGCCTCGTCGTCGGACTCGGCCGGATAGATGTCGATCACGTCGCCGCGCACCCGGTAGGTGCCTCGAGAAAGCTCGATCTCGTTGCGGCGGTATTGCAGATCGGCGAGCCGACGCAGCAGGGCGCGCTGATCGATCAAATCGCCGCGGTTCAGATGCAGCACCATCTTGAGATAGGCGTCCGGGTCACCCAAGCCGTAGATGGAGGAGACGCTCGCCACGATGATGACATCGGGACGCTCCAACAGCGACTTGGTTGCCGAGAGACGCATCTGCTCGATGTGCTCGTTGATCGAGGAGTCCTTTTCGATATAGGTGTCGGTCGAGGGGACGTACGCCTCGGGCTGGTAGTAGTCGTAATAGGAAACGAAATACTCCACCGCGTTGTGCGGGAAGAACTCCTTCATCTCGCCGTAGAGCTGGGCCGCGAGCGTCTTGTTCGGGGCCAGGATCAAGGCCGGGCGCTGCACCCGGTCGATGACGCTGGCGATGGTGAAGGTCTTGCCCGAGCCCGTCACGCCGAGCAGGGTCATGGCCGACTCGCCGTCGCTCAGACCCTCAACCAGGCGACGGATCGCCTCGGGCTGGTCGCCTGCGGGGGCGAACGGCGAAACCAGTTGAAAGGGGCGTTCGGACATCGGATTGCGTGCCGGGTGTTTACGGTTTCGTTATGATTGGGAGTGAGACACCGCATGTCCAGTCACGACAACAACCACCCTCACCACACGAGCCCAGAGAAGACACCCGATGACCATCAAGCTTGCCGCGCGCGTTCAGGCTGTCAAACCCTCCGCCACCCTGGCCATCACGGCCCGCGCCAAGGCCCTGCGAGCCGCGGGCAAGGACGTCATCGGGCTCGGCGCCGGAGAGCCGGACTTCGACACGCCCGATCACATCAAGGAAGCGGCCATCGCCGCGATCCGCGCCGGCTTCACCAAATACACCGCGGTGGACGGCACCACCGAGCTCAAACAGGCCGTCATCGACAAGTTCAAGCGCGAGAACGGGTTGGATTATAACCACGATCAGATCCTGGTCTCCTGCGGCGGCAAACAGAGCTTCTTCAACCTCGCCCAAGCGCTTCTGGATCCGGGCGAGGAGGTGGTGATCCCGGCGCCCTACTGGGTCTCCTACCCGGACATGGTCCTGCTGGCAGGCGGCGCGCCCGTGCTCGTGCACGCCGGGGCCGATCAGCACTTCAAGATCACCCCCGGACAGCTTAAAGGCGCACTGACCGACAAGACCCGCCTGGTCGTCATCAACAGCCCCTCGAACCCCACCGGCATGGCCTACAGCCGCGAAGAGCTGGTAGCGCTCGGCGAGGTCCTGCGCGAGTTCCCGCGCACCCTCATCGCCACCGACGACATGTACGAGCACATCCGCTGGAGCCCCGAGCCCTTCGTCAATATCGTCAACGCCTGCCCGGACCTCTACCCGCGGACCTTGGTTCTCAACGGGGTCTCCAAGGCCTACTCCATGACCGGTTGGCGCATCGGCTATGCCGGCGGCCCGGCCGAGATCATCAAGGCCATGAAGAAGGTACAGGGCCAGAGCACCTCCAACCCGACATCCATCTCGCAGGTCGCCGCCCAAGCCGCCTTGGAAGGCCCGCAGGAGTGCATCGGGGTCATGCTCAAGGCGTTCCACAAGCGCCACGACTTCGTGGTCGAGCGTCTCAACCAGATCCCCGGCATCGAATGTCTGCCCACCGACGGCACCTTCTACGTCTTCCCGAAGGTCCAAGGCGCGATCGACAAGCTCCCCGGGATTGCCAATGACCTGGATTTCGCGGAATACCTGATCGAGAAGGCCGGCGTGGCCCTCGTGCCCGGCTCGGCCTTTGGTCTGAACGGCTTCGCGCGCATCTCGATCGCCACCAGCCGCGGAAACCTCGAGCAGGCGCTCGAGCGGATCGCCGCTGCGGTCGGCTGAAAGCGGCATCTCGCCGATCTTGACTCGATCTTGACTCGATGTGGGCGCCCGGCTAACATAACGGGCTCGCACAGATCCCTGGTAGCTCAGTCGGTAGAGCGGGTGACTGTTAATCACTAGGTCGGCGGTTCGAGCCCGTCCCAGGGAGCCAATAAAACAAGGGGTTACAGGTTTACGCCTGTGACCCCTTTCCTTTTTCAGCGTTTTCGTCCCCTTTCGGTCCCCGTTTCGTCAGCCCCTAGGCTGCCGGTTCGCCGCGATCTCAAGCGAACATCCGAGTCCGATCGCTCGACACTGCATCCTTTCGGGATCGCTTAGGCACCTCACAGAAGCCGTACAAGACGCCTGACAGACCAGACGATGCCTTGGGTCAACAATCCCCCTGCACCGTCTCTCCGCGGCCTAAAAACGCGACTGATCGACCATGCTGGTTCGCGTGCCGAAACGGCAACCAGTTGTTGTTCTCAACTTGATCTCGTCTGAATGTCAGCGACCTGATCGAAGCCGAAGCCGAAGCCGCGGGGAGGAATCCGCGTGGTCGCGGTGGCGTAGAGATTCTTGGCGGTGATGACCACGGGATCAACGGCCTCGATCAGGTAGAAGTCGCTGGCCTCGCCCTTGTGGGAGCGAGCGGGGCTCGCCTTTGTTGATGCGATGGGCGTTGACGATGATCCGGGAGCTTAGCGCTTAACGAAAGATCTTGGTCAGCCGGTTGGCTGGGATTCAGGTCGCCGCAGCCAAGCGACACCTCGACCCTTTTGGCCGGCAGGATGTGCAGCAGCAGGGTATTTCGACCAGGGCGAATTGTCCCGACGCGCGAACGAGCATTGATGTTGGAGGGAATCCGCATTCGAAAACGCTCTTATGCCGTTCACCCCGCCATGGCGAACATTCTCGGGCAGTCTACTCTAGTGCGGACTGCAAGCTGAATGCACTGTGACCGCGCAAGCGGACTGCCTCAAGCGGCCGTGGTCCGTGCTCGATGGCCCGCAAACCTGCGAATCCGCAAAGACTTAGCAGTTAGCTTGGTTTTAGGCACGTGTGTTGCGTCGCATATCATGGGCGCAGCTTCAGTGCGCTCTGTATCCGCCGGGTTCCCTGAATCCACAAGCTAGAGGAATTTTCATGGGTGATCTAACCGATGACGAACTCAACACTTACATTTTGAGTCGCCTCGCCATAATCGGCGTCGACATCTCGGTGCTGCCGGTCTCTGATCCGACTGCACCGGCCGACCAAACGCGAATCCTCTCCTCCGTCCGCTCCTTTCTCCGAGGAACAATTCCCGTTGTTAGCGGTTACAGTTTGGACGTGCAAGAAAATCCGCCAATTCTATACCCGGCTCAATCCTCCAGCTGGACACAGGACGATAGTCCTGAAATGCGTCAACCGATTAATTCGCTGAGGTGAGCACGATGCCCGAGAGCTTCAAGCCTTTAAACACAAATGAAGACGTCCCGGAGATCCAGCCGCAGGACTCAGGGCTCAATCGCCGGACGTTTCTTGCTCAGTTCGCTGCGCTTACTGCCGCGGGCGGCTCACTCGGTGCCTTTTGGCCAAAGCCGCTGTCCGCGAGTACGGGTTCTGGCCAGCAAGTCGAACTCTATCAACAGAGCGTTAGACCCGAGGCTCTGAACGACCCTGCCGAACTCACTGTTGCAGAGGCGGCATTCCTGATTCGGACTCGCAGGCTCGCCCCCATCGATCTGGTCGATGCCTACCTGGATCGGATCGAACAATACGACGGGATCTATAAAGCATTCAATACGGTGTTGGCTGATCTTGCGCGTGACCAGGCACTGTCTCTCGGGCAACACCCTGGACGGCATCCCCTGCATGGTATCCCGCTCGCCATCAAGGACCTTTACTACACCGAGGGGGTGTTGACGACCGCCAACTCGTTCATCTACCAAGACTTCGTTCCGGGGTTTGACGCGACAACCGTCGCAAAACTCAAATCTGCGGGCGGTATTGTCCTCGGTAAGACTCAGATGGGACCGCTAGCAACGACACGTGCAACCACACCGACGGGCGAGATCACCACAGTGAATGCGTGGGCACCGTTGGATCCGAGCGTCACGCCCGGTGGATCGTCGTCCGGGTCTGCAACGGCCGTTGCAGCACGCATGTCGACCTCATCGATCGGAACTCAGACTGGCGGGTCAATCACGTCCCCGTCGAACTCTCAGGGTCTGACCGGACTTAAGCCAACAATGGGGCGATGCTCGCTCTACGGAATTGTCCCGCTGACCTACACCCGCGATCATCCTGGACCGATCGCACGCGATGTCAAGGATGCAGCGATTCTCCTTCAGACGATGGCGGGTTCAGATCCCAACGACCCTCGAACACGAGGGCTGCCACCTGTTCCAAATTTGGTCGCGGCTGCAACAGCGGTCAAGCGTGGTCGGAACGTGGGATTGCGCTGGCCAACCACGATCGGCGTCATCGCCGGTTATACGGACGGAACGTCGGAGACAGCCATCGCTCGCAGTACCATGCTCGATACGTTTGCCGACTTAGGCGCGAGTATCGTTGAGGTCGATCTGCCCGCAGAGTGGTCGCTTCTCACTGGTGGAGCCTTCAACAATGTTCGCCTGCCCGAGCGGACCGAGCCATTCTTGGAGTTTCTCAAGCAGGATCCTCGCCTTTTTGGTGTCTCGATCAATTCGTGGATCAATGGACTTTTCATGTCGGGAGACGAGTACCTCAAAGGGCAGCGTGCGAAATACCGGTTACTGAAAGAGGTGCTGGACATCACTTTCCAGCAGTGTGACGTAGTGGTGCAAACCTCACCGGTTCCTTTCGACATCATTGGCTTGCCGGAAATCGCCTTTCCGATTGGCTTCGCACCCAACGCCAGCGGTACCACGCTTCCAATCGGTGCAATCCTTGGCGCGCAGCCTTTTGCCGAAGATCGATTGTGCGCTGTCGTCGCAGCTTATCAAGCGGCCACTGATTACCATTTGCAGCGACCTCCGGAACTTTCGACGGTGCCGACGTTTGCTGCGAGGTCGTTCGGCGGACTTCGGGTATCGCCGGAAGAGCTTGAGTCTGAGGATTCCAAGACGCCATGGGATTGAGACTTTTCACGTAAGGATGAATTATTGAACCCGAGTTGCGATCGCAACTCGGGTTCATCGCTCCGTGACCTGAGTGTAGATCGACCTCGGCCATCAGAAACTCATCGCGGATAACTGTACTCCTGGGGATAAAAATAAAACAAGAACACATCAATGCTAAGTTCATGCCCCCTGTTATACTTCCCACCCTATCGAATTCAATACGCCCAAAACGATGAACGATGAACTGAAGAGCTCTCAGGTCAGGTCGAAAAGGTATGCTGTATAATGAGTGCTAAGGACGCGAGCATTTTCTTGGACGTTGCCAGGATACATGCTTAGTTCTAAAGCATTCATACGTAGTTCTAACTTGAACAACAAAATATCAGATCATCTCGCATGGACTAGGGTTCCTTGACGAACAACTTTCTGCGCACGTGAGTCAAATTTAGGTCGGCGCAAGTTTGGCCTGCCCCAACAGGTCATCGAGGGCCTGTTGCAGTCGACCCATGGCGGTGGCGATGGGCCGGTTGGGCGCTTTGGGACAGCCGTCGAACAATTGGGACAACCCCGGCCGCAGGATGCGGCTGTGGACCTTGGTGAAGAACAGGGCCACGCGCAGGCCCTGATCGGTGACCCGGTAGCGATGGCTCTGCGGGATCCGTTCGATGAGGCCATGCAGCCGCAGTCGGCGCAGATCGTAGGTCATGCGTCCGGGTGAGTAGTCCGCGAGCGGCAACCCCAGAGCC
>NZ_JBBWVD010000057.1:0-20230 GCF_041903745.1 Thiocapsa sp. C2-2m | reverse complement strand
ACATCATCCCGCCCACGGTCGACGACACCCTGATCCGTCCCCTGCCCGAGCGCCCCGGTCCCTTCACCGCGCTCTACAGCGGCAACGTCGGCCGCAAGCAGGGCCTGGATCAGTTGCTCGACCTCGCCGAGTGCATCCAACAGCGGCGCATGGACATCCGACTCATCATCCGCGGCGACGGCAACTACCGCGAAGCGCTGCAAGCGCGCGCGGCCGAGCGGCGGATCGACAGCCTCCTGTTCGAGCCGCTCAAGCCCGAGGCCCATCTCGCCGAGGGACTTGCAGACGGGCATGTGCATCTGGTCCCGCAGAACCCCGCGGGCGCGGCCTTCGCGCTCCCGAGCAAGGTCTATGCGATTATGGCGGCCGGTCGGCCCTTCATCTGTACCGCTGCGCACGGCTCGCCGCTGGATCAACTGCGCGAGGCGTCGGACGCCTTTGTCGCCTGTCCGCCGAATCAGCCCGAGCGGCTTGTCGAGGCGTTGGAGAGGCTTATGCGGGATCCTCAGGAACGTGTGAGGCTCGGGAGCAACGGGCGCGGTTATGTCGAGCGTTATGCGGGGCGGGGCGCCTGCGCGGATGCTTATCGCGAAGCGCTCCTCGGGGCGAATTCGGTGGTCGGGCGTGCCTGAGCAGCCGCAAACCGGAGGGTCGGTGCCTTGGCCCGAGTCGCGTTGTCTTCCCCCAGAGTATCGGGCGTTCGCGATACCGCTCCGGCGGTATCACCCGTCTCAGGTCGCTCCGCACCACCTCAAGCTCTGGCCCGAGTTACCCACGACCCCGTATGTCGCTCGTTTCCGACCGCGGGATGTTGCATTGCAAGACTTGGCCACTCTTCCGTGCGCAAGTTCGGTCCACCAAGCGAGACGGTCCGACACCGAATCACCGCAGCCGATCCCGAGACGCTTCTGCAATGGTCGGGTCGGATTCTGGAAGCACAGAGTCTGGATGAGGTGTTGCATTGATGGGATCACACCAGGACGCGGTTTACTTCCGAACGCGTGATTCAGGATGTTGCTTTTCAAGACCCCAGCCCCAGACGCTTCCTGTCCGCGGAATGTGTGTTGCCTTCATTTCACGCCGAGGTAATTAATGTTTGGCTACAAAGACACGAGGACGTTGCTGCGCGCCCTACCGCGAAAACTTATATACAGACTCGGATCCCGACGAAACTATTCTATGCAGAGAGATACGTCGACAAAGGTGCTGGACATTAAAGATTCTGTATCGCCCCCCCGGCTTCACAACAAGAGCGCAATCATTCCGGATCGCCTCTTTAACCAGCTGGTCGATGAAACCGCCTCCACGATAGATGACTTCGTTCTCAAAGCGTTCGGTATAAACGGCAATGGGCGGGAATCAATACAATGCTTTCTCTCTATGATAGGAGAGCATCCCGCTCTTGGCTCCCCAGGATCCACTTCAATCCCGGGCCTCCTGCTTCTTTACACCGTTTGCCGAGTGATAAAGCCTGAACTCATAGTCGAAAGCGGCGTCTGGATTGGCAGCTCATTATATACACTTCGAAAAGCCTGCCCCAATGCGAGAATCGTCGGCTTTGATCTTGATCTTAGTCGCTTGGCATTCACTGACGACTCCATTGAGCTTTTCGAGGATGAATGGAGCAATTGCAAACTCGCAATAGCCGGAGAGAATAACTTATGCTATTTTGACGACCACATTAACAACTGCAAGAGGTTAAAAGAAGCAAGCGAAAGAGGTTTTCGTTACGCCATTTTCGATGATGCACCAGACGTCGGCAATATTCATCATTATCGCTATCCCGGAGTACCTACGGTACCGATGTTTTGGAACAACAGGTTAGAACCAGGTGATCGAATAATATGGCAGCAAGAGAATTCAAAACGCATTATACAGTACGAGCACAATCAAGAGAATGAGCATGGACTGGACCGTAATGTAATACAAGCAGTACATAGATTTCCAGAGATCCCAAATCTATTCAATGCCTCCGTTGGCGATAAGTATCTTGTCGTTCTGCGGCGAAAAGAAAATAGGTAATTGTTGGTTAGCTAACTAACGAACGACTAAAGACTGAAGGTCCGGATTGCCATGAATCTAATTTTTTTGTTGGATGAGGGCGAGGCGGCTGTCATCCCGTTGGCTCAAGCATTATGCCCGCGGTCGACCGGACGGACCCAGCGCCTCTCGCCGCCAGACGTAAAGGGTGTCGCGAGGGATGCCGGTTTTGCGCGGCCAACTGCGGGACGCCAACGTTGTTCGGCGGCAGCAGCTTCATCAGGATGGTGTCTTTCAGTTCACCCGAATATGTTGTCATCTCGGTCGTCTTGTCATGCCTCGGGGCGCTTTAGCCGCGCCCCGCGCCCTCCAGCCCCCAGCCCTCAGCCAGTCTTTTGAACAAACCCATTCCTTGCGCTACGATGCCTGAGCGTTAAAAGCTATGTTCTGGAGATCTGCCACAGAACACACCGGCGCGCCCCTGACGCCGCTGCGGCAGTGCCACCCCTCCTTCGGGCGTGCCGCTCTCAGCCGGAGTCATGGAGAATGGCGGATATGGCCTATATCCGCGCAGCCTATGTTGCATTTCAGGACTTTAAGCCGCCCCGTACTTCTGGAACTACGGGTCCAGCTTAAAATGGGCCCCCTGCGCGGCACTCCGCTGCCGCGCGTTGGACCGAATATGCCTTCGTAGATGCGTGCCGAGCACTCGCCCATGACCTCGCCGACGTGCCCTTCGGGGTCGATTGC
Source organism: Thiocapsa sp. C2-2m (assembly GCF_041903745.1). Taxonomy (NCBI): domain Bacteria; kingdom Pseudomonadati; phylum Pseudomonadota; class Gammaproteobacteria; order Chromatiales; family Chromatiaceae; genus Thiocapsa; species Thiocapsa sp. C2-2m. The sequence goes on along the minus strand of NZ_JBBWVD010000057.1, from coordinate 17,500 downwards.
GGCGATCCCAACCATGGTACCCAAAATCCCCTCATCGCTACACTTACGGCGCTGGTCGCCTGTGGAAAACGAGAAACTTCAGTTTGAAACGTCGCGTAGACTCTGATTCTCGCGAACACTCAAAAGCCCTCTCTTGTCCTCATCGTAATACCCAAGGTCCATCAGCGTTTGACCTGCATAGTGGTCGAACGTCTCTATCGCCTCGGGGGAAAAGCAAGCAACCCAGTTTCCCGCAGTACCTGACCTAAAGAAGGAAGAGTTATCTACTTCTCCCGGCTTTCTACCTGTAATTCGCTCAAACTCATATCGACGTATGGTGTGGCGCAGCTGCTCCTCGTCCAGACTTCCAGGTGCGAGTTTTTGGAAGCCATTCAGGAGTGTGTCAAATCCATTTAATAGAAGATCTTCATACTTCAGACAGTAACGGTCCGGGTGCTCGGGATTCCACCACTGGCGAACATGGTCAGGCCAATTGATGCGTGTACCGCCTTGGGGATGCCGCATCTCCTGCTCGATAAATCTCGGCAAATTACTATAAATATCATCAGGATCGAAATTCGATCCGAACAACCTTTGGAACTGCCTCTTGTATTTGGTATCGTGCTGATAATACGCCCGCTTTACCAAACGCATCCGCATATAGTAAAGTGACACCATTGAATCTCGTCCGTCACGGACTAGGTAGAAGACCCTCTTGAGCCCAGGCGTGTACTTCCAGTGGGATTGTAGTACTGCCTTAAAGGTTACAGGGAGTAGTGTATGCTGCGGGAAAGGAATGCCGAGGAAATCCGCCACCATATGTGTTAGCCACGTCCCACCTGCCTTTGGGAATTCAATCACATACCACAGTCCGAGCTCTTCTCCGTAACGCATAGCGATATGCCTGTTGAAATGACCGCTAGCGGCTTTCATCCGAGGCTCCAACATTTTATTAAACATAGAAGTAACCATCCCCCGGCAAAGCCGGGGGCTTTGAATTCGTGAGCCGCTCAAAGCGGCAAAGGGGTCGCTAACGCGGCCCCACGGTTCTTGGGCCGCCTAAAGGCGGCAAATCAGCGCCACAGTTTGAGCTGATCCAGGCGCTGGTCTTCGCTCTCTTGGTGCTGGATGTACTCTCGGATCGTCGCTTCATCCCGACCGACGGTCGAGACAAAGTATCCCCGAGCCCAGAAGTGCTGCCCCGTAAAGTTGCGCTGGCGCTCGCCGTAGACGCGCGCCAGATGGATCGCGCTTTTGCCCTTGATGAAGCCGATCACCTGGCACACGGCATACTTCGGCGGAATCGAAATGAGCATGTGAACATGATCCGACATCAGATGCCCCTCTTCGATCCGGCTTTCCTTTTGCCGGGCTAACCGGTGAAAGACTTCCCCGAGGTGTGACCGCAGTTGCCCATAGAGCACGCGGCGGCGATATTTCGGGATGAAAACAACATGATATTTGCACTCCCATTTGGAGTGACTTAGGCTCTCGAAATCGTCCATCGGGACTCTCCACAAGCGTGTGCTTGGCGGCTCACGCTGCGGAGTGTCCCCGATGGACTCCCGGAAATGTCAAACTGCTACTGTCACCCCGGCAAAGCCGGGGGATTACCCGTTTTATTTAACTTCCTGAGATCCTATTATTAACTTAACTGTTCAGGCGGCCAAATGCCTTACGGCAATAATCGTGGCGGCGGCTTCTTGAACTGGGGGTCCAAAGGCGGGGCTTGCTGGAGTTGTGACCATCCTCGGCCAGACGCGCTTCGAGTTCGCGGATACGTTGGAGCAGCTCGGCGAGCTGGTTCGCCTGCTCGGCGTTCTTCGCCCGGAACCGCGCCGGTTTGTCATCTATGCTATCGGGACTATCGGTTGTCGGTAGCTGTTTAGACATGTTGCAAACTTACAGCCCTACGAACTTGCTTTGACAGATTATCCTGAACAGTTACAGTATGGTACCATTGGGGATTACGGTTCCGCAATACTGGTATCGCCTAAGTTTACTCGCCAAATGCCCTGTAGCCATGTCTGTCTAGCCATCCCCCAAACTCTGAATCAATAACAGCTGTTTCTTTATCCGTAAGTACGTCCATCCACGCATTTGGTTTACCACGGGTTCTTGAGAAGTGGTTAGGATGAATTTGTGTTGCCTTATCAGACAGCGTGTCTAGCGGGAAGAGATGGCTCTTCACCGCGCGCAACGTTGCGGACATGCTTAACTGTCGGCGAATGGACAAGGGCAACCATCGAATAATACGATTGGCATAAAACGCAAAGGGGTTTCCTAGCACGAAACGACGGCGAATAAAATTTTCGAAGGCCTCAACAGAAGTATCGCTGGCAATTTCGGAGTAAGTCGCATCGTCAAGATCAATACCGAGATATCTGCTTATGTCGATCACTCCAGATATCTTGTTGTGATATAAATCTTCATACTTTTGAGTGAGCACTAACTCATCATTCTCATATAGCTCGTAGAGCGCCAAATGCGCGGCAGTATCTCGACAAAAGAAATCTAACGAACGCCCCCATTTCTGTTTGTAAGATGCATACACATCCCTTAGATCTCTGTAAATATAAAGAAACGCTGCTTCAGGCGGTGCTGCAAGTCGAAACTCCCACGGCGGATTGTGGCTTTTTACCAATATCGACTCGGAATTAGTAGGCAGTTTTCCTGTCGCGCTCTGGATGCTTTCTGATAGATTTTCACCAGGGCAATATCCCAGGTTTGTGACCGGCCGCGTTCGTTCTAGTAGAGCTCGAGAGATATTATACTGCAGCGTGGATCCCGATCGCTTCATTCCCAAGCACACTACGTAGGATCTACGTAGGGCAATGTTGTTACTAATCTGGAGGGTCCGCATAAGTGACAGTTCTATTAATGATTGGGCGTGAGGTGCTTTTCGGCGCCCTCTCCAATGGGCAGTTGGCGGCGCATTTTCGATAGTCGAAGCGCTGCGCTTAAGTAACGGTTCAAAAACAAGTTAAACATTTTAATAAGCGAACCCATTCGGATCGACGAGGTAGTTCCATTGCCCGTTCACGCGATCATGGCGAATGAACCGATCCTTGACGTCGCGAAAGTTGTCGGAGCACGTGCGGCCGATCTCGTAGGTCGCGTCGAGGATCCGCGCGGTCACGCTCAGTCCCGTTTGGGTGCGTGTCTGCTCGACGGTGCGCAGCGCCGTCTCGGGGCTGTCCAGCATGACTCCGCTCCAGGCGCGCTCGACCTGGCTGAACAGGCGATGTTCGATGGGGTTCCACTTGGAGGTGTAAGGAGGATAGTGGGCGATGCGCAGGCGCACGCCAAAGCGTGTGGCCAGCTCGATCAAGTCCTCTTTGAAGCGCAGCGAGCGCGCGGCATTGGCACCGCCGCAATCGCACAGCAACACCAGTTCGGTCGCATTGGGATACATCGCCCGGAACAACACCGTCCAGGCCAGGGCGATCGCGTCGCAGACGAAGGCGCTGGTCTCGCGCGATGTCCCGAGCGTGATGAAGCCGACGTTGGCGAGCACGTCGTAGACCCCGTGCGGCACCAGGATGCCGTCGGCGAGGTGGCGGAAGTCGTGATCGAAGACCGTTTGCGGCGCGGTGCTGTAAGACTGTCCCGGCCGATGCAGGGTGCCGAGCACCTCCTTCTTCTTGGTGTCGATACTGAACACCGGAATGCCGAGCCGACGCGCCAAGCGGCGCAGCGCGGCGATGTGGCGGAACTGCTCGTCGCGTGCCGTCGGGTCGACCACGCCGGTGATCAACTCCTTGCGCAGCGCACGGCGGCGAAAGCCGGCCCGATCCAGCAACGCGGCGGCCGTGTTGCGACTGATCTCGAACCCGCGCTCGAGCAGGCGATGGGCCAACTGCAGCGGTTTGAGATCGGTCCAACGCACCCGCTCGTCGGTTGGACTGCCGGCACTGTGGGCGTCGAGCACCTCGTGCAGCGTCGACTCCAGCTGCGGCTTGCGCTCGGTGATCGGCGGACGGCCGCCGCCGGGGCGGCGCACCCGCTTGGCGTCGCCGCTCGGGCGCTGCGGATGGTCCGGGTCGTCTTCGCGCAACTGCTCCAACTCGCGAATCCCGGTGTAGAGCGTGCGTCGACTCATCCCCAACACGCGCGCCACGTAGGCGATGCCGCCGAAACCGATCTTCAGCGCCTCGATCGCCGCGTAGCGGCGGCGATGGTCCTCGTCCAAGGTGCGCGAGAACATCCGCATCGTCTCCTCGTGCGCTGCGCCGTAGCCCGGAAACTCGTTCATGCTGCGACCACTCCCGTTCGGATCATCGGGAGCGATGCTCGCAGCACGTCGTTTCCTTTTCAAGTCGCTAGCGCACTTTTCATGCAAGCTGGCTGAGGTAAAATGCGTTACTTGTTAGTGAATCGTTACTAAGGGATTCAGTTTGTCAACCTTTCTTGTCGGCACGTTTTCCACTACGACCGACTTCAGTTTGCTCAGATCAAGGCTAACAGCGCGGCCCGTCATGTTATCGCTTGAGTAGTGTCTGTCTTCCCGTATATAGGACGTCATACCCGGATTCGCGAGCTAATGGAACAATATACGTATGCTTCCAAGGATGTATGTGATCGGTATCATCAATCAATATCATCGAATGAAAATTCAACTTATCTCGTGCAGCAATGAATGCATCTCTGTAGGCGTGAGCTCTTCCAATCCCTTCAAGTGTGGTATTGGATGGATCAGGAACCCAAAAATCCAGGTATAGCAAGTCAATCCTTCCGGGAAAATGCTTTAGATATTCTATCCCATCACCTAGTATTAACTCGACATTCGAAAACCCTCTTGTGATACTTCGAACTTCTTCCAGCCGACTGTCTTCTAGATCTATAGCTATTATCCGCTTGGCGCTTGTTCTTCGGGTCCATGTAAACATGCTGTTGCCAGACATTTTCCCATGGACGCCAGTTCCGACTTCAATTATGGTTTCGCCTTGTATTTGTTGAAAATAGGCTGCCGTCCTTTTTAGGCTGGCCACCGGCGGGTGTCTATATCGCCAGAATCCATTTTCTGCTATGGAGATGCAACCGGGAACTCTTCCGATGCGCATTGATCTTTTGATGCGATCGAGCAAGACCGCGTTTCGGAGCTTAATGGCCAAATCTTTCACTGGATTACTCAATAACTCATAAACAGAATATTTATACCCGGCGTACGCCAGTTTTTCGGCATTTACACTCGCCGACAATAGCGAAGTTCGCGGGCAACAAAGAGAGCATCTGATCACGATACAGATGAGAGTGGTTGAACAGCCCTCACGATCACCCCGAAAATCCCCAAACAACTCATAATAGGGATTATAGGGCGGCGTTCTGCGCCAAGGTCTTGATAAACAACAGGCATTGACAAACAATATCGGAAAACAAAGTTTTCATCGGAACGGTCGCTGAAAAGACATGCCGAACGCCATCGTTTCAATCTGGATGCGGCGCCACACGGCGCGGCGTAGTAACAGGTTCCAGATGATCTGCGTTGCCGCCGTGGACAAGGCAGCCCCGGCGAGGCCGAGCAGGGGGATCAGCACAAAGCCCAGCAGTACATTGGCGACCGCCGCGATGGCGACACCCCTCAGCGTATCGCGTTCATGACCGGTCATGTTGAGGAGGATACCGACCGAGCCCATGCTGGCATTCACCAGTTGCCCGACGGCAAGAATGCTCAAAGCGGTGTGACCGGCGGCATAGTCGGGCCCAAATGTGAGGGTCAGGAACCGCTCACCGAAGAGCACAAAGACCAAGGTGACCGGCACGGCCAGGGCCAGGATCGCTTGGGAACTCTGGGTGACCAATCGTTGCAGACGGACCCGATCACTTTGGATATAGAGCCGCGCGAAGTAGGGCATCACGACCAGATTGACCGCCCCGAGGCCGAAGGCGATGAGCATCCCGACGGCGACGGCCACCTTGTAGACCCCGACGGCGTCGGGCGTGGCGAAGAGCCCGAGCAGCAGGACGCCGCTCTGTGCATTGATAACCTGGAGACCGGCCGTAAGTGCCAACGGCCAAGCCGAGATAGTCCAGGCGCGGGCGGCATAGTCCGGGGTTGGTCGGGTGGTCAATTCGGTGGGGCGCGCCCGCCAGAGGAGCCACGCGCCAAGGGCAAAGGCTATGGCGGAGGCCAATGCGTGCAGGCTCATCGCCGTCGCCGCTGTGAGGGGCTCATTGGGCGCCGTCAGGAGCACAACCAGGCAGAAAACCATCAAAAGTCCGGGGCGGAAGATCGCTTCCGGCAATTGCCCCGCAACGACATGTCGGAGCCCTCGCAAGGCCGCGCCCCGGAGGTCGCCGAGGGCAATCAACGGGACGAGCAATAGCCCGAACACCAGGGTCGAGCGCGTAAGCTCGTTGAGGCGTTCTCCAAACAACCAGAGGCCGACGAAGGCGAGGACCACCACTAGTGACGAGAACAGCCAAACCGCCAGCGTGCTCCAGCGCCACAGCCCGCGCATCCGCCCCCATTGCTCGGCTGCCTGCGACTTAGCCGTCTCACGCACGACGAGCTGCGGGAGACCGAACTGGGTGGGGATCGCCAAGAGCGAGACGATGGCCAAGACGAAGGCATAGACGCCATAGCCTTCCGGCCCCAGTGTGCGAGCTAAAAAGATCGCGAGCAGGAACCCCAGCGCGGTACTGCCGAGCTTAAGGGCCAGGCTGCCAAAGCCGCCGCGGACAAGGCGCCCGCGCAGGCTGGTGGAGGAGCCTATGGAAGCCGAAAGACGAGCGCTCAGCCTTCGGACGCGAGGGGTTTTAGTACCACTGGCTGCTGTTGTGGGCGTTGAATCCGTTGTCACGGCTCAGTCATCTCAATGTCGATGAAACTGTCAGAGCAACCCGCGATGTCCATCAGTCGGGTAGGTGAGGGCATCAAAGAGCCATCCGACGTACTTTATCTTAATCGAGCACGATCAGGGCTTTCCGGCGATCAATGTTAAATGCCGATCCGTTTCCGGAGACTTTGCATCGATCACCGCAGGTGTATAGTCCGCGAGCGCTCGATTACCGGATCATAGAGTTCCCCATAGTCGACAGTGTACTTGAGATCAGCCTGCTCGACCTAGATAATTGTTTGCTCCAAAAAAACCCCAGCGCAAGCGTAAGGATACCTGCAATCTTAGCTTTATATTCTGCGACTTACGCCAGGACGCCTTGCTCCCTCCGGCAAGGTAGATCTAACGTTGACCGAGGCCTTCTGCGGCGCCATGCGTCGTCGACGAGGCGCTCGGCCGAGGCTAATTGATGATCCGCAGGTCGCCGCTGCGCGGGGTTCATCGTCGCCTCCAAGTACGATCACGCCCGGCAGGCCGCCGGGGCGCGGATCGGTAGTGGGCGGGCGAGCCAGGCTTGGTCCAGCACCTAGTCGCTGTCCGCGTCAGTCTTCCAGATGTCGATGGAGCGAAAATGGGAACGATTCGGCCGGGGATAGCCTATGCCATGTATCCAGGCGAACTCTGCGGCTTCCCAAGCGGGCATCAAGGGACGGAGTGCGGGGTGCCGGCCGGCGTGATCGTTCCAGTTGCTCATTCAATCGGCGAATGATCCCATGGAGGATCGGGGCACCGGGTAGTGTCTGAGGTGGAACGTCCCACGTGCTAACGATACCCGATTGTCGCCCTCAACCCAAGTGCGATCGCCTTTACAGCAGATCGTATTCAGCCTGCCGATGGGCTGTGACACGGCGCGGTTCAAACCCTTCGAGCAACCAGCCAGATTCGTGGACTTCTAAATTGGTTGACATGGAGGGCTCCGTGAAGTCGCTGACTCCAGGCGATTATCGGTCAAAAGAAAAAAAGTGAACAGCGCAAAGGCATCACCGAAGTTTACAATTTGGGGTTGAAAAAAACCTGCGGTTAACCATGCAGACCAGAATCCGAACCGCATAAGCTGGAGACTGTCGCGGCTTGTTCGGAAATTACGAATCGATCGATAGATACCAGAATACACTACAGCGGCCAGTATGCAGGTGGCGAAAAATCCGTTCTCAAGAGCGAAGTTTAAGAATCCATTGTGCGTTGTGATATATTCATCACGGTTACGAAAACCGTACCCGATCAACGGATGTTTCACGAATTGACCCCAAAAATTCCCCATCATATCCGTTCGCCCCGTCATTCCTGATCCAAGACCCCGATTCGGGTCATCAAGCCTCAAAACATCGATAAGGATATAATCAGATACCGTAACAACAAAAATGAAGCCAATAAAAGCGAGAAAAACAGTCATGAAAAGGCGTGAAAGCGATAGCTTAATCAGGGTAAAATAATCAAATATCCCAATGATAAAAATAGCAATGATAGCGTATCGCGATGATACAACGATAGCAAAAAACGCCGCAATTGCATACAGTAACCACCGATAGCGATTTCTGGACCTAGCCGCGAAATACGCAGTTGAAACACAGAAGGCTCCAGTATGATTAGGATGGATACCTCCTATCCAGCGGTTATTTGGGAAACCATAGTATATTAAAAAAACCAATAGCGAGCAGGCCAGTAGAACCGAGATTGAAAAGTAGAAACTATTCGATAAAGAATGGTTAATATACAATGTTAAAATCAGTGTAAGACATAGGAGTATCGCATAAGCAACTCCAGAAGGGCTATTTTGCAATATCCCTAGCCCAATCAAAAAAAAACTGAGAATGAACAATAAAATATTAGGTGTACTGTACTTTATAATGCCTGCAATGTATGACGAGCGATTGCTAATGATGATTGCTGCGCAGCACGCGATCGTTACACCTACTAAAAGAACTACGGTTCGAGAGCGCTCGGCTTCTACCAGCATGCCGAATACAATCAAGCGCGGCGGAGCCGTAAATGCCTCGTAAAATAGGGCGGCGACCCAGAGGTAGACGACGGATGCGCTGATATGTCGCAGGGAAACGGTCACGTTATCTCCGGAATAGTCCTGAAATTTTCCAATTATGTTTCGGAAGTTCGCAACGGAAGAGTCATCATCACTTTCTGTCGCAGCAATAGTCGCCTCCTCGACCATCAAACACCACAAACAACACCTAGTCCTGGCTTAGTAAATACATGAAAAACGCGACTCACCAGGGGCCGTCAGGTTTGATAACAAGGTCATTAATAATGTTGCATATCCGTCGGTTAAGGGCGCCAAAATTGTGCACAGCATGACCGGTAGCCCCATCGCCTGCACCTTAATGACGACGCTTGAGATTTGTTTCTCGACGTACGGCAGCAAAGGAGCAACCGTCTCGCAGATCGCAAAACTCTGGAATCGACCACAGAAGAAAAATGTCTTCTGAGATCCAACATTTGTCGGTTCAGTTGTCTTGTTTGACATTTGCGTCCTTTCCAACAATTGGGTGCTCACATCTTCAGTTTAGAGGAATCATTGCAAACCTACCTGACTCGAGCGGTGACTTCTTCATACTCACGAGTCAGTGCTTCGACAATGCCTGGCCATGTGTAACGCTCGTGAGCCGCGAAACGACCCCTGGCACCCATTTCCCGGCACTGATCTGGATCCTCAAGTAGGGCCACGACAGCATGCGCAAATTCATCAGCATCGCAGTCCGTGACAATTCCGGCGCCCGCGTCCGTGATCACCGAGTGTATATTAACCCGATTGGAAATCACGACTGGAAGCTCGCAGGCCATTGCTTCGACGACAGTCATACCAAAGTTCTCTGTATAAGACGGAAGGACGAAGACGTCCGCGTCCACGTAAGCTTGAAGGAGGTCCGTCCCGGTGAGGAAGTCCACGAAGGTGACGGCTTCTTCAAGCGCAAGCTCCCGAACCCAATGACGCACCTGATCACCGTAGCCATCGTTTGAAGGCCCAACGATGGCAAGACGTGCCAGCGGAATAGCACGACTGACTGCCTGAAAGGCTGGAATGAGAATATCCAAGCCCTTCTTATGGTGAAGACGTCCGAGAAAAAGCAGGAGAGGCGCCTGGCCGATCGCCAAGGTCTCGCGAAAAGCGCCCCGCCCCGGCAACGTTTCGAACGGTCCCCAGTCGATTCCATTCGGCACAACAAATGAGGGTGAGCGCAGATGCAGGAAAGAGGCAAGCCGGCGCTCATCCTCCGCTGTGTAGTGAACTGCGCTGGCGCCATGCAGGTTCGGCAGGTCGAGCCAGCGTTCATAAAGACGCTTCAACGCGATGCTGGTTGAGCTTCGCGCGTATAGATAGGGGTCCAGAGCACCATGCGGACAAATAATGTAAGGCGCTCCATACCGGCGCGCAAGCCAAGCGGAAAAGGTCGATGGAAAACGATAAAGTCCATGAATATGAATAATATCGAACTTCTCGTAATTACGGCGCATGTAACGTGCTAGGCTTAGGGAAATATCCAATGGGGCGAAGTGCACTGAAAAGTAATGGACTTCTACTAATCCTCGGCAAAGTCGATCCGTACCGGGTGGGCGTAGAACCCCTTCTGGATAATCGGCGTTAGTCGTGCAGATCGTGACCTGATGCCCCGCATTTGCTTGAGCACAAGCCAAGGCGGTAATGACGCTGACGGGACCACCCCTCCGGGGAGCTAACGATAAAAGAACGTGCAAAATCTTCATTTGAACCTCCAATCCAGGCCGCACGCAAGTGCAATTTGAAGCACCCCGATCAGGCTTCCTCCACCTTAGCAATCCGCTGGGTGATAACCACATCGGCGGCGGAGATCTGCTAGAGGAACCGCTAGCGCTGCGCGCGCTTCTTCGTCTCGACTCTTTTCACGGCCACTGTATGTATGAGACCTTTCCGGAGCGATGGCCTGATTTGCGCGATCCACAATTCGGTTGATATCAGCCTCCTTGAATCCAGCTACTTGCTGCATCCAGCCAGTGACTAAACGTCTTATCTCCCTTTTGCGTGTCTCTGCTCCCATCAGATCCTCATAACGGACTTGTGTGACTGATGCGTCGCTGAGCCAATCAATGTAGGGACGTAGTCGCGCTTCGAAATTCGGATACAGGTCCGGCCTCTTTCCCGAGCCATTCAGACAGAGCGTGATTGCCTCTTGCTGATTCAAATGACGAAACTCGCGGGCCATCCGATGGCGCCAATTCATGGACCTAAGGTAATGAACCTCTGACAGGACTATGTCGATTGGGTCGCGAACGATGAACCAGTGAACGATATTCTGTCTAGCGAGTACTGCCGAGCTGCGGTTAGTATAATACAGATGCGCTCCCGCGATTTCGCCAGGCACCAAGCCCAGCAGCATACTATCGATTTGCGATGGACTTCGCGGATGCAGCGTAAGCGAACTTGCCCAGTTGATAAAAGCGCCGTAGTACGTGCACGCGGGTAACGCACGTGCGACTTGGAGTAACAGATGAGTACCACTCTTCGGGATCGAGTTTACCACTACCGGTGGCTTGCTAAGGTACTCTTCCGCGCTGACAAATGGACGATAAGCACGTCGGTAAGCAAGAAGGGTATATGCAATCCCCTTTCGGATCGCGGTATTGCGAACAGCCAACTGCGTGTCGAGGAGATGAGTCATATACGGACAATCAAGAATACGTTGGCGGATAGGTTTGAGTCCACGGCTTTATATCATGCCTGATAAAATGTTGCGCTTCGTAAGGATAGAAGTTTTTGATCGGTATCGTCCTAGCTGAAGTTTCTCGTTTTCCTCAGGCGACCAGCCGCATGACTGCAACGATGAGGTGATTTCGGGTGCCTTGGCCGGGATCATCGCAGTCGACCCCGAAACCCACGTCGGCGAGATCATAGGCGAGCGCTCGGCGCACCTCGGCGAAGGCATATTCGGTCCGTCGCGCGGCGGCGTATCGCCGCGCGGGGGCCTGCTCCAAGCTGGCCGCGAAGATCCAGATGACGGTGGTGGCCACCATACAGAAATGCAGATGGTTGACGACCGCATCGGGATGGCGAGTCTGCGTCTGGGCACTGCCGATTTCCTGCTTGATCTCGCGGAATCCGTCTTCGATTTTCCAGCGCGCGCCATAGATTTCAATAATCTGCGCAACGGATAGGGTCAGGTCGGTGGTCACCAATGCGACCCATTGGGTGCGCCGGTAGACCCGGACCACGCGCACTTGGCAGCGCAGGGTCTTGAGCATCACCATCTGCGCGGCAGCCACCACGTCGCGAACCTGCCCGCAGAGGTTGAGTGAATAGATCCGCGCGGTGGCCCGCAGCGCGGTCTGCATAGCCTTGACACTGCCGAGGCGCTCACCGTACTTGCGAGGCCGTCCGGCGCGTCCCGGCACGACCACCGGCAGATCATGGAGCACCGCGTTCACGCGCAGGCGCAAGAGCAGATGGGCACGGGAGCCGAGCGCCCGTCGCAAGGGCTTGAGCAAGCCGTTGTTGCCGAACCAGCTGTCGGTGACCCCCGGGATCGGTGCCCTCGGAAAGACCCCGGCGAAGGTCCGGATCAGGCGCACGGCTTGGGTGAACTTGGTCTCGAAGGTGATCGCCCGAGTGCGGATGCGCACGCAGCGCAGCGCCAGGGTCGCCTTGCGCAGATAAAAGGCGAAGGCCAACGGCAGGCAGCACCAGCGCCCGTGAATGACCTTCAGCAGTCCGAACGTGACGATGGTCTGCGCCCACGGAAACGCGCTTTGATTGGTTTTGGCGGCATGGTTGAAGCTGCGCTGACAGGCAAACACCTTGGTGCCGGTCTTCGGATTGATCGAGTCGTCCAGCACCACCAGCAGGTGCACGTCGGTGAGGGGGTCGGGGATCGCCCGCCAGAGCACCGCCCAGACCCGCGCCCACGGCAGCTTCACCGAGGCCATGAAGGTGTGGTACCTCGCCTCGCCAAGCACCACGCCGAAGATGATGGCGATGGTGCGCAGCAGGTTGGAGGTGCGCGAGGCGATGATCGGCAGCAGGATCGCCTGTTGCGTGAGAATGAACCAGCGGGCACGTTCCCGGCCGTGATCGGAACTCGGGAACAGGCCCTCGAATTGAACGGCGAGTGCGGGTAAGATCGGCATCGAATGCGGCTCGTATTTGGCGTCTAATCATTGGCTTAGGCACCTTTGATTATACGCCGAAGCGGGCCTGCATTCATCGTCAACCGCTTGTTTCTTCGCCGATTCATCCGCGCTTTTCACGCCCGTTTGGTCATTGAGGCAGTATGGGTTTCGTCAATAAGATTTCACGAATATGCGCGCATATTCGTGGTTGCTTATGTTATGATAGCCGTATGGAAGTGAGAAACGTCAGTTAGGGTATCTTGTTGTGCTTGATCTCGGAGCCCGGCGATCCCCGGGGCGTCTGTTAAAGAGGAAGCCGGCCGTCTCGGGGGTCGATCCTAGCATGGAATTGTGTGCGGTGGCGGTGTCTGGGCGGCGTTGGGCGAGCGGCGTACCAAGCCAAGCCGTCGGAGAATGCCGCTTTAGGCCTGTGATCCGCGTTTCTTCGCTTTAGAAGTCGGCCAATGCGGAGAGTAGGGCAAAGCCCGTTAGGCTCCAAAATCTATCGGGACTCTTCAAGCTGCTCTGTTTGAGCGCCCGAGCGCCCACGATCCGAACAAGATTCGCGAGATCGTGTTATAATCTATGCTCGGACCGACGGCTCTAGGATCCGACGGTTGTGTCTAAAGATCGGTGTCGGCCAGTACAGTCGCGCTATAAAACTCCTGGAGCATCTCACTCCCCAGGACTTGGCGACGTCATCGCCAAAGTCGGACCTATCCCCTCCGGCAAGCTTGGTGCGTAGTATGTACGTTGCTACACTTTCCTCTTTAACCAGCGAAGCTTGAGACTTTTGACCTTCCTTAGATTAAGGCGATGCATCATGGATAGTACATTCTAACGTTTGAATTGGATGTTGCAAAGTATTTGTGTGGCTACGCAGCGGCTCACTTCAGCCCGGACCAGCCGACCTCGGTACTCAACACGATCTAAAGGCATTAGGGTCGACAGTTCGTTTCGATGTGCACTTTCCGCTGTCGGGCGCGAAGGTACGACTCGGCGTTATAACTTCTGGAATGATGATTTGGCAGGTTTAGCGTTCTACAAGTTACAAATATTGGCAGAGACTATGCCGTGAGTCGAAGAGTCTACATTCAGAAGCGAATGCCGGGGAAAGGCTGGTGGTATGACGGACTGCATCGCGAACTCGTGCGCCAAGGAGTTCCGACGGTCGACTATCACCTTGTCCCTGGGACCCTACTAACTGGGCGCATCGCTTCGAAGCTCGGGCTACAGCGTAATCTTTGCTATGGACGTCATGCCTTCATTGCAATGTCCGGCTGGTCCGGAGTCGGTCGGTGGTTTCCTGTGGCATTCGTTCACGAGCCCATTGTTTATGCCATGGATTGCTGGGAAGCCCACTGGCCCCGATGGGAGCGACAGTTGCGTCGTCACCGCGTTAGGTTTGCAATGTTCAGCGCACGCCGATGTGCTGAAGTCATGGCCGAGCGCATTCCTGGCTTGGTTGCACAATGGGTTCCCGAAGGGATAGATCCTAGTCCCTACAACCCCGGAAAGCGCTTAGTAGAACGCTCCATCGACGTTCTCGAATACGGACGCACCTATCCGTACTTTACGACGGCGGTCAAGGATGACGTAGGCAACGGTGGACTGCGCCATGTGTATCCTAAGGCAGGACAGCAAGTTTTCTCGAACTTAGCCCAGCTTCGCGCAGCGCTCTCCGATTCGAAAGCCCTTGTATGCTATCCGCGCAGCCAGACGGAACCACACATCGCTGGCTCGGTTGAAACGGTAACGTTACGTTACTTTGAGGCGATTGCCTCTCGTGCGCTCGTGATCGGTCGTGCTCCGCAGGAGTTGATCGACCTATTCGGTTACAATCCCGCCATCGAGATAGATGTTTCGAACTTGCCAGGCAAAGCTGTTGTCCAGGCACTTCGTGACGTCGAAAGGTATCAGCCTCTTGTGGAGCGAAACTATCTGCGTTTGCTTGAGGTGGCCACATGGGAGGTCCGGGCCAAGGAAATTATCGACCTACTAGAGGACGCCGGGTACGTTGTGCGGCAAGACGAGTAACCAGGGAGAAAAGTGATCGGAGCCCTTCACGGCATGAAAAAGCCAGAAACCCAGGGTCACCAGGTCTCGATTTGACTCGTTTCGCTCGCAGGTTTCTTTCCGTCGAGAAACAAGGGTATAGCTTTATTTTCGCTCATCGATTTGGTTCGCGCGTAGTCGAAGTTTGGCGATGAAACAGTAAATCCTCCTGAACCGGCTCGGCTTGGTGAATGTGGGTATTGAAGCGCCCTTCCAGGCTGAACCCGGCTTCGATCAAAAAGCGTTCGATCTCCTCGTGCAGGGCTTGGCCTTCGTAGAGTTCAACATAGGATACCTCGACATAGACAGCATCGATCTGCGGCAACAGCCCGGTGGCGCCCTTGAGTACCTCCAGCTCGAAGCCTTGAACGTCGATCTTCAGAAGAACAGGCCGCGGCAGGGGCGTCGAGAGGCAGACATCGAGACGCTTGATCGGTACGCGCAACTCTCCGGACTCTTCCATCCCGTAGATCGCCTTCTGGCGCGCGCCTAGGGCGAGCAGCGAGGACGAGTCGGTGCGGGTGGCCAGATGCATGCAGCCCTCGCCGGGGACGGCACCCAAGGCGCAGTCGTGGATCTCGGCCTGTCCGCGGGTGACGCGGGCGAGCTTGGCGCGGGGTTCGGGGAGGGGCTCAAAGCAGATCAAGTGGGCCTCGGGCCAACGGGTGCGCGCGTAGACGGCGAATTGTCCCTTGTTGGCGCCGACGTCGATGACGGTGGCGAAGGTGTCGCGTCCGAGGGCGGTATCGTGGTCCAGGGTGGCGGCCACGCCGTGCAGCAGCGCGGGCCAGCAGCCGGGGGTTTGCAGGAGCTTGGCGTATTTGCGCAGACGGGGCGACATGTCGGGGGTCCTTGTCGTGTCGGGCGGGGTTTGTCGGCCAAGGCTCCCGGGTAGCAGCCTGTTTCCGGGGCGGATCGTAGCATGGAATGGAATGCTGTTTCCGGGGTGTCGGAGTTGTTGCCTATCAGGGCCACTGCTTGACCTTCGGGAATGGGGCGGAGGATAGCGGGACGCTGTTGGAAGATGCCGGATGGGGTTTCGCTCGTCGGTTTGGCCGTGGTGGCACTTGGCGCGGAGCGCCGGGGGCATGCGTGACACCGCGGAGAGACTGGGCAAGTATTCCGTGGCCGCCCGTCGTCCCGCTCAAGCACTCGCCAGGGCGGCGGGCGGTACCGCACAGGCGCCGCGGCGGCGGCGGTGTCGAATCGGCGCCGCGAGGCGTACCGGTGCGCGAGGCGCCTTTGCAGGCGTCCTCATGAGCTGCAGACGATGAAAAAGGACGCTTCGATTTGGCCTTCCGCCCGAGCGGCGGCGCGCTTCACAGGCCGCCCGGAATCCGTCGAGTCCGAGGATGCTCAAGACCCGTCGGAAGTTGTCGCAGTGGACCAAAAGGGCCAGTTCTCCCTGGACCTTCTCCAGGCCGCGGACCAGGAAATGGTCCCAGCCCATCCAGCGCTTGAGGGTGCCGAAGGGGTGCTCGCAGAGCGCCGCTCGCGCGCGCATTGCCTCGGGGTGCTCGGCCATGCGCGCGCGATGGCCTTCGACCACATCGGCCAGCTCCGAGCGGTAGATCTGCCGGTAGGGGGTCTTCTCGGGCAGGCACAGCTTCGCAAGCGGACAGCCTTCGCAGCGCCCGGCCCTGGCGGCGTAGCGCTTGAGCGTCTTGCCGTTGCGCGCGACTTCGCCGTAGGGGTGCAGGATCTCGCCGCCCGGACAGATGTGGACGTTTGGCCCGGGCAGGTCGTGAAAGGCGCTCGTGGGCAGGCGCCCGGCGTCGCGCACGGCGCGCTCGGTATCGGGGATGGGGACGTAGGGGAGGAGTCCGGCGCGCTCGCAGGCGGCAATATCGTCTTCTTTCCAATAGCCGGCGTCGGCGAAGACCTCCGCCTCCTTGATCCCCAGCGCGCTCTTGGCGGCCTCGGCCATCGGGGCAAGCTGACCGACGTCGTTGCCGGCCGAGGTCGCTTCTGCGACGTCGATGAGCTTGTGCTTGTCGTGGACCACGCTCCGGACGTTGTAGCCGACGGTGGACTTACCGTGCTTCTTGAGCCGGCGGGCGTCGGGGTCGGTGCGCGAGATCTGCGTCTCGCCGGTGTCTTTCAGCGCGGCGATCCGCGCGGCCTTGGCCGCCTGGAGGGCGGTGAGCTCGTCGAGCTTGGCGGATACCGCGCCCGTCGGTGCCGCCTCGGCGTCCTCGCGGGTGTCGGCGAGGTCGAGTTCTTGGTGGTACCGGGCGATCTCGCGCTCGAGGGCGGAGTGCTCGCGCTCCAGCTGGGTCAGGGTCTTGACGCTCGCGTCGCCGGCGTTGGCGTTGAAGTGGCTGCCGTCGATGCCGAGGCGCTCCCCGCCGACCAGATCAAGCTCGCGGCACAGCAGGACGAACTCGCGGTTGGCCGCCTTGAGCGCCTTGGCGGTAACTTCTCAAAAAGTAGTGGCAAGGAAACCAGTAAGCTACGAAAATAAACTTCACTGCAGGACAAACTGTCGCCCCTGAATACTTCATCTGTCGAGCATGGCTGATCCGAATCCACTG
>NZ_JBBWVD010000023.1:0-104986 GCF_041903745.1 Thiocapsa sp. C2-2m | reverse complement strand
CCCCGAACCCCGACGGCTCCCCGCCCCGCTTCAGGCCGCCAGGGCGCTCGGCTTCGACCAGTACCAGGTCTGCAGGGTCGGCGTGACCGGACGCATCTCGATGCACTCGGTCGGGCAGACGTCGAAGCAGAGCTCGCAGCCGGTACAGGCGTCGGCGAAGACGCTATGGATCATGTTGTTGGCCCCCATGATCGCGTCGGTCGGACAGCGCTTGAAGCATTTGCAGCAGCCGATGCAGAGGTTCTCGTGGATATGCGCAATCGCCGGCGCCTTGTCGGCGACACCGGACAGGTCGACGCTGACGCCGAGCACACCCGCAAGCTCCTCAGCCAGGGCGCGACCGCCCGGCGGACAGATGGTCACCGATGCCGCGCCCGAAGCGATCGCCTCGGCCGCCGGTGTACATCCGGGATAACCGCACTGACCGCACTGGGAACCGGGCAGCAGCTCGACAACCCGCTCGGCGAGCGGGTTGCCCTCGACCTTCAAGTAACGCGAGGCAAGACCCAGGAGCCAGCCTAAGATCAAACCGAGAGTCGTAAGGCTGAAGATCGCGGCAATCATCGTATTGTGATCTCGATTAAGAATTCGTCATGCCGATGGCGGCCGGGGAACTGCCGACCCGATGCCTTCCGAAACCCGGCCCGAACCCGTCGGCATCCGTCTCGAAAAGCGTCGCGCCCGAGCAGCGAGCCTCATCCATCGATTCTTCATCCTCCGGAACGCGCCCTGCGACGGCCATTGACCGATCAAAAGATCGAGCGCGTCCTCCATCCATGCCTGTCGCACCGGTCGCGCTCCGGAGTTTCATGCAAGCCCCGCGAAGCCCATAAACGCCAGCGAGAGCAGCCCGGCCGCGATAAAGGCAATCGGCACGCCTGCAAAGGCCGCCGGCACCTGTGCAAGCGCCAGGCGTTCACGCATCCCGGCGAACAGCAACATGACCAGCGTGAAGCCGAGCGCGGAGCCAAAACCGTAGAGGACGCTTTCGAGGAAACCGTTCTCCTCTTGGACGTTCAACAGGGCCACGCCGAGCACGGCGCAATTTGTCGTGATGAGCGGGAGAAAGATCCCCAACACCTGATACAGTGCCGGCGAGAGCTTACGCACCGCCATTTCGGTAAACTGCACAACCGCAGCGATGACCAGGATAAAGGTCAGAATCCGCAGGAAACCGATATCCAGTGGCTGGAGGACAAAGAACTCAAGCAGCCAGCTCGCGACCGCGGCCAGGGTTAGAACAAAAGTCGTGGCCAAGCCCATACCCAGGGCCGAATCGAGCTTGTTCGACACCCCCATAAAGGGACAGAGTCCGAGGAACTTGACCAGCACCACGTTGTTGACCAACGCCGTGCCGAGAATCAACATGACATACTCGCCCATCGAGAGAACGCCCTTGGATCGCGACCTTGATGTATGGCCTGCAGCAAATGCAGTGCCATGTGTCGGGGCCTGCGACGCAGGGAGCTCGCTGCGGATAGCCGCAGGCGCCGCGGAGGCGCCATCACCGGGCCGCTATCGGGGAGCGCTCAGCGACTTGAGACTGCGTCGACCCGGTCGCCGGCATGCCCGCCGGACGATTGCAGAAATCAGCGCTGTCGCGGTGGCAACAGAAATCCATGTTGCACTGCGAGGCAAATGTCGTAAAACTCACAAGGGTATCGAGGTGGAGCGGCCGACCGGGATCGATCGGCGGTCCAGCCTAAACCGCCTGAGCCACTTGATGCCCGACGGCATCAACATTGCTTTTTCAGCTGACCCAATCCGAGTCCGAATTCAGGAGAGCGCCGTGCCGGTCCGAGAAGCCCCGGACACCGTCCAGCAGGTCATCAACGCACTCGGCGAGTTTCTGGCCTCGCCGCCCGACGGAACCCCGATCGAGGTCGTGGAGGCACTGACACTGATGGGCGGCAATGCGTTGGATCCGCTGCCCCCTCGCCTCTTCTTCGAGGCGGTCGAGCAGTCGCCCGTGGCCATCTCCATTACGGACAACAAAGCGGCGATCCTCTATGCGAATCGTGCCTTCGAAACCTTGACCGGATACAGCCGCAAGGAGGTTCTGGGCATGAACGAGTCGATCCTCTCGAGCAATGCGACGCCTCAAACCGTCTACCAGCAGATGTGGCGGACCATCCAGCGCAAGGAGACCTGGACCGGCACTCTGGTCAACCGCACGAAGTCAGGGCGCGACTATCTGGCCGAGCTAATCATTTCACCGGTTCTGGATCGCGACGGGGATCTGCAGTACTTCCTCGGGATGCATCGCGACGCGACCAAGGTCCACGAGCTCGAGGGGGCGTTGCGTCAACAGAAGGCCCGTATCGAGACCGTTCTGGATGCGGCCCCAGTGATCGTCGTCCTGCTCGACAGCAAGGGCCGGATCATCCTGGACAATCAAGAGTACAAGAAGCTGCTCGGCGACCTGCGCGGCAAGGAGCCGGCCGATGTCCTGCGCGCGGCGGTCAGCGATCAGCTCGGCGTGGATGCCTTCGCGGCCTGTTTGGAGGGGCGCGGTTTCAAGGATGTCGAGATCGGCATCGAGATTCCGGGCTCGATGGGGCCACGCTGGTTCGCCTGCTCCGGGACACCGGTCGAAGAGACCGACGCCAGTGCTCGGACCTATTTCGGTCGTCAGGCCCCGGGTGACCGGCGCCTTCTGCTCCTGGCCAGCGAGGTCACCGCACGGCGGCGCGAGATCGAGCGCGCCCATCTGGAAAACCTGCGCGCCAGGCTTGCCGAGCAACAGCTGATGCACGGGATGCGCGAGGCGCTCGCCGCGGCCATCTATCAGATTCAGGTCCCGCTCAATGTCATCAATGCCGCCGCAGCCATGGTGCGCGGCGGCGCCGGCAACGTCGACACGCTCGCCGGGATGCTCGACCAGATCAGCGTCTCGGGGGCCAAGGCGCTCGCGACCCTGACCTCGGCGCTGCCCGAGGAGCCACGCGAGGCCGGGGTCATGGTCAACGTCAACGAGCTCCTGCGCCAGGTTCTGGAGTTGGAGACCGACCGCCTCTTGGCCACGGGGATCGTGGTCGATTGGCGCCCGGCGCATGTCCTTCCCGAGCTGCCGGGCCACAAGAACCAACTGCGCGCCTTGTTCAAGCACCTGATCGACAATGCCATTCAGGCACTTTGCGAATCCAGCCGCGCGCACCGCGAGCTGCGCCTGACCACCCGCCGGGTCGACGAGGCCGTCGAGGTCGAGATCGAAGACAAGGGTCCGGGAATCCCGTCCGCGGACCGCTATCGCGTGTTCGAGCCCTTCTACATCGGTTGGCGCAACCGTCGCGGCAGGGCCGGTATGGGTCTCGCCCTCAGTCAAGAGATCGTCAACGCCCACGGAGGCAGTATCGAGGTCGACCCGATGATGACCGATGGCTGCCGAATTCGCTTGTCACTGACGGCCGTCTCCGCCGACGACTGAGCTTGCACGAACCCTCATGAATGCCGACCATCCCGTCCCCGGCAGCGCCGAGCAGGCCTGCCGGTTGGATCTGCTCGAATCCCAACTGGGCGCCCTCTTCGAGGTGAGCTCGGTGCTCAGCCGTTCGCTCGATCTGCGCCAGACCCTGCGCGCGGTGCTCGGCGTCCTGCACGAGCGCGGACGCCTTCGACACGGAATGGTCAGTCTCCTGAGCGAGGATCGCGGCGAGCTGCTGATCAGCGCGCTCCATACCGACGACCAGCAGGCCGCCGACCGGATCGCTTATCAGCCCGGCGAGGGCGTGATCGGCAGCATCCTCTCCCGCAATCGGCCGTGGATCCTGCCGCGCATCGGCGACGAGCCGCGCTTCCTCGATCGACTCGGGCTCTACGATCCGGACCTGCCCTTCATCGGTGTGCCGATCCGACTCGGAGAAGGGGGTGCGATCGGCGTCTTCGCGGCCCAGCCGCCCGTGGCCGACGGACTGCTCGAGGAACGTGCGCGCTTCCTGGAGATGGTCGCCAACCTGATCGGTCAGGCGGTCCGTCTCGCCCGGACCGTCGAGGCCGAGCAGCAAGCCTTACGCGAGGAGCGCGACAAGCTTCGCCGCGAGGTCAAAGGCACCCACGGCTTCGACAGCATCATCGGGCGCACGGACGCCATGCGACTGGTCTTCGATCAGGTGCGCCAGGTCGCGAAATGGAACACGACGGTCCTGATTCGGGGCGAATCAGGCACCGGCAAGGAGTTGATCGCCAACGCCATCCATTACAATTCGCCGCGCGCACGCGCCGCCTTCATCAAGCTCAACTGCGCGGCCCTGCCCGACAATCTGCTGGAATCCGAGCTCTTCGGCCATGAAAAGGGCGCCTTCACCGGCGCCATCAGCCAGCGCAAGGGCCGTTTCGAGCAGGCCGACGGCGGCACCCTCTTTCTCGACGAGATCGGCGAGATCACGCCCGCCTTCCAGGCCAAGCTGTTACGTGTGTTGCAGGAGGGCGAGTTCGAGCGGGTCGGTGGCGGTCGCACGCTCAAGGTCGATGTGCGGGTGATCGCAGCGACCAACCGCGACCTCGAGGCCGAGGTGCGCGCCGGCGAATTCCGCGAGGATCTCTACTATCGCTTGAATGTCATGCCCATCCGAATGCCGGCCCTGCGCGAGCGCATCGAAGACATCCCCGACCTCGCCCGCTTTCTCGTGGACAAGGTCTCGCGCATGCAGGCACGCGAGCTCTCGATCACCGACAGCGCCCTGCGGATCCTGATGCGGCACGACTGGCCCGGCAATGTTCGCGAGCTCGAAAACTGCATGGAGCGCGCTGCGGTCATGAGCGCGCAGGGGACCATCGATCGCGACGTGATCGAGCTGACCGGCCTGAACGTGGCCGCACTCGCGAGCGAGCCACTTCCAAGCACGCCCGCAAAGACCTCCACGATCGACTTCAACGACCCCGACCTCGACGAGCGCGAGCGTGTTATCGCGGCGTTGGAAGAGGCCGGCTGGGTCCAAGCCAAGGCCGCCCGACTGCTCAACATGACACCGCGCCAGATCGCCTACCGGATTCAGACACTCAACATCAAGATGCGGCAGTTTTAGACCCCGGCATGAGAATCGGCCGACGGGAGAATACCTTTGCCACAGTTGTCGTTGTCGTTGTCGATTACGATTCCGACAACGACAACGACAACGACAACGACAACGACAACGATTAAATCGAGTCCAGAGCGACATGCGTCATTTTCGAGTGAGCTCGACGTTTGGTGCATCCACAGCCCTTAGCGGGGACGCGTTTTAATAATATATTTTTCAATATCTTAAACCGCGCCGACTGCAGCGACCATCAAGTCTGCCGGGGCCGATCCCATCCAAAAACAACGTCCTCGGGCACCCCGCTCAAGGCGGTGCCGGCTAACATCGGCTCGATAACCCGGCGCACACGCGGCTCGCGCAGCTTGTCGGCCAGCTGATCCAGATGCACCTGCTGCCCGGGCTGAACGCCGATCAGTATGCGTCGAAGATGCAGGCGGCTCCGGCGGCCTAAGCGCCGGAGGGACGGCGTCAATCTTCCACCTCGGGATCGACGCCCATGGCCCGGAGGCGCTCCGCGAGTCGCTCGGCACGCCGGCGTTCCTGCTCGGCCCGTTGGCCATCCTGTTCCGCGCGCTCGTGCTCCCGATCACGCTGTTCGGCCACCGTCGGGAGCCAGCTCCCCTCGGCGTCGAAACAGCGTAGCCAGCGTCCCTCGCAACCGGCAAAACGCCCTTCCCACAGCCCGAGACCGATGCCGGCCTCGGGCAACCACAGCCGATCCTCCTGCAGGACGATCGGTCGATATCGCGAGGACACCCGCCCAAAGGCTTGAAGCTCGCCCGTGTGCCGACTGTAGACCACATAGTAGGGGATCTTGAGGATACGCTCGTAGACCACCCACTTGCCGGGGGTCTTGTCCAGATCCCAGAGGCGACGGCCGAGATCCTCGTCCTCGGTCCCCGGCGACAGCAGCTCCACGACCAAATAGGGCGCAATCTCCTCCTGCCAGACCACATAGCTGAAGCGCAGATCCTGTACGCGAAGCGCCCGCGCGCTTCCGAGCACGGCGAACCAGTCCGGACGCGTGTGCCACAGCGGATTGCGCGGGTCGTAGTAGAGGTTGATGTCCGCGCCGATGAAGACCTGATCCGAGTCGCAGGCGGCCGGCCGGAAGGTCTCGCGCAGCAGTTGAGGTTGGTAGACGTGAAATTCGTCCGGCAAACCGGGCTCCTCCGGGTCTTCGCTCGGCAAATCGAATTGCGTGGGCAATTGCTCCTTCGGCGGCAGCCCGTCCATCCGAAACGCGGTCCCCTCGATCGGGTGTGCAATAGCCATTGCGGGTCTCCAGGCACGGGAATACGTTTGAATCATACGGCTAAGGCGACGGCGGACGCTATGGCCGGGTGTTGCTCGGGTCGGAGATGCGGGCGGGCCTTGCTCGCAACTCCGTCCATCGTGGCACGTGGCGCAGAGCGCCAGGGACATGCGTGACACCGCGGAGCGGATGTCACGAGCTCTTTGGGTTTTGGGTGGCCCGTTTAATGAGCGAGACATCGAGCGGGTGCTGCGTGATGCCGAACGTGATGTTGATCGAACCCGAAGCCGCCAGGGCCTACCCGATTAGATGTCTCCTTCCGCCAGGCTCACGGAGATAAGCCACCGGCCGCGCAGACTGCTCGAAGGTCCACCACCCGACGGAGCCAGCCATGGCCATGAATCGGACCAGTTCCAGCAAGGATGTCGTTGCTCCAACACGTCCAACAGCTCGGCACCGAGGCACAATGAGCGGCGGCGCCGGAGCGCACGCGCTGGCCTAAAGGATTTCGCTGCCCGAGCTGCGGCAGACCTGAGCACTGCCTGCAGCGTGCTGCGCGGCAGCTCATCGGCAAAGCCAAGACCGTGCTCTCGGCCCCGGCGCTGAAGCGCGAGCTCAGGGTCAGCTATCCTACCGCCCGGCCGATCCATCACGCGCTGATCCAGGCTCGAGTAGACGGTTGCCGAGCGGTGCCGACCAGCGCGATCGGGCCAGCTCCATCACGGCAGCGTCCAGGCTTGAGCCCACAGGCTCACCGCCGTCCGTTTCGCCGACCACCGCAACCAACACCCCCAGAACCTCCTCTGCCGCCGCCTCGCCGACATTCGGCTCATCGGCGAGGCAGAGTCCGGCCATGACAGCCCGGGGACGGGCGGTTCCGACCTCGCATGGCAATGGGTGCAGGATCGCGAGCAACGCGGCCTCCACCATGTCGTCGCCGCAGGCGGCGAGGCAAAGGCGCAGGGCCTCACGCCAGTTCTCCGCGACAGCGAAATCACCTGTATCCCACCTCGGAAAATTACTGTGCCCCACCTGCCCGGCGAGTGGCGCAATCGCCTCGGCCAGACCCTTTGATCGGTCCCGGTAGTGGCCCTGCACCAGCGCGATGCCGGCCAGGTACTCGAGCTGCGGCAGGGCATCTCGCGGGTCCAGAGCGGCGTCCACCTGGCTTCGCCAGTTCAGCAGCACCTCGACGGCCTTCTCGTAGAGGTCCACCCGGCGCTGGGGCAGGCGCCCGATCTTGCGTTTGATCAGGGCCATGTTCGTCAGGAGCATGGGGTTGCCGGTCAGGCGCTCGATGCGGTCGCTGGAGTGGATTTCGCGGATCAGCTCGCTTGCCGCGGCCTCGCGGCGGTCGGGGCGCTCGGTCAGGGCGCACCAGCGGCGGGCGAATGCGTCCTTGTCCTCGCGGGACAGGTCGGCGACGGTCAGGTGCTCGAATCCACCGCGGATGCGGTAGCCCATCTCGCGATAGC
The DNA here is from genome assembly GCF_041903745.1 of Thiocapsa sp. C2-2m. Classification (NCBI taxonomy): domain Bacteria; kingdom Pseudomonadati; phylum Pseudomonadota; class Gammaproteobacteria; order Chromatiales; family Chromatiaceae; genus Thiocapsa; species Thiocapsa sp. C2-2m. Next base: position 97,238 of record NZ_JBBWVD010000023.1, on the reverse strand, counting down.
CAACGATTCACGATGTGACGACCATCGGCGCGCCGTCGAATGCGCGGTGGATGGTCTCCAGGTGACTGGCGAAGCGCACCCGAGCACCGGGCTCCGTGATCTCGTCAAGTCCGTCGATGAGCAGCAGGGCGTCGCCGCGCTCAAGCTTGTCGCGCAGCAGCCGGCGCAACGGCTCGCACTGCTCCCCGGGTACTTCGCTGCGGCGCAGGCTGTGCTGGAGCATGTCGTCCAGGGTGTCGGCCTCGGGCGGCAGGTCACGGCAACGGATCAGGATCGGCAGCCAGTCCGCGTCGGGCAGGCTCGCCACGTCCGGCAGGTCCGCCCAGTCCGGCGCCTGTTGCAGCCGCAGCAGGTAGGCGGTCGCGAGCCAGCGCAGCAGGGTGCTCTTGCCCGCTCCTGGGTCCCCAAGCAGAACCAGTCGGCGCACCGCCCCGAGGCGCTCGCCGACGGACACGCGGTTCTTGTCTCCATCGTGACGCCGACCAACAGGGTACCCTCATGAGCGACCTCGTAGCCCGCGTCGCAAACGGGTCCGGAGAGCCGCTCCGCCTGTTCGGCCTCGCCAGTAGCGTGTGCGATCAGTACCCTGGTCGTCATCGGATGGCCCTGAGCAGGTCCTTGACCCCTTGGTCCCAATGCGCCACCAAGTCGGCATACTTGATGTCGGCGAGGATGGCCGGGGGACCTCCGCCGCTTAAGCGCGCAGGTAGGATCTTTACGGGGTGCCCGCTCAGCTGACGGTGCAGGGTCGAATGCCACTCGCGGTCAGTCCAGTCCGATGGCCCGGCGGACGAATAGCAGAGGACGAGGTACTGCGTACCGGACAGGCCCTTGTCGATCTCGGCGACGACGGAGTAGAGCTGGGCGTCGCAGGAGGCGGGCTTGCAGATGGAGATGTGGTCTTCGTCGAGCGGGACGGCCACCTCACTGGGCAAGCCAGGCTCGGCGCTGGTGGCGTCGACGACCAGGATGCCCTTGGCGAGCTTGATCCCGAGCCAGGGGGATCTCTGGGCGGACTTCGCGGTGCTGTATCCATGTCCGGTCCTTGGCCCCGGTTGTCGGAATCGCGGCCAGTGTATCGCCGGGGCGCGTGTGCACAAAATGGGGGGTGGCGCCGGACACGACGCGAGCCACGGTGGGACCTAAGGCGATTTCCGGAAACCTTCATGCCAAGGGCGTAGGTTGTGCCGAGCCGTGCGAGGCACAACCAACCGTCGGCGCAAGTTGTGCTTCCTATCGTCAGCACAACCTACGGGTATGGAAGTTTGCGGAAATCGCCTAAGCGGACATATAGCGAGCATGCTGCGGCGCCCGAGCATTTTGTCTGTCTCGACGTCCAAAGCCGAACCCCAGGCAAGTTCCGGGTCGCCGAGATCATGGATCGGACACTGCAAAGCTCGACGCGGCCAGCGTCCAGGGCGTCATGCCGATCGGGGGGAGGCATGCTGCACCTGCCCATCCGGCTGAGCGCCGATCAGTATGCGTCGGAGATGCGGGCGATTCCGGCGGGCCCAGCACTGAGCAGACTTGTTTTCGTGCTAGAGTGCAATCGTGCATTCGTGCGTGAGGAATTCACCATGCGGACATCGAGAACCCAAACGAGCCTCAAGCTCATCGGCGCAAATGGGCAGATCTCTCTCGGCAAGCAGTTTGCTGGGAGACAAGTCCTCGTAGAAGAACAAGAACCCGGCGTTTGGCTGGTACGAACCGTCACGGTGATCCCCGACAACGAACGCTGGGCACACCGACCGCGGGCCTCTGCCGACATCGAAAGCGCGCTGGCATGGGCAGAGGCCAATGCACCCGACGACACCCACTTAGATGCAGTGTTGAGCGAGATCAGGAAGGATGGCTGAGCGCGAGGCCAATGTTCGGCTTGACCTCAATAACCCCGTTTTCCTCGACAACCTGTTGAGCTTGCAAAAGCCCGATCGGTTGGCGGTGCTCGATACCCTGGACAAGATACGCAAGCTGACCTGGGAACAGGTGTACCGAGACGCCGGCTTAAAGTGGGAAAAAATCGTCAGCGTTCGTCCACCATCCGGCGTGCCTGCCATCTATTCGCTCAGGGTGACTCGGTCGCGTCGAGCCACGGCCTACCGGGATGGCGAGTTCATCCGTCTGTTGACGATTGCACCGGACCACGACCGGACGTACGGGAAGAAATGACGTCGGTGCGTCAGTGGCGAGGTCCCGCACAGGCGACGGCGTTGGGGTCTCGACCGATGCCGGTCGCGTAACCACGCGCCGGGACGAGCGTGTCGTAGTCAGATTCAAAGCCTGCATGAAGCAGGCCCTCGCGCAGCGGCGATTCGAGTGCCGGGAGGCCGTCGATCTGTTGAATGACAAGCCGCTTGCGGCCGCGCTGCGGGACGCGATGCAGGGCGGCGAGCGCAAGCGCCAACTCCCCGCCCTCTTCGCTGATCGAGCTGGGAAACCGCGTCAATTGGCGCCCGGCCGAGCCGAGATAGAGCACCGGCTTGCCGGCGACCAGGATCACATAGGCGCCGTTGATGCGTTTGGGTGGCGAACCGCCGCCGAGGTCCGGCCAGGGCAGCAGCGCGCCGTAGGGATTGGCCGGGTCGATTGCGGCGAGGATCCGGACCGCGTCCGCGCCGAAACCCTCGATCGGGGTCTCCTCGATCCGGGCGCTGCGCAGCCGATCGATCGCGCCGTTCAGGGCGAACTGGGCGCCGGAGAGCCCCTCGACGAAATACCCTCGGCGGACCTGACCGCCCTCTTCCATCTGTTTGAAGAGCCGATAGAGCGGACCGAAGCCTCCCGGGATGCCCTCGGCCTGTACCGCCTCGCGGCTGACGACCCCGTAGCGTTCGAGCAGGATGCGGGCGCGGGCGAGCAGGCGCTCGGTGTCGCTCGCCTCGATGCGCAGATCGGCCACGCGCGACCAGCGTCCGCCGGCCAAGACGGTTCCGCGACCGCGCTTGGGTGCACGCGTGCCGCCGAGCGCCCGCAGGGGCGCGAAGGTGTCGTTGGTGATCTCGCCTGCCCAGACCAGATCCCAGAGCGCGGACTCGAAGGCGTCCTTGCCGAGCTTCAGGCCGGCGCGTTCGAGGGCCTGCATCAGCTCCATCAAGAAGGAGGCCCCGCGGGTGCGCAGGTGATCGAGCAGGATCCGGCGGACGGCGGAAACATCTGCCGCGGTGTCGCGCGTTGCCGCATCCACGACCGGCGCCGAGGATGCGTCGGTGGGTGCGCTTGACTGATCCGACCGACTCGGCTCCTCGTCGGAGACACCCAGCTCGGGACTCCCCCGCCGATAAACCGCGATCCGCCCGTCCTTAGGCCCTGCCGCACCGCGTCCGACCCAGACGATCTGCCCGGTCGCCGCAAGCATGTCCAGATCCTCCGAGCGGTAGCCCGGCACCCGGACCGGCAGGAGCACGCGATCGAGCTGGGACCAGGTCACCGTCAGGCCTTCGAGCTGGAGCAGGGCATCCATCAGGCGATCAGGCCCCTTGATCTCCTCGCCGATGCCGTGCCAGGCGGGCAGGAACCGACCCAGGGTCGCCGCATCGACCGGGGCGACCGCATCGCGCGCCTTGGCCAGGGTGCGGCGGCGCAGGCGGCGCAGGACCTCGGGATCGCACCATTCGGGCTCGCTGCCGAGCGGTCGGATCTCGCCGCGGATCAGCTCGTCGCGAGTTTCCAAGAGACCCAGGACGGGTTCGAGCTGGGTCGCCCTCAGACCGTAGCGTGCGGCTGGGTCGCGTGTCGGGAATGGGCCGTGCGTGCGGGCATAGCGGTGCAGCAGATGCTCCAGCGGCGCATCCGCGGACACCAGAAAGGCGTCGGGCAAGCCGGGCGGCGGGACCAGACCCAAGGCGTCGCGATAGAGACCGGCATCCTCGGCCGCGATCCAGCGCGGTCCGTCCATGAACCGCAGCGCAACCGCCCGGCGCTGCTCGGTCAAGGTGGCGAGCCAGGGCGCGGGATCCCCCTCGGAACGCTCGTCCAGCTCCGAGGAGGAAAGATCGCCGAGCCGTCGCAGCAGGTCATGCAGCTCGTCGGCATCGCGCGCCTTGCGCCCATCGGCGGTGTGTTGAAGCTCGTGCTCCAGGTCATCGAGCACGGCCGGATCGATCAGCTCGCGCAGCTCCGCCTGTCCCAGCAGCTCGGCGAGGAGACCGCGATCCAGCGTGAGCGCCTGGGCGCGGCGCTCGGCCAGCGGGGCGTCCTGCTCGTAGATGTAGGCGGCCACATAGGCGAAGACCAGCGAGCGCGCGAAGGGCGAGGCACTGCGGGTCTCGACCTCGTGGACGCGGATCGAGCGGTTGCGGATGCCGGTCAAGACGTCTTTGAGACCGGCGAGATCGAAGACATCGCCGAGAGCCTGTCGATAGGTCTCGAGTACGATCGGAAAGGCCGGATAGCGACGGACCACCGCGAGCAGATTCTGCGCCTTGAGCCGCTGCGCCCAAAGCGGCTGTCGGCCTTTCGCCGAGCGACGCGGCAGGAGCAGCGCGCGGGCAGCGTTCTCGCGAAAGAGCGACGCGAAGAGCGCGGTGTCGGCAAGCTGCTCGGTGACACGCTCGTCCAGCTCATCGGGTTCGGGCAGCAGGTCGGTTAGCTCCGGCAGCGCCTCGCCGTCCGCGAAGCGCAGCACGATGCCGTCGTCGGTATACATGACCTGGATCTCGAAGCCTTCGCGGCGTCCCAGATGCCATTGCAGGGCCATGGCCCAGGGGGCATGGATGCGGGCGCCGAACGGGGTGAGGATGCAGATGCGCCAGTCGCCCAGCTCGTCGCGAAAGCGCTCGATGAGGATGGTGCGGTCGCTCGGGACCTGGCCGGTCGCGGTGCGCTGATCCTGGATGTAGGCGGCCAGGTTCGACGCCGCGAGCGCGTCCAGCGGGGTCTGCTCACGAATCCAAGCGGCGGCACGCTCCGCCGGGATGGCCGCGACCGCGCGCGTGAAGGCGCCGACCGCCCGACCCAGCTCGACCGGTCGTCCCGGACCGTCGCCGCGCCAGAAGGGCAGCTTGCCGGGCTCGCCGGGTGCCGGCGAGACCAGCACCCGGTCGCGCGTGATGGCATCGACCCGCCAGGTCGAGGCGCCGAGCAGGACGCAGTCGCCCGCCTTGGTCTCGAAGACCATCTCCTCATCCAGCTCGCCGATCCGCGGCCCCTCCTCGCCGAGATGCACCGCAAAGTTGCCGCGATCCGGGATGGTGCCGGCGTTCAGGCGGGTGATCATAGCAGTGCCCTTGCGCACGCCGAGCGTATCCGCGGTACGATCCCACACCAGGAGGGGCTTGAGGTCGGCGAAGTCGCTCGACGGATAGCGGCCCGAGAGCATATCCAGCACCGCCTCCAACGCCGAGCGAGACAGCTCGCGATAGGGGCCGGCGCGTGCTACCAGACGATGGAGATCCGCTACCGACCGCTCGGTCTCGACACAGTGCGCCGCGATCTGCTGGGCCAGCACATCGAGTGCGTTGCGCGGCATCCGGAAGGGCTCCAGCTCGCCGGTGAGCATGCGTGCACCGATGACGGCACACTCCAGCAGATCGCCGCGGAACTTCGGAAAAATGCGCCCGGTGCTGACCTGCCCGACCCCGTGCCCGGCACGCCCGACCCGCTGCAGTCCGCGCGCCACCGAGCCGGGCGACTCGACCAGCAGCACCTGATCGACGCCGCCCATGTCGATGCCCATCTCCAGCGAGCTGGTGGCGACGATGGCCTTGAGGTCGCCGCGTTTGAGCCCCTCTTCGATTTGGGTGCGCTGCTCGAGACTGACACTGCCGTGGTGGGCGCGGACCAGCTCGGGCCGGTTCTCATTGGCTAGGACGTCCGGGGCTGAGTCCGATTCGGGGTCCGAGTCGGGGTCCGCCCCGGCCAGCGCGTTCAGCCGCTGGCAGAGTCGCTCGCAGAGGCCACGGCTGTTGACGAAGACGATGGTCGAGCGATGTGCGCGGATCTCGGCGAGGATGGCCGGATGGATGGCCGACCACAGGCCCTTCTCGGCGGGGGCTTGGGGCCTTGCTTGGCGATAAAGCTCGCCGAGGATGGAGCCGCCTTCGAGCTCAGGCGCGACGGCCTCGGGCGGGCGCTCCATGTCGGGCACCGGGATCTGAACGCGCAGGTCCAGCTTCGGCGGGGCGGCGGCATCGACGATCTCGACCGGTCGATCGCCGCCGAGATAGAGCGCGGCCTCGGCCAGCGGGCGGACTGTCGCCGAGAGCCCGAGCCGTTGCGGATCACCCGCGCAGCGCTCGGCCAGGCGCTCCAGCGACAGCGCCAGATGGGCGCCCCGCTTGGTCGGCGCGAGTGCGTGCACCTCGTCGATGATGAGTGTGTGGACACCGGCCAGGTTAGCCGCCGCCTTGGAGCCGAGCAGCAGGTACAGTGATTCGGGCGTGGTTACCAGGATCTCGGGCGGCTCTTTAAGCTGCTGCTGCCGCTCCTTCGCCGGGGTATCGCCGGTGCGAATGCCGACCCGCGGAAGGCGCACCGGCGCGCCCATCGCCTCCGCGGCGCGGGCGATCCCCGCGAGCGGGGCACGCAGGTTGCGCTCGATGTCGTAGACCAGTGCCTTGAGCGGCGAGACGTAAAGCACCTGGATGCCGGCGGGAGCGGCCTCGGTGTCGGCGATCGGCACGCCCTGCATCAGCCGATCGATCGCCCAGAGGAAGGCCGCAAGCGTCTTGCCGCTGCCGGTCGGTGCCGTGATCAGGGCGTGCCGGCCCGACGCGATGACGGCCCAGCCGCGGACCTGGACCTCGGTCGGTGCGTCGAAGTTCTGCGCGAACCAGCGGCGGGTAGCGGGGCTGAAGGCATCCATGGGAGGCAGATGGGGGAGATGGGCCCTGTCTTCGAGCCGCCGACCATGGTCGGGCCGAGATTATAGGCAATGCCCGATTGGTGCGGAGTCGGACTAGAATAGCCACGCAGCGTGCGGCACGCCGATTGAACCCAGCCGGCGACCCCTCAAAGCACTGCGGATGACGCCAGGGACAAGGCGCAGGTGGTGAGATTCGGATTTAAACCGCGCCTAGCGCGGTATGCGATGTTTTTGGATGGGATCGGCTCCGGCAGACTTGACGACCGCTGGAGTCGGCGCGGTTTAAAATGTTAAAAACTATAAAATTTTAAACCGCGTCCCCGCTAAGGGCTGTGGATGCACTAAACGTCGTGCTCACTCGAAAATGAGCATCTCGCTCTGGACGCGGTTTAGGTCGACGAGCATGGCAAGAAAGAAACCGATGAGGACATTGATTCAAGGTATCGGCTGGTTGATCGTCGCCTGTGCGGCAGCGGTCGTGGCCGCTCCGGGTCCGGATATCGAGATCCCGGTGCTCCCCTACCTCAGTACCGAGCGCCTCCTGACCCTCTACGAGCCCCTACGCCGGCATCTCCAAGAGAGCCTGGATCGGCCTGTCCGGATCGTCACGTCCCCCGATTATCGGAGCTTTATCGCTGCAGTGGCGCAAGGCAACGATCTGCTCGTCCTCAATGCCGCCCATATGGCACGGCTCGCTGAGGTGGATTCCGGTTACGGGTCGATCCTGCAGACCACCAATCCTCTCTACGCACTGTTGATTGTCCGGGCCGAGGATCCCGTCGCCGAGGTTGCGGATCTGCGGGGCACCAGGGTCGTGACCCCGGATCCTCTGGCGCTTATCACCCTGATGGGCCATCGGATGCTCAGGGATGCGGGCCTGACGCCGTCGACGGAGGTCGAGATGCCGACGGCCGACACCCACAACAACGCCTTGAAACGGTTGCTCGGCGACGAGTCGATCCGGGCGGCCATCGTCTCCAACCGGGCCTTTACGACCCTCGACGAGGACGTGCGCGCACGTCTGCGAATCCTCGCCGACGGCGCGAATCTCGGCGGGATTCCCTCGATCGTCTACCAGACCGGACCCGGTAGCGGTGGCGCGAGCCGCGCCTTTCTCACACGCGAGATCCTTCACTTCGCCAATGACACCCCGGCAGGTCGCGCCATGATGCAGACCCTGGGACACGGCGGGTTGCGCGAGGTCACCGAGGCGGACCGAGCGGCGATCGACCCCTTCGTACCCGCGACGCGAAAGGTCTTGGCTGCGCCATGAGGAGTCTTCTCGCGCGCGTCCCGATCGGCTTGCGATTCGGCTTGGTGATCCTGCTGACCCAGGCCGCTCTGATCGCCTGGGTCGTCCACGACAACCAGCGTCTGAGCAACGCCGCCCTGACCCAGCTGCACGAGACGCGACTGACCGTCCTGACCGCACTCCTGAGCGAGTCCTTGACCCCGTTGCTCGTGCAGCGCGACATCGCCGCCCTGCAGGAATCGCTCGACCGGTTCGGCCATCTGCCGGAGGTGCGTTATCTCAAGGTCGACGACGCGCGGGGACACCGACTCGCCGAGCACACCCATCCACACGCATCGCCGTCTCCCGCCGGCGGAGATCAAGACCATCATCCGGTGTCGGATGACGTGGCCCTGTGGGAGAGGGCCATCCCGCTGCAGCTCGTCGGCCAAACCTACGGCACCCTCCATGTCGGTATCTCAACCGACATCTTCGCCGAAACGCGGCAGGCTCTGATCCAGCAGAGCCTGCAAAGCGGCATGATCGGGCTGGGTGTGCTCTTGCTCATCATCATCCCGCTCGCCGTCTGGGCCAGCCGTCGACTCGGGCAACTGGATGCCGCCGCGCGGGCGATCGCCGCCGGGGATCTCGGTCGACGTCTCGACGACACCGGCGACGACGAGATCGGCCGCCTGGCCGTCTCCTTCAACCGCATGGCGGACGCGCTCGGGCACCGCGAGTCCGCCTTGCGTGATGCGAAGGCCGACTTGGAGCGCATCGCAACCTCGAAGTACCGGACCCTGTTCGAGGCGACCACGGATGCGGTGATGCTGTTCGATGATGACCGTGGTCTGTTCGACTGTAATCCCGCCGCGCTGCGCCTGCTCGGCTGCAATCGCGAAGCGCTGTTCGGTAAACAGCCGAGCGACCTGTCGACGACTCCATTGCCACCCGGTACCGATGTCCTCGCGCCCGCTCCGCCGACGGGGCATTCGGGTGAGAACAGCGGCTTCGAGTGGTGTTTGCGCCGCCGAGATACCGGCGATCCGGTCGAGGTCGAGGTGCTGCTCACCTCGGTGCAGATCGAGGGCTCGACGCTCCTGCAGATGGTGGCGCGCGATATCGGCGCACGCAAAGGGGCCGAGGCGGCGATCAAGCGCTCCGAGGAAAAGTACCGGTTCCTACTCGACCACAGCTACGACATCATCTATCTCTTCTCGACCGACGGCAGCTTCATCTTCGTCTCGCCGAGCTGGTCGCGACTGATGGGGTTTTCAGTCGACGAGACCCTGGCGACGCACTTCTCGACCTACGTCCATCCCGACGACCTGCACATCTGCGAGGATTCCTTCCGCAGTGTCGTCGACATGGGAGAAATGCGTCGGGACATCGAGTACCGCGTCCGTCACGCGGACGGCACCTGGCGTTGGCACGCCTCCAGCGCCATGCCGTTTCGCGACGAGAATGGGGTGATCGTCGGCTTCCAGGGGATCGCACGCGACGTCACCGAGCAGAAGGAAACTCGCGAGCAGCTGCGCGTTGCCGCGATCGCCTTCGAGGCCCAAGAGGGCATGGTCGTCGCCGACGCCGCAGGGGTCATCCTGCGGGTCAACGGCGCCTTCACGCAGATCACCGGCTACAGCGCCGAGGAGGCGGTCGGTCAGACCCCCCGCCTGCTCAAGTCCGGACGCCAAGACGCCGAGTTCTACAGGGCGATGTGGACAAGCATCCTGGAGACCGGCTCCTGGCAAGGCGAGGTCTGGAACCGTCGTAAAGGCGGCGAGATCTATCCCGAATGGCTCACGGTCACGGCCGTTCCCGGCCCCGACGGCAGGATCACACACTATGTCGGGACCCTGTCGGACATCACTCAACGCAAGGCCGCCGAGGAGGAGATCCGCGAGCTGGCCTTCTTCGACCCCCTCACACGTCTGCCCAACCGCCGTCTCCTGCTCGACCGACTGAATCTGGCCCTCGCGAGCAGTCGCCGCCACGGCGACTGCGGGGCGCTCTTCTACATCGATCTGGACGACTTCAAGACACTCAACGACACCCTGGGTCACGACCAAGGCGATCGGCTGCTGCAGCAGGTGGCGCTGCGTCTGACGGAGCGAATTCGCGAGTCCGACACGCTCGCCCGGCTCGGCGGCGACGAGTTCGTGGTGATGATCGAGCATCTGAGCCCAAACCCGCTGGAGGCGGCGCAGCAAGCCGAAACGCTCGGCAATGGGCTTCTCGGCGCGCTTCGCCAGCCGTACGACCTGGAGGGGCAGACCCACTACAGCGCGGCCAGCATCGGGATCACCCTCTTCGATCAGCAGCCGATGCGTGTCGAAGAGTTGATGAAGCAAAGCGACATGGCGATGTACCGGGCCAAGGGCGCCGGACGCAACACCATGCGTTTCTTCGACCCAAGCATGCAGTCGGAGGTCAGCGCCCGCGCGACCCTCGAGGCGCAACTGCGTCGCGGCTTGCGCGACGAGCAGTTCCTGCTCTACTACCAGATCCAGGTCGATCGCGACGGCGCAGTCATCGGCGCAGAATGTCTGCTGCGCTGGCAGGACCAGCAGGGTTGTTTGATTCCACCGGCAGCCTTCATCCCGCTCGCGGAGCAAAGCGGACTGATTCTTCCCATCGGACACTGGGTTCTTCAGACCGCTTGCATGCAGTTGGCGGTCTGGTCCGCTCGGACCGAAACCGCCCGGCTCACCCTGGCCGTGAACATCAGTGCACGTCAGTTTCGCCAGGCCGACTTCGTCGACCAGGTCTTGGCCTGTCTCCAACTCACTGGCGCCGATCCTTGCCGACTCAAGCTCGAGATCACCGAGAGCCTCTTGCTCGAAGACGTCGAGGACACCGTCGACAAGATGATCGCCCTGAAGACCCGCGGCGTCGGATTCGCGCTCGACGACTTCGGCACCGGCTACTCGTCCCTGTCGTACCTGAAACGTCTCCCCTTCGACCAGCTCAAGATCGACCGCACCTTTGTCCTGGACGTCCTGACGGACACGAACGCGGCGGCGATCGCCCGAACCATCATCGCCCTCGGCAGGACGCTGGAGCTGTCGGTGATCGCCGAGGGCGTGGAGACCGCCGAGCAGCGCGACTGGCTTGCCATTCAAGGCTGCCATGCGTATCAGGGCTATTTCTTCGGGCGGCCCGAGCCGTTGGAGCGGTTGTCGCTTGACACGCTTAAAGCCGCGTCCTGATCCGCTGCGCCGAGCGATATCGACCGGATCCAAGATCGATTGGGCATCGTCGGCCTATCACAGAAGCATCACCGCGATCGAATCAGTGTTGGCAATGCACGCAATAAAAGCTCGAGCGTTGTCCGATGCGCCGCTGGCGAATGGGCGCACCGCAGACGACGCAGGGCTCGCCGGTGCGGCCGTAGACCCGCAGCGATTGGGCGAAATAGCCGGGGTTGCCGTTCTCCTGGACGAAGTCGCGCAGGGTGGTGCCACCCTGTGTGATGGAGTCTTCGAGCACGCCGCGGATGACCTCGGCGAGACGACGGTAGCGCTCCAGGCCGATGCGATGGCAGGCGCGAGCGGGATAGATGCCGGCCAGAAAGAGCGACTCGTTCGCATAGATGTTCCCGACCCCAACCACCACCGAGGCGTCCATCAGGAAGATCTTCACGGCGACCCGCCGTTCTCGGCTCAGACGATGGAGGTGGTCGCCGTCGAACGCCGTCCCCAGCGGCTCGGGGCCCAGGTCGCGCAGCAACGGATGACGGCTCTCGGCAAGCTCGGGCGTCTCCGGGAGCCACAGAAAAAGACCGAAACGGCGCGGGTCGTGAAACCGAAGACAACGCCGATCCGCCAGCACTAGGTCGAGGTGGTCGTGCTTCTTCGGCGGGCTGTCCGCAGGGACGACCCGCAGGCTGCCGGACATCCCCAGATGGATGAGCAAACTGCCCTGATCCAATCCGATCAAGAGATATTTGCTGCGTCTCGACAAGGACCGCACGGCCTGACCGGCCACGCGCTCGGCGGTCTCGGGCGGGATCGGCCGGCGCAGCCTCGGTTCGCGCACGATCAGACGCTCGATGCGAGCGCCCTCCAGGCATGGGCGGATGCCGCGGAGCGTGGTCTCGACCTCCGGAAGCTCGGGCATCAGGGTTGCCCAATCGGCGGATCGGGATCCGGCGCTCCGGGATCGGCATCGACAGGATCCGGGGCGAAGGGATCCAGACCGAAGCCTTCGGGGAGGTCTCGGCCCTCCTCGACCCCGAAACCCTCCTGCTCGACATCGTCCCGAGTCAGCACCTCCTCGCGAATCACATCATGCGGACGCAGCCGAACCTCGGGTGGCGAGCCGAGCGGGAGCTCGCCGGAGAGCGGGGCGTCCGGGTCCATCAGCGAATCCAAGGTGCCCGGCGATTCGCGCCACTCGGGGTCCCCGTAGGTGAGCGTCGCTGGATCCGGGGCAAAGACATCCGACCCCGGACTCAAGGGGGACTCCGGCCAAACGGCGTCGATCGGCGCGGCGTCCGGGTCGGCATCCGGATCGGCAAAGGGCACCGCAAGCGAGACCGGCGGCGTCGGGTCGATCGCGCTCGGATCCTCGATCAGCTCGGGCGCCTCGCCGAGCACGTAGGTGAGCCTCAGATCCGGTCGTGTCAAACGTCGACCGTCCTCCGATACCCGATAGCGCACCCGCGTCCCGTCCGATGCACTCAGCTCGAGCAAATCGCCGGTCGGCTCGCCGATCAAGGGCTCGATCCTCTCCGCGACCAGGTCCCCGAGCCGGGCCAAGGTTTCGCCGCTCAGCGGGACGGTATCGCGCGTGGCGAAGACCGGCGCGGGATCGCGCGGGAGCGGCCTGCGCGCCACATAGTCGATCGGCGGCGCGATCAGCAGATGCTGGAAGCGGTCCGGGATGAGGTGGACCAGGTGGTCACTCGCGACATAGCGCCATTGCTCGATCGGGTCCAGCCCGCCGATGGCGATGTCGGTCGTGTCCAGGCGCAGACGCAGCTTGACCGGGTCCAGACCCAGCGCATCGAGTGCAACGGCCTGCGCCGGTACGCTGCGCAGGAGCGGCGCATCGCGGATTGCCAACAAGGCAGCGACGCGGTCCGGGTCCGCGTCGACGTCCCAGGGAGAGCGCATCCGCCACCCGGAAACGAGGCGCTCGAGCGCAATGGTCGGCTCGCCCTCGCGGGCGATCTCGATCAGGTGTGGCTCGGGTGTGCCCGAGCCGGCCAATATCGGAGGCGTGCGCGTGACGGCAAGCTCGTGACGGATCGCCCAGCCGAGTGCCGAGAGGACGAGGATCAGGACCAGATTCAGGATCCAGCGCGACCTCATGTCCCCCTCCAGCGCAGCCAGCGGATGCCGAGCCCGATCACGAGGAAGAGCCCGGGCAGGATGACCAGTGATCCCAGCCCGATACGCAGCCGTTGCTGCTCGTCGAGAACGAGCGTAGCGGGCTCACGCGGGTCGGGCGGGAGCACCGTGAGGTCGCCCGGGTCACTCAGCCAGGCCAGCAGGGCAAGCGCGAGCGCCCGATTCCCGTAGGCGCCGATCTGGGCGTTGCTCGCGAAATCACCGTCGCCGACCACTAGGACGCGCTGCTCGCGACCGTCCTCCTGCATCGGGCGATTCAAGGCCAAGACGACGGGGAGCGGACCGGGCTGCTCGCCGATGACCTCGTCGCGGTCGATCAGGCCGTCGAGCCGACCGATCTCGTTCCAGCTCCGCTCGCCGGTCGCCAGATAGGTATCCAGAAGCCATCCGGGTGCGAGCTCGGTCCCGAAGGCGAGGCTGCCTGGCAACAGGGCCGGGACATCTAGAGCTGCCGAGAAGGGGTGGTCCGGATACTCGGCAATGACCGCGACGGCCGGGGTCGCGACACCCAAGGCGGCGGCGTCCGCATCGACGACCGTGCCGGGCAGTATCGTCAGACCCAGAGAGTCGACCAAGGGCTCAAGCCCGTTGAGCGGTCCGGGATCCAGTAGCCAGAGCAGATTGCCGCCCCGATCCAGGTACTGGATCAGGCGCTCGACCACGCCCGGAAAGAGCGGGATGCGCGGCGTGGAGAGGACCAGGATCCGGGTGTTGATCGGCACCTCCTCGACCCGGCCGAGATCGAGCGGGCGAGCGAGAAATCCGCGGTCGGACAGCTCGCGACCCAGGCGCCCCAGGTCCGCACCCGCCTCGCCATGGATGGCGCGCTCGCCGTGACCCTCGACCACGGCAACCCAGGGGACGCGGCTCGCGCCGAGCCGGGCGATGGCGGCACTGATCGCACGCTCGCTGACCTCCGCGAGGGTCTCGCGTCGCCCGCGATGGTCGAGCAGGATCTGGCCGATCAGCGTCACCTCCGCATCGCGCGTGCGCTCCGGGAAGAGCTGCGGGTCCAGGATCTCGATCAGCATGCCGGGCTGCGCCTGTTGATAGCGCGCGAGCAGCCGCTCGATCCCCTTGCCGAGCGGACTCGCCGGGTCGGCAAAGACGGTCGCGCGCAGCGGGCCGTCGAGTCGAGCAAGGATGGCCAGACTCTCGGGCGTCAGGCTGTTGCTGCCGACGGCGGTCCAATCCCAATAGCGGTCATGGCGGGCAACCAACCAGCCGCCCGCGATCAGGACAGCCAGCAGAAGGACGAGAAACAGCGCATCCGCGAGCGGGCGGTTGAGCCGGCGGAGCTGCGCCGTCGCGAGGGCCAGGATGCCTTTCACCGCAAGACCCGGTTCGCGAGTCGGCGGTGGGTCAGTGCCAGAAAGAGACCCGTAAACCCGAGCAAATAGGCCAGATCACTCAAACGCACAGCACCCAGCAGAAACCAGAAGAGATGCTCGTTCCAAGAGAGCCAGCCGAAGAGCGAGAGATCATGAGCACCCAGCGTCTCGACCCGACCGATGACGGACAGGACCAGCAGGATCGCGAAGGCCGCAATTACGGCCGCACCCGTTTGAGCGCTCAGGCTCGAGGCATAGAGCCCCACGGCGCAGAACATCACCCCGACCAGCCAGAGCCCGAGCGTGGCGGCGGCGATCTGACCCGGATCCAGCTCGGCGATGCCGGCGAGCAGCGCGATGTTGATGACCGGCAGCAGACACAGCGGCGTCATCAGGATCGCCAATGCGAGAAACTTCCCCGCCACCAGCTCGCCGATGCGCACCGGCGCGGCGGCCACCAGCTCGAAGCTGCCGTCGCGAAACTCCCCGCTGAGCATCCGCATGGCCATCAGGGGCACCGCGAGCATGAGGATCACCGCAGCAAATCCGAACAGGTTCAGGGCCAGCTCCAGCGTCAGACTCGCGACCCGCTCGTCGGCCCCCAGACCCGTGAAGTCGTCGACCACCTTCAGAAAGATCCAGGCGAGCACCACCTGACCGCCGCCGAGCAGAATCCAGGGCAAGGGCGACACCAGCGCACTGCGCAGCTCGCGACCCGCGATCACGCCGATCATGCCGTCCCTCCCGCGCCGATCAGATCGAAGAAAACGCGTTCCAAATCCGGGCGCTCCGGACCCAGCTCGCAGAGATCCAACCCCGCGGTCAGGATCTGGCGGGCCAGATCGGCAGACTCGGCTCTCTCGGTCAGGATCACCCGAAAGCGGTCCTCGTCCAGGGCAACCGCGGCCTCGACACAGGCGAGGCGCTCAAGTCGCTCGACCCCGGAACCGACACCGGAATCGCCCTTCCTGCGCAGACGCACCCGCCAGAGCGCGGTCGGACCGAGCGGGCCGAAGTGGTCGCTGCGCAGCATCCGGCCCTGATGGAGCACCAGGACACGATCGCAGACCGCCTGGACCTCCGACAGGATGTGGCTCGAGAGGATGATCCCGCAGTCGCGCGACAACTCACGGATCAGGCCGCGGACTTGGCGGATCTGCACCGGATCGAGTCCCTCGGACGGCTCATCGAGGATCAGGAGCTTCGGGCGATGCAGGATCGCTTGGGCGATCCCGAGACGCTGGCGAAACCCTTTGGAGAGTTTGGCGATGAGTGTGCGACCGACCGCGTCGAGCCCGCAGCGCTGCTTCGCCCGATCCACCGCATCGACCACATCGGCGCGCGGGATGCGATGCAACCGGGCGCAGTGGCGCAGATACTCGTCGACGCGCAGCTCGGGATAGAGCGGCGGGCGCTCGGGCAGATAACCCAGATGCCGCTTGGCCGCGACCGGGTACCGCGCAAGATCGATGTCCAGGATCTCGACCCGGCCCCCGCTCGGCGCAAGTGTCCCACTCAGCAGGCGCAGACAGGTCGTCTTGCCGGCCCCGTTCGGTCCGAGCAGGCCCAAAACCTCGCCCTGACGCAGCTCGAGATCGAGACCGCACAAGGCCCGACGGGCTCCGAAGCGGCGGCTGAGATCGGTGACGCGGGCGAGTGTGTCCATGACGACGGAACGATACCCTGTGCGTGCTTCATTGCCAAACCGCTCCTATCGCACCGTCGTACCGATCGGCTTTTAAGATCTCTCACGGAGACACGGAGGGCACGAAGGAAAGATTGAATTCTCCGTACTCTCCGTGAGAGGCATCGCGCGCTGGAACCAGGGTGCCGGCGTCAACTGATCGGCGGCAAGCTATCGTGAAGATGGACGGATCGACGATCGCCTTGAATAATGTCTGGGAATCGCCCTGTTCCCGACCCGAGCGGGTCGCGCCTTAAATTGGGCCGGCTCCAGCGGTCGTCCAGTCTGCCGGGGCCGATCCCATCCAAAAAACATCGCATGCCGCGTTGGGCGCGGTTTAGCAGACTCCCGGAACAGAGAATCGAACATGTGGCTGAACCTGGTTTTCCTGCTGTTGCTCGCCCTGGTCATCATGCCTACGGCCGTTCTGCTCCTCGGGATCTCTCGGTGGCAGACCGGCACGACTCGACTGCAAGCGCGCCTCGAGGCCGGGCGCGGCAGGATTATCCCCAACACCTATGACTCGAACGAGCTGGACGGGCTGCCCGCGCCCGTACAGCGCTACTTCCTTGCGAGCTTGAAGGACGGCCAACCCATCGCCAAGGGGTCGTTTGGGAGCCGATCGACGATCGCTCCGCCCGCGCCACGCTCACCGACGGCGATCTGAGCGTGTCGCTCGTCTTCGACTTCGACGAGGCTGGCTTAATCGGCGGCGTGCATGCGAGCAGGCGTTACCGTGCGCTGGACGGGAAGATGGTCTAAACGCCCTGGGAGGCCAGCTTCTTGGATTACGAGGATCGCTGCGAGATGCGGATCCCGGTGCGGGCCGAGGTCGCCTGGATCCTGCCGGAAGGGCGCACGCCCTATTGGCGCGGTCGGGTGACCGACGTGATGTACAAATTCTCCGCCTAAATCGCGTCACTTGCGCAACAGGCTCGCCCCTGTGGGAGAAACGTCGTTCCCGCGACAATGACCCTTTGCATTGACGCAATTTAGAAAATTAACGCATCGAATCAATTCGATGGGTTTGGCATTCGCGGCGACAGCAGTGGGGCATGACCGCTGCGTCGGCGAATCCAATTGATTCCACATAGGATGCGCCGGTTGCTTGCGAGTCGGCGCTCAAGCGCGTACTTCCCGGGAAAGTCACTCAGGACCAACCCCGCGATGATGGTGAGGATCCCCTGACCCGGGAGCACCAGCATCAGGATGCCCGCCAGAATTAAGATCCAGCCGACCAGGTTCTTGAGCAACCGCAGGCTCAAATAGGCGACCGGATGGAGGCTCTTCAGCCGCGCAGAGTGCCGGTGCGGGTCTACGAAATAATCTTCCGGGATCCGCGCCAGGAGAAACGGCAAGGCGATCAGGGATCCCACGAACATCAGGACCGAAAGTCCTGTCAAGAACAGAAGCAGGCCCTGATGGGCCTCGACCCAACTCATGTCGATCATCATCCTCGCCTCCCGGGCCCTCGGCGGGCTCTTATTCGCGTGCAGCACCCCTGCGCCGATCTGCGGCGCTCGGAAGGCAAAACGAGAACTGTGTCACAAACCGCACCGTCCAATCGGGCCGCTCGGCGCCGTCGATGCTTGAAAAGCGACGCGGGGACACTTGGACGGTCGGGGACCAGGCTCGAGCCTCGTTGCGAAGACACCACATCAATGAGGAAAAATCAAATCGGCGAGGATCGCCCCGGCTGGAAAGGCCCGGTGCTCGAACATCTCCACAAATTCGCCATGATTCGGCCGGACGATCCGGGACAGCGCCGGATCGGTGGCAGGCTTGAAATCGGGAATCTCACATGGGCAGACCGCGGATCAACAGATCCGAGGCAACTGCTCCCCCGCAATCCAGTCGACGATCCGGCTTCCGCCGAAGCCGGTCTCCATCTGCACGAAGCGATGCGGGTCCTCGACGACCTCGCCGATGATGGCCGATTCCGTCCCGAGTGCATGACCACGCATGGCCCCGAGCAGCCGCTCGGCCTGATCGGGCGGGCAGATGGCGATCAGCTTGCCCTCGTTGGCGACATAGAGCGGGTCGAGCCCGAGCAACTCGCAGGCGGCGGCCACCTCGGGGCGAACCGGGATGGCGTCCTCGCGGATCTGCATACCGACGCAGGATTGATGGGCCAGCTCGTTGAGCGTCGTCGCCAGGCCGCCGCGGGTCGGGTCACGCAGACAGTGGATGTCCGGGACGGCGGCGACCATCGCGGCGACCAGCTCGTGCAGCGCGGCGCTGTCGGAGCGGATCTCGGTCTCGAAGCCGAGGTTCTCGCGCTTTGAGAGAATAGCCACGCCGTGGTCGCCCATGCTCCCGCTGACCAGGATCACATCGCCCGGCTCGGCGCGATCGCCCGAGATCAGGATACCCTCCGGCACCACGCCGATCCCGGTGGTGGTGATGAAGACCCCGTCGCCCTTGCCGCGCTCCACCACCTTGGTATCGCCCGTCACCACCGGAACGCCCGCGGCATTGGCGGCTTGCGCCATGCTCTCGACGATGCGGGCCAGATCGACGAGCGGAAAGCCTTCCTCCAGGATGAAACCGGCAGCCAGGTAGAGCGGTCGAGCACCGGACATGGCGACATCGTTGATAGTGCCGTGCACTGCGAGCGAGCCGATGTCGCCGCCCGGGAAGAAGAGCGGCGAGATCACATGACCGTCGGTGCTCATCACCAGACGACCGGGGGGCGGCGTGAAGAGCGCCTGGTCGTTGCCGAGCGTCAAGAGCTCATGGTCGAGGTACCGCTGAAACAGCTCGCCGATGAGCTGCGCCATCGCGCGCCCGCCGGAGCCGTGACTCATGTCCACGGCGCCTTTCTTGAGATCGAGTCGCACGGGAAAGCGCCGATCGGATGTCATGCTGAGACCTCGTTGTGAGACGACTCTGGGTCGGCGATGGACGGCCTCCTGCCTCCGGCCGTCAGCTATTAGCCATCAGCTGTCAGGGGCCGTAGGTTGTGCCGAGCCGAGCGAGGCACAACAAACCGCAGCGGATGTTGTGCGTCCTATCGTCAGCACAACCTACGTGCTAACCGCTGGAATCCGGGAGCTCGGTACCGGCTCCCTGAAGCGCCCGTAGCTCCAATAGGCCGCACAAGCGCCCTCGGAGGACACCATGCAGGAGCCCATGGGGTTGTCGGGGGTGCAGGGGTTGCCGAAGAGCTTGCACTCGGTCGGCGTCTTCACGCCGCGCAGGATGGCCGGGCACTCGCAGCCTTTTATCTCGTTGGCCGGGGCGATCTCGACCGGAAAGCGCTGCTCGGCATCCAAGTCCGCGTAGGCGTCGGCCAGCGCCAAGGCGCTGTTCGGCAGGAAGCCGAGACCGCGCCATTCGAACTCGGGTCGGATCCGAAAGACCTCCTCGATCAGGGCCTGTGCCTTGCGGTTGCCTTCCTCGCTCACCGCACGGGTGTACTGGTTCTCGACCTCGCAACGCCCCTCGTTGAGCTGCCTGACGAGCATTAAGGCGGACTGCATCACATCGAGGGGCTCGAAACCGGCGATCACAACGGGCACGCCGAACTGCTCGGCCACGAAGCGATAGGGCCGGCTGCCGATGAGCGTGCTCACGTGGGAGGGGCCGAGGATGCCGTCGAGCTGCACCCCGTCGGGTCCGGCGGTGCTCAGGATCGTGTGCAGCGCCGAAGGGGTCAACACGTGGTTGCAGAAGACCGAGAAGTTGGTCAGCCCCTCGGCGCGCGCCGTCTTCACGGCGACGGCGGTCGGCGGTGTCGTCGTCTCGAAGCCGATCGCGAAGAAGACGACCTGCCGATCGGGGTTCTCGCGCGCGATCCGCAGCACATCTTGGGTGGAATAGATCATGCGGATATCCGCGCCTTCGGCCTTGGCCTTCAGCAGACTCTTGCGCTCGCTCGCCGGCACGCGCATCAGGTCGCCGTAGGTGCAGAGCGTGACAGCGTGCTGCGTGGCGAGCGCGATCGCATGGTCGATCCGCGCCATCGGCAGCACACAGACAGGACAGCCCGGGCCGTGGATGAAACGCAGGTTCGGCGGCATCAGATGCTGCACGCCGTAGCGGAAGATGGCGTGTGTATGTCCGCCGCAGAACTCCATCAAGCGATAGTCGCGCCCGGAATGCGCCTCGGCGGCGATCGTCTCGGCGAGCCGACGGGCGAGCCCCTTGTCGCGGAACTCATCGATGTATTTCACCGTTGGCCCCCTGCCCCCGCGACGATCGATGTCGGCTCGGGCTCGAACCCCAGCTCATCCTCGAGCAACCCCATCTCGGCAATGATCTCAAGCGTTCGCTGCGCCTCCTCTTCGCTGATCTTGTTCAAGGCGTAGCCCACATGCACCAGGACATAATCGCCGACGACCGCGTCCTCGATGAGGGCCAACGAGATCTCCTTGCAGACGGGCCCGAGCGCAACCTTCGCAGTATCAGCGGAGACATCGATGGAGGTGATGCGTGCGGGAATGGCAAGACACATGGACAAAAGACCTCGCAGGATAAAACGCGTCCGGGGGCAATCAATCAGGCGGGTCGATCGCGGCAAACCGCGTCGCCAACCGGAACCTTGGCGAGACGCGTTTTATATCAAGAAATTAAAAATCTTAAAACGCGCCATCTACGAGGGCATCAGACTCGCTCCCACCCTGCGCCCGAGTGACGACCTCGCATAGCGCTCGGGGGCGCGTTTTAACAGGTGAGCTTGAAGGCCACGCAGGGATCGATCGCCGTGATCAAGAGCTCGGCCTGTCGACGCAACTGCTCCTCGGGGCCGGGCGGCAGACTCTCCAACGCTCGGGCAACGACGCCGCGCGGGTGAAAGTTCCACTCGGTCGGCGCAAGGATTCGATACTCGCGGACGCGGCCGTCCTCGACTTGGACGAGATGGGCCAGCAGGCCGCGTGCCGCGAAGACTCGCCCGAGTCCAACTCCGTTGCCGCTCGCAAGCGTCGGCTGCGCGGAGGCGCTCCCCGCGGAACTGCGGCTCAATAGCCGCAAGCCGATTGCGACCTCCGTGAGTTGAGCCGAAAGGCGGACCAAGAGGCCCGCCCCATAGACCTCGACCAGCGGCAGCGGATTCACACGCGTGAAGGGACTGGTCTCGCGGGGCTGGCCCTGCCAGGTCGGACGGGTGACGAACTCGGCCCAATCCGGCGCGCTCATTCGCACGATCAGGGCCTCGTCGGAGAGTTTCGGCAGTGCAGTGATCGGGGTCTGCCCGAGCGATGCCTCTCCCGATTCCAGCAGGGAGCGCAACAGGCGAGCCGCCACCGTCTCCGTCGCGCGACACCAGCGCGCGAAGCCCGACGGGTCGCCGATCAGGCTCAACCAATACTCGGGTGAGACCCCGAGCACCTTGTGCGTCAACAGATCGGTCAGATCGGCGAGCAGGACATCGAGACCGGGGGCTTGACTCGCCGCCGCTCGCGCGCCGACGCCGAACAGATCACCGGCGGGGTCGATCCGCGCCAGGATGCGATTCGACAGGGCAAGGACCGCCGCCATGTCCTCACGCCTCGGTGGCTCGCCCAAGATCGCGGGCCAGTCCAGAAGGATCCGCCACAGGTGCTCGCGGATCGTCTCCGCGGCGATCGCCGCCTCGCGCCGTCCGCGGGTGATCGGGCTCGCAACGTATCCGGAGGCCTGCTCGAATGCCGCCGCACAAGCGCCGGCTTGAGCGCGTGCGCAGATCGAGAAGAGCAGCGGCAGGCGGGCCGTCGTCTCCTCGGGCGAGCGCCCGACGAAGGCCGACGCGGCAGTGACCGGGCGTGTCGAGCCGATCGTGCAGAGGAGACCACCCGAGGATGGCGTCAATTGGATGTCGAGACTTCCACCCGGATCGGACATGCGGCTCGCGAACCTCCGGATTGGCGATGCAATGCTTGCAGTGTAGCCGATCGGACTGCAGGATAGCTTAAACCGCGACCGAGGTCCGGATGCATTGAAAGCCGCTCTCTCTGCCACGTCCAGCCCATGTCGTCCCCGGCGCAGTATCGCCGATCGCCCAACCACATCACCGCCCGGCAGGACAACCCCACGTGCTGACGCCCGACCAACTTGCTGCGCTTCGCCGAGACATCGTCTTCAATGCCGTAATCGGCGAACGCGACCTGACGCTCCACAGCACCTGGGGTCTCTTCTCGCCGCGCGAGATCGATGAGGGCACCCGTCTGCTGCTGGCTCATCTGCAGGTCCGACCTGCCGATGACTGCTTCGATCTCGGCTGCGGATATGGTGCGATCGGCTTGGCGATGGCGACGCTTGCCCCGCAGGGCCAAACCCTGATGGTCGACAAGGATTTCGTGGCGGTGGATTACGCCGCGCGCAACATCACGCTCAACCGGCTGGAGAACGCGCGCGCGCAGCTCAGCAACGGGTTCGATCAGGTCGACCCCGGGCTGCGGTTCGATCTGATCGCGAGCAATATCCCGGCGAAGGTGGGCAAGGAGCTGCTCGCGCTCTTGCTGCATGACGCGTACGCCCGCCTGCGCCCGGGCGGTCGTCTCTATTTGGTGACCATCAACGGGCTGCGCCAGTACATGAAACGCAACCTGACCGAGGTCTTCGGCAATTACGACAAGCTCAAACAGGGGGCGCATTACACGGTGGCGCTCGCCGAGCGGGCTACATTAGTTTAGTGGTTAGTGGTTAGGCGATTTCCGCAAACTTCCATACCCGTAGGTTGTGCTGACGATAGGAAGCACAACTTGCGCCGACGGTTGGTTGTGCCTCGCACGGCTCGGCACAACCTACGCCCTTGGCATGAAGGTTTCCGGAAATCGCCTTAGTGGTTAGCAACGAGCTCGTGAACAATGACTGAGCGACCGGAAAGCCGAAAACTGGCGCGTATTGGGTATACATCGCGCGGCGGGGCCGGGTCCGACGTTTGAGGATGTCCGCAGCGACGACGACCATCAATCCGGATTACGGCTCCTCGATCAGACCCAGCAACCGGGTCGCCTCCTGACCGACACCCGTGTCGGCACCGAGATCGCGGGCGCGCTCCAGCGCCGTGCGCGCCTCGGCCGCATCGCCGGCCTGCAGGCTCACGAAGCCGAGGGTCAGCCAGATCCGCTGGTGGGTTGCGTCTTTGGCGGCCCCGGCACGCAGTTGGGTGCGTGCGCCGTTGGTGTCGCCCGTGTAGTGCAGCGCCAATCCGAGATCGTTGTGAGCCTCGACATCATCCGGCCTAAGCTCGAGGAGACGACGATAGACGGGTACGGCCTCGGCGTAGCGGCGCTCCACGAAGAGCGCGTCGGCTTGTTGCGCCAAGAGATCGGGGTTGGTCTCGGTGATGGTCTGCGGGATCGCGGTCGGCGCCGGACGCGGAGCAGTCCGAGGCGCCATTCCGTGTGGAGCGGCCGGCGCTGCGGCGATAGCGGGGCGCGCGGCGTGGCGGATGTAGTAATCTCGCGTGACCGCAAAGACCGTGAAACCGTAGAAGAACAAAAACACGGCGAAGAGCAGCCACTGCAGCGGGGAGAGTCTGGGCATGGTGTCGGGAAGGTTGTCGGAGGAGAGGTCGGGCGATCCTATGACGGAATCGCAGACAAAAAAAGGTCGCGACGACAGGGTGTGTAGCTGCCGTGGCGACCGAACTGGCTTGCTGCCCGTGTGCGGCGCCGACTCAGGAACGGCAGTCGGACCCTTCGGCCTTGTCGGCACCGCGTATGCGTGAAGGACGAGCTGCAGCGGCATCGTCGCGGTTGATGAGCGCGATCAGAAAGCCGGCGCAGAGTGCCGCCGCGATCAGACCCGTGATTGTCAGTGCATCAAAGCTCATGCGTGCTCCCCTCTATCCGTCGGAAGACTGCTCCAGGAATCCGCAGGGCCGAGAGCGACCTCGGGCCTGCGCGTACGGAGCTATCTTGCGCGCAAGGCATCAATAGAGTATTTCAGTCAGGTCTAATGTTGTTACAAGTTGTTACGGTCCGTTGACCCCGGCTGAACGAGACCTTGTCGAGATGCCCGATACACCGATCCAAATCCTGGTTGTCGATGACGATTCGGCCTTGCGCGCCCTGCTCGGCGACTATCTCGCCGGGGAGGGCTTCAGCGTGGCCGGAGCCGAGGACGGCACGGCGATGGATGCCTGGCTGGCGGAGCACAAGGCGGACCTGGTCATCCTCGACCTGATGCTCCCGGGCGAGGACGGCCTGACCCTGGCGCGCCGACTGCGCGCCCGTGCGGATACCCCGATCATCATGCTGTCGGCCCGCGGCGGCGACATCGATCGGATCGTCGGCCTGGAGGTCGGCGCCGACGACTACATGCCCAAACCCTTCAATCCGCGGGAGCTTCTGGCGCGAATCCGTGCGGTGTTGCGCCGACGAGCCCCGAGCGCGCCGGCCGAGACCCGCGAGGTCGATGGGATCTTCCGCTTCGGAGCCTATCGGCTCGACCTCGGCCATCGCGAGCTGCGACGCGGCGATGAGCCGGTCGAGCTCACCTCGGGTGAGCTCGCGCTGCTGCGTATCCTTGCCGAGCATCCGGACCGCGTTCTGGATCGCGATCTGCTCCTCGACCTGCTCAAGGGTTACGAGCGCTCACCCTTCGATCGCAGCATCGACGTGCAGATCGCGCGCCTGCGCGCCAAAATCGAGCCGGATACGAAACGCCCGCGCTACATCCGCACCATCTGGGGCAAGGGTTACATGTTCACGCCGGCCGGCGACACATGAAGCTCATTGCCAAGCTGGTCCCGGCAAGCCTGTTCGGGCGCGCACTGCTCACCTTGGTCTTCACCTTCGGCCTGTTCGGCCTCGTCACCTTCTGGGTCATCGTCTCCTATGCGTTGACACCGGTCGCGCAGCGCTCCGCCTCGGATCTGGCGAGCATCATGGTGCTCGCGGCTCGGACCCTGCGTCAGCTCCCGGCGGAAATGCGTGACGACTATCGCTCCCGGCTGGCGCGGGAGTATCAGATCCGACTCGCCGAGGAGCGTCCGCTCACGGACATGAACCATTTCTTCTTCCCGTATCTCGGCCAGCTCAAACGTGCCTTGGACGAGCGACTCGGCGGCGAAGTGGAGATCGTCACGAGCGTCGCCAACAGCGAGCGGTGGTTCTGGGTCGCCCTCGATGCGAGCGGGGAAACGGTCTGGGCCGGGTTCCCTCGCAGCCGGGTCGAGAGCCGCCCGATCGAGGGCCTGTCCGTTATCATCGGCGTTGCGGTGCTCTTGATCGTCGGCAGCGCGCTGATCCTGGCGAGGCGCGTCACTGAGCCCCTGAACCGCCTCTCCAAGGCCGCCGAGCAGGTCGCGCTCGGCTACTCGCCCGCCGTCTTGTCCGAAAGTGGCCCGAAAGAGCTCGCGAACCTCGCGCGTCAGTTCAATGCCACCAGTCGACGCATCCGCGAGCTGATCGCCAATCGCACCCTGCTGCTGGCCGGAATCTCGCACGATCTGCGCACACCCCTGACGCGCCTGCGGCTCGCCGTGGAGATGCTGCCGCGCGGCACCGCGCCGACACTGGTCGCCCGGATGGAGCGCGACATCGAGGAGATGAACGCGCTCATCACCCAGGCGATCGATTTCGGGAAAAGCCTCGAAACAGGCCATCGCGAGGAGGTCGATCTCGCTGCGTTGGTCGGCGACCTGGTCGCCGGTCGACCGCGGGTGATCTGGCAACGCGGTCGATCGTGCCGCTATCGGGTCGACGTCTTGGCGTTACGCCGGATCCTAAGCAATCTGCTCGAGAACGCACTGCGTTACAGCCAAGATCTGGTCGAGATCCATCTCGACTGCAAGACAGCGACACCCGTGATCTTCGTGCTCGATCGCGGGCCGGGGATCCCGGAAGCGGAGCGCGAGGCCGTCTTTCGTCCCTACTACCGTCTCGAAACCTCGCGCAGCCGTATGACCGGCGGCACGGGCTTGGGTCTTGCAGTGGCTTACCAGCTCGCCTTGTCGAACCAGATGGAGCTGCATCTAGGCGCACGTCGCGGCGGCGGCACGGTCGCGAGCGTTCGCTTGCCGCCGCTTGAGGTCGGGCCTTCTCTTACGCAGCGCAACGGCAAGGCGGTTGACGTGTCGTCCGAGGGTGCCTAAATTCCGCCCTGACATTCATCAATCCGCACGACCACCCGGAGCCCCTCGCGATGCTGCAACCTGGCGATCACGCGCCTGTCTTCACACTCCCCAACGCGGATATGGGACGGGTGAGCCTCGATCGGCTCCTCGGGCAACGCAATCTGGTGATCTACTTCTACCCGAAGGACGACACACCGGGCTGCACGATGGAGGCGCTCGACTTCACCGATCTGCAAGCCGACTTCGACAACGCCGAGACCGACGTCGTGGGCATCAGCCGCGACACCTGTATCAGTCATGGCGCCTTTCGCGATAAATACGGCTTGACCGTCCAACTGCTCGCAGATACCGAGGGCGAGGCGTGCGAGGCCTACGGCGTGTGGCGCGAAAAAGAGGCTCATGGCGAGAAGCGCATGGGGATCGTTCGCTCGACCTTCATCGTCGACAAGGGCGGCCTGATCCGACACGCGCTCTACGACGTCAAACCCAAGGGGCATGCCGCCCAGATCCTCGAACTGGTCCAGGCGCTCTGATACGCAAACGGGAGCGGCAGTCGAGATGCTCGCGCCGCCGGCCGAGGAGAGAGCCCCGATCTCCTCGGTCGAGCCGGGATCAGGGTCCGGGGCCGGATCGGGCTTGGGCTCGCCCTCGGCGGCGCTCGACACCGCGCCGCGCTCGGAGACCTCGCGAAGCGTGAAGCTGCGCGCCTACATCTTGATCTTCCTCTTGATCTTCGGCCTGACCCCGCTGGTGTTGGCGGTGCTGATCAACCTCCCTCTGGTGCTGGATCGCACCGCGATGTTCTACCAGCGGGCCTATTTACAGAACCTGCGCGCCGACTTTCGCGATCTCGACCAACATCTGGCCAGTCGTCACGAGATGATCCGGCTGCTCTCGAAGCTGCCCGAGCCCGGCCTGATCCTGGGCGAGCAAGGCGATGCGGATCAGATCGATGTCGCACGCGCTCGCTACACCGCCTGGATCAATCAAATCATCGCCGATCAACGCGACATCATGCAGATCCTCTTCGTCGGCGACGACGCTCAGGAGCGTTTCTGGTTGGCTCGCGATGCCCGCACGCAGGAATGGCGACCGACTGCCTCGCCCCCGCAGGTCCCGAATCGAGAATTCCTGACCGCGGGGCTCGATCTGCAATCCGGCGCCGTGATGGTGAGCCGAATCCGCATCGACCCTTCGGCGGGTGTTGAAGACCCGCGCCAGCTCATGACCCTGAGCCTGGTCAGCCGGATCGGCGGAGAGAAGCCGGGGGACCCTCGAGGGGTGGTCGTGATGACCATCGATGTCGGCGGACTGGCCCAATTCTATCGGGACACGCTTTGGGTGAATCACGACGGCAGCTATCTGCGACCCGGTCAGCCGGCGAGCGGCCAACCCGAGGCATTCGACGCCTTCCCCGGCTTGGCCGAGATCTTTGCCGGCGGCACACTCGCCGTCTGGAAGGGCCGACAAGGCCGCCAGCTGCTCTGGGTGCCCATGTTCCTGACCGATGACGGTGTCCCGCTCTGGGTGGGCCGTGCCGTGGACCCCTCGCCGATCGAGGAGTTTCGCGACGCCCTGATCGTGCGCGTCCTCTCGATCATCTTCCTTCTGGTCTTGGTGGTGATGGTGCTGGCGCGATGGATCGCGGCACGTGCCGAGCATTTTGGCGAGGAGCTCCGGGGCGGAATCGGACAGGTGCTGCGCGACGGTCGACCGCTGCGCTTCAGTTGGCGTGGTCCTCGCGAGATCCGCGAGCTCGGCGAGCAGCTCACCGCGCTGGCGCAGACCCACGCGGAGCACCTACAGGCAGCGCAAGCCCATACCCGCGAGCTGGAGCGATCCAACCGGTACAAGTCCGAGTTCCTGGCCAACGTCAGCCACGAGCTGCGCACGCCGCTGAACTCGATCCTACTGCTCTCCAAGATGTTGGCCGCCGAGACCAGCGGACTCAATCCGGGGCAGAGACGCCAAGCGCAGGTGATCCACGAGGCCGGGCGCGATCTGCGGACCATGATCGACAACATCCTGGACATCTCGCGGATCGAGGCCGGGCATGTTGCCGTGACCTCCGACTGGGTCGAGCTGCGTCCGATGCTCGAGGAGCTGATCGAGCTGGTTGAACCGATGGTGGCGGAGAAACCAGTCGTGCTCGATCTCGCGGTCGACCCGCGCGCCGCGACGCGGGTCTACACGGATCGCGACAAGCTACGACAGATCCTCAAGAATTTTCTCTCGAATGCCGTGAAGTTCACCGAGCAGGGTCGCATTACCCTAGCGGTCGAAGCGGGGGAGGATTCCCGAAAAGAGATCGCGCTCGGTGTCGCCGACACTGGAATCGGGATCCCGCAGGACAAGCAGGAGATCATCTTCGATGCCTTCCAGCAGGCCGACGGGTCGACGCGCCGCCGCTACGGCGGCACCGGTTTGGGACTTTCCATCAGCCGCGAGCTCGCGCTTTTGCTCGGTGGACGGATCCAGGTCGAAAGCTCGCCCGGGGCCGGGGCCTGCTTCACCCTCGTCATGCCCGTCGCAGCCGTTGCCGTCGAGCCGGAAGGGGTCGTCTCCCCGGCCGCAGCCGCGAGCGCGCATGTCACACCGCTACCGCCCGCGGACTCGCCCGGCGCGCTGCGTCCAACCTCGGTGAGGGGTTCCGGCGACGGCGCGAGCAGCGGCTGGGTCCTGATCGTCGAGCGCGACGTCAAGACCCTCGTGCAGCTCGCCTCGGAGCTGTCGCGGCACGACCTGCGCGTACAAACCGCGGCCGACATCGACGAGGCACTCGAGACCCTTCAGGAAGAGGGTGAAGGCTGCGAGCTAGTGCTGCTGGCCGCCGGGGTGTCCGACGAAATGACCTGTGCTACGATTCGGACACTCTTGAGCCGCAGTACGGGGCCTCACCCGGCCGTAGCCGTGCTCGGCGATCGCTCGGCCAAGACCCGGGTTGCCGATTGCTTGGGTGCGGGTGCCGTTGAATTTATATCTAAACCCATCGATTCCGATCAACTCACGGCGCTGCTTGCCGAGGTGCTACCGGACAGACGCGCCCCGGAGGCATCCGCAGCGATCCGCGAACCGATCGTTTGAGCCGCCGAGGCCAGCTCGCGACGGTCCCGGGCGCACAAGGGCAGACGACATGACCCGTTACGCCGGCTTCAAGCTGCTGATCGTCGACGACCACGCTCACAATCTCTTCACGCTCCGAACCCTGATCGAGAGCGAGATGGATGTCGAGGTTCTCGAGGCCACCTCGGGTCAGGACGCCATCGACCTGACCCACCGGTATCCGGACATCGACCTCATCATCCTCGATGTGCAGATGCCCGAGATGG
The DNA here is from genome assembly GCF_041903745.1 of Thiocapsa sp. C2-2m. Taxonomy (NCBI): domain Bacteria; kingdom Pseudomonadati; phylum Pseudomonadota; class Gammaproteobacteria; order Chromatiales; family Chromatiaceae; genus Thiocapsa; species Thiocapsa sp. C2-2m. Next base: position 67,501 of record NZ_JBBWVD010000023.1, on the reverse strand, counting down.
ACGGCTTCGAGACCGCTTCCATGCTCAAATTGCGCAAGCGCACGCGCGATATCCCGATTATCTTCCTGACCGCTGCCTTCAAATCGGAAGAGTTTCAGCAGCGCGGGTTCGCCGTTGGTGCCGTCGACTATCTGCTCAAACCGATCGACGACAACCTTCTGATTAATAAGATCAGCACCTACTTCCGGCTGATCGAGAAAGAGCGCGAGCTCAACCGAACCCTGGAGCAGACGGTCGCGGAACGGACGAAGGAGCTCGCCGAAGCACGGCAATACCTGGAGAACATCATCACGCATATGGGCGAAGCGCTCTTGGTCTTGGATCCAAGCGGCACCATCAAGCACACCAACCCTGCCGCGTGGAAGATGCTCGGCTACCGCGGCGACGACCTGCGCGGTATGTCCATCGGCGATGTATTCGAAGAGGAAGGCGACGCCGAAGCAGGCGCCTTCATGGGAACCTGGCTGGAAGCACTGATCCGCACCGGGGCCCTGAGCCGGATCGAGGCCCGCTTCATCGCTCGCGACGGACGGCGCGTCCCGATCCTCTTCTCGCGCACCGCGGTAAAAGATACCGAAGGGCGGATCAGCGATATCATCTGTATCGCCAAGGATATGACCGGCTACGTTCGGGTCGGGGAGAACGGGAACGCGAGATCCCTGCCGACAGGGGGATAAGCATCGACACGAATAAGATCGACGCCCCGAGGGAGGAGCAAGCATGAGTGAGCCGATGGTCCCCGAAACCCCCGAAGACGATGAAAACACCACCCTGACCGCCAACGCACTGAAGGCGATGGCCCACCCGCTGCGCTGGAAGATCCTTTGCTCGCTCGGCGACAAGGAGCTTTCGGTCGGCGAGATCGTCGACCGCACCGGGACCTCGCAGAGCAATATCTCCCAGCACTTAGAGCAGCTGCGCAACAAGAATATCGTCGTCGCCCGCAAAGAGGCGAACCGGATTTATTATCGGATCCGCAACGATCAGCTGCTCGACCTCATCGGCATCATGCGCGACGTCCTGTGCCCCGCAAACCTGGACGACCGATTCCCCAAATAGGCCGGCCTCTTGAATGCCCACCGGCGTCGGCCCCGGGGGTCGTCAGGTCTGCGCGGATGCTCGCCGAATCGGGACTCATGCCCTCGGCCGTGTTCTAGTTAACGTGTCAGAAAAACGTTGGGCACCGAATCCAATCGTTGTCGTTGTCGTTGTCGATTACGACAACGACAACGACACCGAGAGCCGTGGCAGATGGGTTCTCTCGTCGAGTTGTTTTTCTTGTTTTGGAACCGTTCCTAAAGATAATGCCCGCACACCCCACTCAGGACACTCCCCCCATGCTCGATCCCAACACCTGGTTCTCCGAGGTCGCAGCTGCAGACGGCGCCGCCTTCTCGCTGCGGATCTCCTCGAAACTCCACGAGGAGCAGAGCCCCTATCAGCACATCGAGATTTACGAGACCGAGGGTTTCGGCAATCTCATGGTGATCGACGGCTGCACCATGCTCTCGAGCCGCGACAACTTCCTCTATCACGAGATGATGTCGCACCCGGCACTCTTTACCCATCCGGATCCCAAGCGGGTCTGCATTATCGGGGGCGGCGACTGCGGGACCTTGCGCGAGGTGTTGAAGCACCCCGGTGTCGAGCAGGCGGTTCAGATCGACATCGACGAGCGGGTGACGCGTCTCTCCGAGATGTTTTTTCCGGAGCTCACCGCCTCCAACGGCGATGCGCGCGCGCACCTCTTGTTCGAGGACGGGGTGCGCTGGATCCAGGAGGCGGATGCCGGCAGTCTGGACATCATCATCGTCGACAGTACCGACCCCGTCGGGCCCGCGGTCGGTCTCTTCACCAGCGAATTCTACGCCCACTGCCGACGCGCCTTGGGCACGGGCGGCATTCTGGTTCAACAGAGCGAATCCCCCCTGTATCACATGTGCATCCTGACCGAGATGCACACCGCGATGCGCAGCGCCGGCTTCCGCAACACCGGCTCCCTCTTTTTCCCCCTACCCATCTATCCCTCCGGCTGGTGGAGCGCGACGATGGCAGGCACCGACCTGTCGGTCGGGGATTTTCGTGTCGATGACGCGGCTCGCAAAGCCTTCGACACCCTCTACTACAACGCCGAAATCCATCGCGCCGCCCTGGCTCAACCCGAATTCTTCCGGCGCGCGCTCGCCGAGATCGCCGACTGAGCCCGGTTGCTCGGGGCTTCCGACGCATCGTATGGCGGGCCGAGGTCGAGCAAGGTCCGGCGCTCCGGGGGCGCCGAACATCGAATGTTTGTTGCACGGCGTTTCAGCCGACCTTGATGGATTTCGCTGGACGCGGTGTAAATTTCGGGGGCAAAAAAATGGGGCCCGAAGGGCCCCCAAGAATTCACAACAGTGCAAAGCGGAACATCAGACGCCGCCGCGAGCCCCGACAAACTCGGGGTAGGCCTCGAGGCCGCACTCCCCGATGTCGACACCCTCGTACTCCTCTTCCTCGCTGACTCGGATACCCATGATGAGCTTGAGGATCAGCCAGACGATGAAGGAGGTCACAAAGACCCAACCCAGGATGGTCCCGAGACCGATCGCCTGAGCAGCGAAGCTAGCGTCGCTATTGGTGATGGGCACCGCCATCAGACCCCACATTCCGACCACGCCGTGCACGGAGATGGCACCGACCGGATCATCGACCCGCAGCTTGTCCATCGTGACGATCGCGAAGACGACGATCACGCCGCCGATGGCCCCGATCATGGTCGCGAGCAAGGGCGAAGGCGTCAGCGGCTCGGCCGTGATGGCGACCAGCCCGGCAAGGGCACCGTTCAAGGCCATCGTAAGATCGGCTTTGCCGAACAGCAGCCGTGCCGTGATCAGACCGAAGATGGTTCCGCCGGCCGCTGACATGTTGGTGTTGACGAAGACCGCCGCCACCGCATTGGCATCCTCGATGTTGGAGATGACCAGCTGCGACCCGCCGTTGAAGCCAAACCACCCAAGCCAGAGGATGAAGGTACCGAGCGTGGCGATCGGCATATTCGCTCCAGGGATGGCGTTGATGGATCCGTCTTTCCCGTATTTGCCCTTACGCGCACCCAGCAGAAGAACACCTGCAAGCGCGGCCGAGGCGCCTGCCAAATGAACGAGTCCGGAGCCTGCGAAGTCGAGAAATCCGAGCTCGTCGAGGAAACCGCCGCCCCATTTCCAATAACCCTGCATCGGGTAGATGAATCCGGTCATCACCACCGCAAAGAGCAGGAAGGCCCAGAGCTTCATCCGCTCGGCCACGGCACCGGAAACAATCGACATGGCGGTGGCCACGAAGACAACCTGGAAGAAGAAGTCGGCCATCGAGGAGTAGTAAGTTTCACCGTCGCTGCCCAGGACATCTTCGACGCTGTTGTCGCCGCCGAACATGAAGCCCCAATCGATAACGGGGATAAAGCCGTTTCCGTCGGCCGGATACATGATTCCGTAGCCCACCAGCATGTACATGATCGAGGCGACCGCGAAGAGTGCGATGTTCTTGGTCAGGATTTCGGCGGTGTTCTTGGCGCGGACCATCCCGGCCTCGAGCATTGCGAAGCCGGCGGCCATCCACATGACCAGTGCGCCGGAGATGAGAAAATAGAAGGTATCGAGCGCGTAGCTCAACTCGGTAATTGCTTCCACGAGAGGATCTCCAAGAGGTTCGAGGCGAGGCAGGGCCGAGGCGGACGGATCCGCCTCGGCTGGCGGCTTACAGGATGTAACCGCGCTCGCCGTGCTGGGAAAGATCGAGGCCTTCGGTTTCCTGCTCCTCGCTGACACGCAGACCGATGACCAGATCGACCAGCTTGAGGATGAGGTAAGTCAGGATGACGGTGTAGACCAAGGTGAAGAGAACTCCCTTGATCTGGATCCACACCTGCCCGAGCATCGTCATCCCCTCGACTAGGCCGGCCCCGCCGAGTGCGGCCGAGACGAAGACGCCGGTCAGGATGGCGCCGACGATCCCCCCAACCGCATGGACACCGAAGACATCAAGCGAGTCGTCGTAGCCCAAGACCCGTTTAAGCTTGGTCGAAGCAAAGAAACAGATCATGCCCGAGGCGGCACCGATGGCGAGAGCACCGAGCGGACCGGCCGTTCCGGCAGCAGGCGTGATTGCGACGAGTCCGGCGACGGCGCCGGTCGCGATTCCCAGTACGCTCGGCTTGCCGTGCGTCACCCACTCGGAAAACATCCAGGCGAGTGCCGCGGCCGCCGTGGCGACCTGAGTCACCAGCATCGCCATTCCGGCACTCTCGTTTGCCGCGAGCGCGCTGCCGGCATTAAAGCCGAACCAGCCCACCCAAAGCATCGAGGCACCCAGCAGGGTGTAGCCCAGGTTGTGCGGAGGCATGGCCGTGTGCGGATAGCCCCGACGCTTGCCCAAGACCAAGGCGGTCACGAGACCCGCGATGCCGGCATTGATATGCACCACCGTACCGCCGGCGAAATCCAGAACGCCCCAGTCCCACATCAGCGCCCCGTCACCGCCCCAAACCATATGGGCAATCGGCAGATAGACGATGGTGAACCAGATCGCCATAAACCAGAGCAACGCAGAGAACTTCATACGTTCGGCGAAGGCACCGACGATCAGAGCCGGGGTAATGATGGCGAAGGTCATCTGAAAGGTGGCGAAAACAGTCTCGGGTATCGCGGCCGTCAGACTCTCGCGTGTCACCCCACCGAGCAGAACCTTGTCCAGCCCACCGATGAAGGTATTGATATTGATGGCACCCTGCTCCATGCCCTGCGTCGAAAACGCCAGACTGTAGCCATAGAGGACCCAGAGAATTGTCATGAGAGCGGCTATGGCAAAACATTGCATCAAAATCGATAGCACGTTCTTCGCTCGAACCATGCCGCCGTAGAAGAGCGCCAAACCCGGGATCGTCATGAATAGAACAAGTGCAGTCGCGGTCAGTATCCAGGCTGTGTCGCCGCTGTTCAGAACAGGGACCTCCTCGGCAAACGCCAGTGCAGGCGTCAACAGCAACAGAGCCGTCAGGGCCGGAAAGGCCAGTTGTCGCGGTTCCAAAATGTGCATCGTTGCGATCCTCTCGACGACCACTAGAGTGCGTCCGATCCGGTCTCGCCGGTGCGAATGCGGATGACTTGTAGGAGATCGAAGACGAAGATCTTCCCGTCGCCGATCTTGCCGGTCCGCGCCGCGCTGCTGATGGCCTCGATGACCTTCTCGACCATCGCGTCGTCCACGGCGATCTCCACCTTGATCTTGGGGAGAAAATCCACGACATACTCGGCGCCGCGGTAGAGCTCCGTGTGTCCTTTCTGGCGACCGAAGCCCTTGACCTCGATGACCGTTATACCGGATACGCCGATGTCCCCGAGTGCCTCGCGGACGTCGTCCAGCTTGAACGGCTTGATGATGGCTGCAACCAGTTTCATTGCAATGAAGCTCCTGTAGAGGCCAAGGCTTGAGCCTTGGCCGAGGGATTGGAATGGCGAGTACGAAGCGGGATGATTTAGAATTCCTTCAACCAGCCGACCCAGAACTGCGGGTCGTCGTCGTAGGTATCGCGTCCGACTTGATCGTAATTCAAGCTGAAGGTGCCGAAATCACCGGCCTCGCGGCTGACCGTCAGGCCCCAATGACCATAGTCGTTGCCGCCGTCGTTGTAATCGAAATCATAGTAGCCGCCGCGAACACCGAGCCCGAAATCGTAGGGCAGCGCAAACTCGAGGCCGGCGTAGTAGTACCAGTCACCTTCGACAAAGAGCGCTTCGCCGGAAGGAACGCCGGGCGCATCGTCGGCCTGACCCCAAACCGTGTAGGCCAATCCGAGCGTGAGCCACTTCCAGGTCGCGCTGCCGCCGAGTTCGGCGAAGTCGAGGTCCTTGCCATCGGGATATGCGTAGTAGATGGCGTTGACGTCGAAGCTGAGATCGTCGTTGATGGCCTTGCTGAAGCCCAAATAACCGTCGAGCTCATAGCCGGGCGAGCTGGAGGTTTCCACGACATCGAACGTCTTCTCATCGAAGTCGACCTCGTACTCGACACCGTCGCCGAAATCGACGTTGGAGATCCAAGCGCCTGCATAGAAACCACTGCTGTGCTCGTAGTCGACCCCGCCTTGAACGGCCGGGCTGTCGTCCGTCTGCGTCACGCCGCGGAAAATGTAATTGCTGACCACGCCGATATTGGCGCTGAAGTTATGCGTCTCGTCGGCCGCGGCGATCTGGAAGGTACCGGCGCTCATGGCGAGCGCCCCAAGCGCGAAAACGGTTCCGATGCGTCCTATTGTCATTGCTGTATGCCTCTCGATGATGCGGGCTTGCTTGTCGAGGTTGGAAGAAGACCGGCCGGTGCCCGAGTGACCTCGCCGGTTGTGACGTTGTGATGTCGATAAGGCATAAAGCGCGCCACATCTTGGCGCCCCACTGGAAAGAGGTATTTCGGCATCATGTGACAAAGACACAACAGCACACCGCACCAAGGCGACGCATAGGCGGGCACCGGGAAGAACGGCCGCACCATAAAGATGCAACGCTGCGGCCTTCGATTGAATGCCGGCCCACTTGCCCGCCTAGCCGTCCTATAATGGCGGCTGAGTCGGCTAACAATGGCTCTCGCGACAATGGATTCGCCGCGGGATCGGCACTCGCATCCACGTTGGACCTACGGGTCAAGCACAGACCGCAGCACAGAGGACACCCCATGTTGGAACCAAAACAGCTCGACGATCTCGCCCAGCGCCTCGCATCGGCGATGCCGAAGGGTATCCAGATGTTGCAGGAAGACATCGGCCGCAATCTCCGAGCCTCGCTCGAATCCGGCCTGGAGAAGCTCGACCTGGTCACCCGCGAGGAGTTCGACGTCCAATCCGCGGTCCTGGCGCGCAGCCGCGAGAAACTGGCGGTGCTCGAGGCGCGCATCGCCGAGCTGGAGCGTGCGCCGGCACCCGGGCAAACAGGGGCGGATTGAGGTCCCGATACCGAGCAGGGGCATGGCCCTCTGTATCCTGCACAGTCGTGCGCGGGTCGGCATTCATGCCCCCGCCGTTACGGTCGAGGTCCATCTATCCGGAGGTCTGCCCTATCTATCGATGGTCGGACTGCCCGAGATGGCGGTCAAAGAGAGCAAGGACCGCGTGCGCGGCGCCTTGTTGAACGGCCGGTTCCAGTTTCCGATCGGCCGGGTCACCATCAATCTTGCACCGGCCGACCTTCCCAAGGAGGGCGGACGCTTCGATCTGCCGATCGCGCTCGGCATCCTCGGCGCGTCCGGCCAGATCGTCACCGAGCGGCTGGATCGCTACGAATGGATCGGCGAGCTGGCGCTCTCGGGCGGGTTACGCCCGGTCAACGGCGTCCTGCCCGTCGCGGTGGCGGCACGCGAGGCGGGTCGGGAGCTGATCCTGCCGGCCGAGAATGCCGCCGAGGCGTCGCTGGTCTCCGGACTCGAGATCCGACCGGCGCGGCACCTGATGGAGGTATGCGAGCATCTGAACGGGACGCGCGTGCTGCCGACATTCGTTGCGGGCGAGCGCGTTTTCGTCGAGCCCGTCTATCCCGATCTCGCGGAGGTCAGGGGTCAGGAGCATGCGAAGCGGGCCCTGGAGATCGCTGCCGCGGGTGGCCACAGCCTGCTCTTGATCGGCCCGCCCGGCACCGGAAAGTCGATGTTGGCGAACCGGCTCCCCGGACTCTTACCGCCGTTGAGCGAGTACGAGGCGCTGGAGGCGGCGGCGATCCGCTCGGTGAGCGATCGCGACCTGTTCGACCCGGCGCGCTGGCGCGAGCGTCCGTTTCGCTCGCCGCACCACACGGCATCCGGCGTCGCGTTGGTGGGCGGGGGCAGCAACCCGCGCCCCGGCGAGATCTCGCTGGCGCACCAAGGGGTCTTGTTTCTCGACGAGCTGCCCGAGTTCGACCGCAAGGTACTGGAGGTCTTGCGCGAGCCCTTGGAGTCCGGTCATATCGACATCTCGCGGGCTGCGCGACAGGCACGTTTCCCGGCCCGATTCCAGTTGGTCGCCGCGATGAATCCCTGTCCCTGCGGCTATCTCGGTGACAACAGCGGGCGCTGTCGGTGTACCCTTGACCAGGTGGGACGCTATCGCGGACGGATCTCGGGACCGCTGCTGGACCGCATCGACATGCACGTCGAGGTTCCTCGGCTGGACCTCTCTCGGCTCGGCGAATCCGCGTCGGAGAAGCGGGAGACGACAGCGCTTGTGCGACAGCGAGTTGGCGCCGCGCGCGCCCGCCAAATCGCGCGGGCGGGTAAGGCCAATCATGTCCTCGGACCTGCCGAGATCGAGCGCGACTGCGCCCTGGAGCCCGACGGGCAACGCATGATCCAGCAAGCGATCACCCGTCTGGCCCTATCGGCGCGGGCCTACCACCGCATCCTGAAGGTGGCCCGAACGATTGCGGATCTCGACGGTCTCGCGCTGATCGAGCAGCGACATCTCGGCGAGGCAATCGGTTACCGTCGGCTCGACCGCGGCAATCCGTCACCCACCTAAACCGCGTCCAGAGCGCCATGCGTCATTTTCGTGATGTATTCAGTCTTGGGGACTTCACCACCCTTGGTGGAGACGCGATTTAATATTCCTATTTTTTCAAAATTTTAAACCGCGCCAGCTCCAACAATCCTCAAGTCTGCCGGGGCCGGTCGCATCCAAGAACATCAGATACCGCGCTGGGCGCGGTTTAGACTCGACACCATGCTCCAGCTCCAATCACTCAGCCTGCGCCGCGGCCCGCACCTCTTGATCGAGGGCGGCGACGTCACCGTCTATCCGGGTCAAAAGGTCGGGTTGGTCGGCTACAACGGCTGCGGCAAGTCGAGCCTCTTCGCGCTGCTGCTCGGGCATCTCCACGCCGACGCCGGTCAAGCGACGATCCCGGCCGGCTGGGAGGTCGCCCATGTCGCCCAGCACACCCCGGACAGCGAGGGCGCGGCGATCGACTTCGTGCTCGACGGCGACGCCGAGATGCGCCGCATCCAGGCCGAGCTGGCAAGGGCCGAGGCGGCCGGCGACGGACTGCAGCAGGGCGAGCTGCTGGGGCGGCTGGAGGCGATCGACGCCTACGGGGCGGAAAGCCGTGCGGCGCGACTTCTGCATGGGCTCGGCTTCGCACCCGGCGACGAGCACCGCTCGGTCAATAGTTATTCGGGCGGTTGGCGGATGCGTCTCGCCTTGGCGCGCACCTTGATGTGCCGCTCGGACCTCCTGCTGCTCGACGAGCCGACCAACCACCTTGACCTCGACGCCGTGATCTGGCTGGAAGGCTGGTTGAAGGCGTATCCGGGAACGCTCCTGCTGATCTCGCACGACCGCGACTTCCTCGACGCCGTGACCGGGCATATCCTGCACCTCGACCATCAACACCTGACCCTCTACGCGGGAAACTACTCCGCCTTCGAGCGCCAGCGCGCCGAGCGGCTCGCCCAGCAACAGGCCGCGAGCGAGCGCCAACAGCGCGAGATCGCGCACATGCGCAGCTTCGTCGAGCGCTTCCGGGCCAAGGCGACGAAGGCGCGTCAAGCGCAAAGCCGCCTGAAGGCGCTCGAGCGCATGGAGCTGATCGCGCCGGCCCACGTGGACTCGCCCTTTCGCTTCGCGTTCGCGCCGGCCGAAAACCTGCCGCGCCCGCTCTTGCGCCTGGACGAGATCGCGGCCGGCTACGGCGCAAGGCCCATCATCGAGGGGGTTGGACTCAGCCTCAACCCCGGGGATCGCATCGGACTGCTCGGGCGCAACGGGGCCGGTAAATCCACCTTCATCAAGGTCCTGGCCGGCGAGCTGACCCCCTCGAACGGGCGTCTGGAACGCGCTCAAGCCCTGAAGATCGGCTATTTCGCCCAACACCAGGTCCACCAGTTGCGTCTGGACGACAGCCCGCTCGGCCATCTTCGTCGCCAGGATCCTGGCGCGACCGAGCAGACCCTGCGCAGCTATCTGGGCGGATTCGGCTTCGAAGGCGATCGCGCACTCGGTCCGGTCGGCCCGCTCTCGGGCGGCGAGAAGGCGCGGCTGGTGCTTGCACTGCTCATCCGCCAGCGGCCCAATCTGCTGCTGCTCGACGAGCCGACGAACCATCTGGACCTCGAGATGCGGCATGCCTTGACCGAGGCGCTCCAAGACTTCGACGGCGCCTTGGTGCTGGTCTCCCATGACCGTCACCTGCTGCGGGTCACCGCCGACACGCTGCTCCTGGTCGACGCCGGTGCGGTGCGAGCGTTCGACGGAGATCTGGACGATTACCCCGCCTGGCTGGCCAACAACGACCCGAATCGCGGCTCCGCGGCGACGCGCCCGACCGGGGCGCCGTCGGTCGCCGCAACCGACGGCGGCGACCGCAAGCAGCAGCGTCGTCAGGCGGCGCAATCGCGTCAGACACTCCAGCCGTTGCGACAGCAGGAGAGAACGCTGGAGAAACGCATGGAAACACTGACGGCCCGCCGCGCAGTACTCGAGCAGGCACTCGCCGATCCGGACCTGTACGCCCCGGAGGCCAAGGTGGGATTGCTCGCGCTGCTCGAAGAGCAACGGCGGGTCTGCGCCGACCTGGAAGCCACGGAGGAGGCCTGGCTTGAGGTCAACGAGGCGATAGACCAGGCTCGATAGTTGCATGATTGACCCGACGAGACCGTCAAGGAGACCTTACACTCAGCGACCGATCCCGCTCGACCGAGCTGTTCATGCCTCTCGCGCCCGACGCGATTCGACACCTCGGCTCAAGCTCAACCCCAACCGATCAAGGATCCAGCGGCACCATGTCACCGTTCAAAAACATCATCAGTGCCCGACCGAACGAGCAATTCTTCGACCTCCCCCCTCTGCCGATGACACCGGAGGGTATCGCACGCGATTTTCAGCACTACTACGCCTACACCTTCGGGCGGGATCGCGACTGCCAGTCCGCCTACTATCCCTACAAGGCGCTCGCGATCGCCTTGCGCGACCGCCTCATGGAGCGATGGAAAAGCACCCGACACGCCTATGAAGAGGCCGATTGCAAACGCACCTATTATGTGTCGCTCGAGTTCCTGATGGGGCGCACCCTCTCCAACGCGATGCTCAATCTCGGGATCAGCGACGCGGCCTCGAAGGGGCTCTACGACCTGGGTGTCGCACTGGAAGAGATCGCCGGCAACGAGCCCGACGCCGGATTGGGCAACGGCGGCCTCGGCCGGCTCGCGGCCTGCTTTCTCGATTCCTGCGCCACACTGCAGCTTCCCGTCAGGGGCTACGGACTGCACTACGAGTACGGGATGTTTCGGCAACTGATCGAGAACGGCAACCAGATCGAGGAGCCCGATCACTGGGTACGCGACGGCAACCCATGGGAGTTGGAGCGCCCCGAGTTCACCCAACGCATCCAGTTCGGCGGCCACACCGAGACCCACAAGGGCAACGACGGTCGCGCCGTCGTGCGCTGGGTCAGTACCAACGACGTACTCGCCGTCCCCTACGATATCCCGATCCCCGGTTATCGCAACGGCACCATCAACACCCTGCGGATGTGGAAGGCCGCTGCGACCGACGAGTTCAATCTCGGCGAGTTCAACTCGGGCAGTTATCCCGAATCGGTCGCGCAGAAGAACGCCGCCGAGCACATCACCATGGTGCTCTACCCCAACGATGCCAGCGAAAACGGCAAGGAGCTACGCCTGCGTCAGCAGTTCTTCCTCGCCAGCGCCAGTATCAAGGACGTGCTGCGCGACTGGATCCGTCTGCACGGAGAGGATTTCAGCAGCTTCGCCGAGAAGAACTGCTTCCAGCTCAACGACACGCACCCGGCCGTTTCGGTTGCCGAGCTGATGCGTCAGCTCATGGACGATCATGGGCTCGAATGGACGCAGGCTTGGGCCATCACCCGCAAAACCATGGCCTACACCAACCACACCTTGCTGCCCGAGGCGCTCGAACGCTGGCCCGTGCGGCTGTTCGAGCGGCTGCTCCCGCGCATTCTGCAGATCATCTACGAGATCAATGCCCGTTTTCTCGCCGAAGTGGCAACCCGCTGGCCGGGCGACAACGACCGCCAAAGACGCATGTCGCTGATCGAAGAAGGTTACGAGTCACAGGTCCGGATGGCCTACCTGGCGATCGTCGGGAGCTTCTCGGTCAACGGGGTCGCCGGTCTGCACTCCCAGCTGCTCGTCGAGGGTCTGTTCCGCGACTTCTACGAGCTCTGGCCCGATAAATTCAACAACAAGACCAACGGCGTGACCCCTCGCCGCTGGCTTGCGATGTGCAATCCCGGGCTGCGCGAGCTCCTCAACGAGACGATCGGCACCGAATGGATGCGTGATCTAGGCCAGCTCGAACGCCTTGTGCCTTACGCCGAAAACGCCGACTTCCGCGCGCGCTGGCATCGGATCAAGCAGGACAACAAGCGCTGTCTCGCCGCCACGGTCGAGCAGCTCTGCCGGGTCTCCTTCCCCGTCGATGGGCTCTTCGATGTACAGGTCAAACGTATCCACGAGTACAAGCGTCAGCTGCTCAACGTCCTGCACGTGATCCATCTTTACAACCGCATCAAGCGCGGCGACACGCGGGACTGGACCCCGCGCTGTGTTTTGATCGGCGGCAAGGCGGCGCCCGGCTATCAGATGGCCAAGCAGATCATCAAGCTGGTCAACAACGTCGCCCGCGTGATCAACGGCGATCCGGAAACCGAAGGCCTGCTGCGGGTCGCCTTCATCCCGGACTACTGCGTCTCGCTGATGGAAGTCATCGCACCCGGCACGGATCTTTCCGAACAGATCTCGACCGCCGGCAAGGAGGCCTCCGGCACGGGAAACATGAAGTTCATGATGAACGGCGCCATCACCATCGGCACACTCGACGGGGCCAACATCGAGATCCGCGAGCAGGTCGGGGACGAGCACTTCTTCCTCTTTGGTCTAACCGCCGCCGGGGTCGAGGCACGTCGCTCTCACTACGACCCCAACGGGATCATCGCCGGCGACGCCGCACTTCTCGAGGTCATGAGTCTGCTGGAGTCCGGACACTTCAACCAATTCGAGCCGGGCATCTTCGATCAGATCATCTTCTCGATCCGCAACGCCCATGACCCCTGGATGACTGCGGCGGACTTCCGCAGCTATATCGACGCCCAGGAACAGGTCTCGGCAGCCTACCGCGACTTCGAGCGTTGGCTGCGCATGAGCATCCTCAACACCGCCCACAGCGGCCACTTCTCCTCCGACCGCACCATTGCGGAGTACAACCGCGACATCTGGAAGCTGACGTCGGTCACGCCCGAGTCCTTGGGCGCCTGATCGCACCGGCCTCGGACGTGCTCGACGAGCACGCCCGAGGTCGCACCCGCACATCCCATCCGCGGCAATCCGCCCGCAATCATGAGCTCCGCGTCTATGGTATAAGGCGCTTTCACCCAATCCACGGCGAGACCGACCAGCGTCCATGCGTATCCTGATTGCCGACGATGCAAGCGACGCGAGGGAGATCCTCGGGCGACTGCTCAAGCGTTGGGGGCATGAGGTCGTGACGGCCAGCAACGGCCGCGAGGCGTGGGAGATCCTCGATCGCGAGACGATCCGTCTGATCATCAGCGACTGGATGATGCCGGAGATCGACGGACTGGAGCTCTGCAGACGGATCCGGGCCGTGCAGTGGGACCATTACGTCTACTTCATCCTCTTAACCGCCCGCGACGACAAAGAAGACCTGATCGAGGGCATGACCGCAGGTGCCGATGATTTTCTGACCAAGTCATTCAATTTCGAGGAACTGCGCGTCCGACTGCGTGCCGCCGAGCGCATCCTGAGCCTCGAAAGCCAACTCGCCTCGCGCAACAGCAAGCTCGAAGAGACCAACGGCAAGCTCCACGCCGCACTCGACCGGATCCAGCAGGACCTCCGTGCCGCAGCGGCCCTTCAGGCCAGCCTCCTGCCGAAGGATCCGAAAGTCTCGCCCGCCGTGGCCTTGGCTTGGTTGTTCCTGCCCGCGACCGAGATCGGCGGGGACATCTTCGATTTTTTCCGTTTGAACGATCGCGTCCTCGGGTTTTATCACCTCGATGTCGCGGGGCATGGCGTGCCCTCGGCGATGATGTCCGTCACCCTGAGTCGAACCCTGTCCGCGGAGCTCGGCGAAGGTCATCTGATCGCGCAGCCCGAAGGCGAGAATCGCGCCAGGGCCCCGGATGCCGTCGTCGCCGACCTCAACCGGCGTTTCCAATCCGGCGACAACGCACCCTACTTCACCATGGTGTACGGCTACATCGACACCCATTCGGGGCGCGGCGAGCTTTGTCAGGCGGGTCACCCCCACCCGCTGCTGGCCCGGCGCGATGGACGTGTCGAGCTGGTCGGACACGGCGGCTTTGCCGTCGGGATGCTCGAAGGCGTCTCCTACGACTCGGTCGGCTTCACGCTGGAGTCCGGCGACCGACTGATCCTCTACTCCGACGGCATCACGGATTGTCGCAACGCCGAGGGCGAGAGCTTCGAGATCGAGCGTCTCATCGGCTTGGCCGAAGACTGTCGAGGAGCGCCCCCGGAAACCTTGGCGACCCGCCTGGACATGGCTCTAAGGGCCTGGCGCGGAGCAGGCGAGATCGAGGACGACATCTCGCTGTTGGTGCTCCAGCGTCGATGAGCGATCGGACCCTGGCTCGGACTCGGCTCCGCGGCCCCGGAGAGTGAACAAGGACACTGCCCAACGTCGGCGCGGAGCGCTATTCTTAAGCAAGCGCCATCGCCCCGCGACCGAGCACCACCGACATCGAGACGGCTCGGGTCCGCGAGCGGTCGAGTGGATCGGATCACCGCAGGGCCTCGGATCGCCCCTTAGGTATCTCGCGCCACGCCCACTACAGTTATCGGATAGACAGCATGTCAGGTTCAGGAGAAGATCGGATCGATACGGTGATCGACACAAACGTCCTCGAAGACATCCGTGATCTGATGGAGGACGATTTTCCCGACTTGGTGCGGCGTTTTCTCGTGGATTCAGCCGACCTGCTCGATCAGTTGGATCAAGGCATTGCCAGCGGCGATACCGATTCGGTCCACCGCGCGGCCCATACTCTCAAGTCGAGCGCCGCGGCCCTCGGTGCGCTGGCCCTCTCCGACCGCGCCAAGCATCTGGAGGCCCTCGGTCGATCGGGGGGCCTCGCCGGCGCAGCGGCAGAAGCGACCGCAACCCGCGTCCAATTCGCGCGCGTTAAGGAGACCCTGGAGAAGCAAATCTGAGGATGGATCCTCACCATGGATGCCGACCTGATTCGGGCGCACGACGACCTGCTCGGCAGGTGTCCTGCAAACGCTCGGATCCCGAGGCGAACACAACCGCCCACCGCTGGAGCACATGAGGATGAAGGCAACCGTTACCCATCGGAAGATCGGCGATATCGACAGCGTCGCCATCGCCGGACGCTTAACCGCCGCCGAGGCGCCGACCGTTCGACAAGAGATCCTCGATGTCCTGGACCGGGGTGACGCGCGCCTCGTCCTTGACCTGTCGGAGATGGCCTTCTGCGATTCGAGCGGCCTCTCGGTGCTGATCTCCGCACTGAAGGCGGCGCGCGCCAGTGGCGGCAATGTCTCCTTGGCCGGACTCACACCCTCGGTTCGCGCGCTCATCGAGCTGACCCGCCTCCAGCAGGTTTTCGAGATCTTCGACGACGCCGAGGTCGCCGCCGCGCGAATGGGCTAGATCGAGAGTGCCGGGTAAACACCCGTCCGGATGAACGGGATCAAGCACGCGAGCGAGATTGTGCGATCGAGCCGATTCCGGCACATGGGGCCCCTTTCGCAGCGCGTGAGCCGAATCGGGCTCGTCCTCTTGTGGGCGTCCATCCTGAGCGGATGCGGCGCTTGGGAGATCGTCCCCGGCTCCACCCCCTCGGCGGCATCCGATTTCGAAGTGCCTGAACGGCGGATCGAGGCATCGAGCTTCGATCTCCTCAAGCGATTCGAGCAAGCCGGCGAGCCGGTGTATCGGTTTGGTCCCGGCGACGAGCTCGTCGTCTCGGTCGCGGCGCGCCCCGAAATCTCCGGGCCGCATCTAGTGGGTCCGGACGGCATTATCACGATACCCTTTGCCGGCCCCGTCCTCATCGGCGGTTCGACACGTGACGAGGCCGCCTCGCGGGTCGTCGAGGCGCTCGCGCCCTATTATCTCGATCTGTCGGTAACGGTCGGCGTGACACGCTACGGCTCGAATCGAATCGTGGTCCTCGGGCGTGTCGAAAATCCGGGCGTCCTTCAGTTCGACACCCCGCCGAATCTGCTCGAAACGCTCGCCCAAGCCGGCGGCCTCCCGCTCCTGCGTCCCGAGCAGCTTCTGACGCGCTGCGCCATCATTCGCGGAGACAGTATCCTCTGGGTCGATATCGCCCGGTTGCTGACCGGCGACCTATCGCTGAACATCCGCTTGCAGCGCAACGACATCGTCTACATCCCGGACTCCACCGACACTCCGGTCTATGTCCTCGGGGAGGTAGAGACCCCCGGCGTCTATCGCCTGACGCCGCAGATGTCGTTCCTGGATGCCCTGAGCCAGGCCGGCGGCCCGACCCGGGATGCGAATCTCAATCGGATTCATGTCATCCGTCCGGCCGATCGGGTCAATTTCAGTTTCTCCTTCATGGAGATCCTGAAACCGGATCCGGGGCTGAACGTCGCCATGAAGGAGGGCGACATCGTCTATGTCCCGCGCAGCGGTATCTCGCAGATCGGCTATATCCTGGAAAACTTCAATCCGTTCAGCTCGATCTTGATGATCAATCAGCTGATGAGCAGCGAATGACGAGGCGCCTTGTCTACTGCCCCACGACGCATCGGGCGTGCGACGACGCGGAGGCTCCTCCGTGAGCGCACCGCCCGCACCGCCGGTCTCCTCCGGTGCCTTCCAGCCGCTCAACAGCATCTGGAATCACAAGCTCCTAGTCGTCCTGGTTGCCTTTATCGTCGCAATCGGCGGGACCTATGTCGCCTACATCAAGGGCACCGCGGTCTATCGAGTGACGGCGGTCATCTATGTCGCGCCTCGGTTCGCCAATATCCTGGAGGACTCCAAGGAGCTCGAGTTCCAATCCTTCACCCAGTTTCAGCAGTTCATGAAGCAGCAGGCGCGTACCATTAATCGGTACGACATCGTGCTCGAGGCACTCGCGCGGCTCGGCGATCGCCGTTCCGACCTCTGGCAAAAGCCCGACGAAACCGATCGCGAGGCGGCCGAGCGGCTTCAGCAACAGCTTCAGGTGCGTGACGTCCGCGATACCTATCTGATTACCGTCAGCCTCGAGTCTGAGAATCCGAACGGGCTCGACGAGATCGTCAACAGCGTCGTGAAGGTCTATTTGGAGAAGGCGAAAAGGGAGGAGATCTATGCCGGCGAGGATCGCATCGAGATCCTCTCTGCGCGACGCGAGGCGCATGTGCTGCGGATTCAGGCGCTCACGGAGCGACGCGGCGAGCTGGCACAGACGCTCGGTGTCACCACCTTCGTAGAGGGCGCGCTCAACCCCTACGATACCCTCTTGATCGAGAGCACGAGCGCCCTGCTGCAAGCCGAGCGCGCGCGTATCTCTGCGGATGCCGAGCTGGCGACCTACGACGCCGCGACGGGCGGCGAGTCAGCCCAGCTGGCATTGAGCGCGGCGGCGAGCGAGCTGGCATCGAAAGATCCGGGACTCAATAGTCTCAAGGCCAATCTCTACAAGCGGCGCAGCGAGGTCCTCGAGCAGACCACCGGACTCACCGAGAACCACCCGGTCAGACGCATCGCGCAGCGCGAGCTCGATGATCTGGAGAACGAGGTCAAGAGCGCCTCGGCACAGCTGATCGCCGAGAAATCCGCGATGCTTCTCGAGGAGCGCAGGGCGCGCGTGCGCGAACGTGCCGCGGTAGAGGAGGTGTTGCGCGCGCAGCTTCGCGAGCAACAGGACCAGGCCGCCTGGTTCGCAACCCATTACAACGATGCGCTGGACGTCAGCAACGAGATCGCACGCGAGCGCAAGGCATTGGACGCGATCGACGATCGCGTCGAGTTCCTGGAGATCGAGGCCAGCGCACCCGGCTACCTCCGCGTCTCGACCTGGGCCATGCCGCCGATCCTGCCGGTGAGCGGCGGGCGCACCAAGCTCGCGGTGATCTTCGCGGCTCTCGGCGGCATCTTGGGGCTGGTGGCGGCGATCGCGGTCGATCTGCTCGACCGGCGTGTACAGACGAGTCGGCAGGTGCAGTCGCTCGTGGGCTTTCCACCCTTGGCCGCCTTCCTGGAGCCCTCGCAGGATCCCGCGTATCGGGCCCTGCTGGCCGATCAGATGCGACGGCTCGCCCTGGCGCTGAGACGCGAGCACGGCGCGAACGGCGTACGTCGACTCCTCGTGACAGCGGCTCGCCATGGCTGCGGTGCAACGACCATCGTGCTCGATCTGGCACGGGAGCTCGACCGCCAAGGTCTGCGGGTCGTCGTGGTCGAAGCGAACCTCTTCGTGGCAGACGCCCGCTACCGAACGACCCCGGCTCGCCCCGGCCTGCTCGACATCCTGTCGGACGATCTGGATCCGACCCTCGCCGTCGTGCCGAGCGACGAGCATCTGCCCGACCGGATCCGCACCGGGGATTCGGGCAACGGGCACCTGAGCGACTGCAGCCATCTCCCCGGTGTGCTCGATCGGCTGAGTACAGACTACGACATGGTGCTCATCGACGCCGCGCCGATTCGTCTCTCCGCAGATACCGAGTATCTGGCCGGAATCTGCGACGCGACCTGGCTGGTGGTGCGAGCACGACTTGCGCAGATCGGCGAGGTCAAGGGTTCCGCCGCGCGCATGGAGAAGGCCGCGCCGCCGGCGGTCGGCCTGATCATAACCGGCCTGACCGTCTTTATGGGTGGCGGCTACTATGGCCAGATCCTGAAGGAATACCGAAAGGCCATCGTCGCAAAAGGCCAACCAGGCGCCGAAAGAGACAAACCCCGCTGAGAGGATCTCGCTCCCGATCGCACTCGACCTCGGCGCCGCCGACCGAATCGCCGAGCATGCCGCCTGCCGTTACGGCACACACTTCAGATCGAAATCTGCCGAAACGGCAGAGGTTTCCGGATCGGCCGAAGCCGCCTCATGGGTCCTGCAACGGCGTGAAAAACAACCATCCTTATTAAAATCAATGCGTTGTTTTCCCTTTTGGACGGGATCGACGCGACCGGCGCTGAGTGAAAACGGAAGACCCACGCGTGGACCGGGACTTCGCTCGCCCGCCCGGCAGCCATCGCTCTGGAAAAACCAACGTCATGATTTATCGTATTTTTTCACGCCGCCCCAGCGAAATCCACGACCTGCATGCTCCGATGGCACGAGTTATGTAATGCCTCATCGAGATTTTCAACGTCCCGACTTCAGGAGTCCATCGATGTCCGTTCGCCATTCTCTCTTGACCTCACTGGCCGCCATTGCCCTCGGCGCTGCGGCTCAACCCGGCCTCGCGGTGACTTGGTCCTATGTCGGTAGCTACGATGCCAACGGGGTGCCCAAGACGCTGGTCGACTTCAGCAAAAGGATACCGCCCGACCTGTTGAACGAGATCCACACACGGTTGCCGGAAAGCCGGGATATCCGCAAGAACGATCCCAAGCTCATCACCGATGATCTCGGGGCCAATATCACCTTGCTCGAAGACGCAGAGATCACGGTCGCCTTCGTCTATGAAGGAGCGGGCTATCGCAATTCGCTCGGATATTTTACCTTCGATCCCGCCAACACGCCGACATCGGCGAGCGCGCTTCAACCGAAGATCATGTTCCCGAATTTTTCGCTGCCGCTGCTGAAGTTCGGGGATGCCGTGGAGCTTGGAAAATTCAAGGCCGGCACGGCCGTCGGCTTCACCGTGGTCGCCGACGGATGGAAAGGCAGCGGAGTCAATCCGAATCAGCCTGCCAGCATGATCTTTCACACCATCAAGGCGCTGAATCCGGAACCGGCCGGCGCCAACAACCTCAACGCGCACACTGTCCTGCTGTCGAAACCGGAGGATGAGCTCCTCGTGTTGGGATTCGAGGACATGAATCGGACCTGGTCAAACAGCGACCATGACTTCAACGACGCCCTGATCGCGATCAAGGTCACGCCCTTCTCCGCGGTGGATCGCAGCCAGGTGCAATCCCTGACAAAAGAGGTGAAAGACACGGACGGGGACGGCATCAGCGACGATCTGGACGCCTTTCCGCTGGACCCGAAGCGGGCCGCACGACGCTTCTATCCCAGCGCCACCGGCTTTGGCTATCTGGCCTTCGAAGACAACTGGCCGAGCAAGGGCGACTTCGACATGAACGACGTCGTGATGGCCTATCGAATCATCGAAACCCTGAACGCCCAAAACGAGGTGACCGATCTGAAACTGACCTACGAGATCACCGCACGCGGCGGCACGGCGCAGACCGGGTTCGGCATCCATCTGCCCGGGATCGAGCGCAGCCTGATCGACACTGCAGCGACCACACTCGCGATCGGCGATCGGGCGCCCGTTGCCCTGCCGGCCGAGTCCGGCCAGCGCGAGGCGGTCTTCATCCTCGCGCCGAAACTGCCGGACTTGGCCAAAACGGGTGAACGCTGGCCGTGCAGCTTCTTCAACACGATCGGCAACTGCACGCGGCGTCCACCGGTGCAGCTGACAGCGGAGATCCACTTCAGCACACCCGTCAGCACCTCTCGCCTCGGCGCCGCTCCTTACAACCCCTTCATCTACAGGAGTCAGCGGGGTCGCGAGATCCACCTGGTCGATCACCCGCCGACCGACAAGGCCGACCCGAAGTTCTTCGGCACGGGCGATGACGCATCGAACCCGGCCGAAGGCCGCTTCTACCGCACCGCCGACAACCTCCCGTGGGCACTGGACGTCCCCGAGAACTGGAAGTATCCGGCGGAATGGAACGACATTGCGGACGCCTACCCGGACTTCGCCACCTGGGCTGAAAGCGGTGGAAGGGCGACGGAGAACTGGTATATCGGCAACGCCAACGACGGACTGCTGTTTCAGCCGTAAGGCCAGCGATTGATCGACGGTGTCGGCGGGTGGGCCTCCCGGTTTCGCGGATGCCCATTCGCCGAAGGCCCGCAGCCTGCCGCTCACTCCCAGCCGGCAGCCACCTGCACCTAGCCGTCAGCCGTGTTGTTTCCAAAAGTATTTCGTCACGAGCTTCTAGAATTCGCCCACCTCGCCACCGGCCAGCAATCCCATATTGCGACACCGCCCAAGGGGGTGTTAGCAAGGGCTGAAACCGACCCACTCCGGCCAATGAGCCGAGCGAGCCCAGTGTCTCATCCGCCCCATCAGCGGTCAGGCGTGGCCGCTCAGTCTTGCGGCCCCAAAAGTTCGCTGTCGGCCATGAGCGGCCTGTCGGCCGCGGAGTCTCGGCGACTGCACAGCGATGGAGTCACTCGACGATCCCGACGAGCGAGCCGCCGGTCTCTTGGCGCTCCGCACCGTGGCCGAAGCCCATGGCGGCTTGGGGGCGGTGGCGGCCGAGGCCGGCATCAGCCGGGAGTCGTTGTACCGCTCA
Organism: Thiocapsa sp. C2-2m; assembly: GCF_041903745.1. NCBI lineage: Bacteria > Pseudomonadati > Pseudomonadota > Gammaproteobacteria > Chromatiales > Chromatiaceae > Thiocapsa > Thiocapsa sp. C2-2m. The sequence goes on along the minus strand of NZ_JBBWVD010000023.1, from coordinate 45,960 downwards.
CTGTCACCCAAGGGCAACCCGACACTGAAAACGTTGCTTGCCGTGCTGAAAACAATGGGCATGCGGCGGTCGCTCGCGGGGTGAGCGCAGCTGTCCGGTTCGGATCGTAACCGGCTTATCCGGAGCATGTGCGCCGGCGTCCGCAATGCGCGTCTTACTGTCTGTCGCGTCCCCGGGATCGGCGACGGTTCGGCCCCATTATCAGCCACTGAATCCGGGAGATCCGAGGGGTGGAACCGGCGATGAGCCGACATCCGTTCCCCTAGTCTCAACCACAGCAGTCCAACGGACAGCCGTCTTCGGACGTTCGCCGCGAGCCTCCAGGATCACCCTGCCTGCTGTACACAAAAAACAGCTATCCACGCCATCATGGCCGATTCTCAACCACATCGGCGAGCCGCCCCGCCCACCGCCGATCACCCCGCCCGCGGACTTCCCGCCCGGGACGATGCGCCCGAGCCGACGGCGGACCGGGACCTCTTCGGCCAGCCCGAGCCATACTTCGAGTTTGACCAGCGCATTGCCTGGTCGCCGGCGTCTGCCGCGGGCGGGAGTGCAGCCGCCAATACGTGCGCTCCCCCGGCAGATTTGATGTGGCCATCAGGTAAGCCGGATTTGCCCAAGCGGATTTCAAGATGGATTCCATGACCAACAGGATCGCCGGGCCGGCCGTTTTCGCCCTTGCCGCCGCACTGAGCGGGCCGGCGCCTGCGCAGTCCGAAGACGCGCTTGCCGCGAAGCTCCGGACCATCGCCGACACCTACATCGCCGAGACTGCCGCGGGCGAAAAGGCCACCGCGATCTCGATCAGCGTCAGCCTGCCCGAGGGCGGCGGCACGGTGAACGTGACCGCCGGCAAGGTCTCGAACGAGGCCGGTGCCGCCGACGTGACGCCCGATACGCTGTTCCAGATCGGCAGCATCACCAAGTCCTTCACCGCGGTCACGCTGCTGCAACTCCAGTCCGAAGGGGTGCTCGACCTCGACGACACGCTGGGTGAGTGGCTGCCCGAGTATCCGGCGTGGAAGGACGTCACGCTGCGCCGGCTTCTGAACATGACAAGCGGCATCCCGAGCTACGACAACGTCGATGCGATGATCGCCGATCTCGGTCGGAACGGGCTGTCGCGCCACTTCTCGCCCGCGATCCTTGTCGGCTTCGCCGACCCCGCCTATCCCGACGCCCCGGACCCGACGACGGGCTACTCCTACTCGAACACCAACTACATCCTTGCCGGGATGGTGATCGAGAAGGCCACCGGACGCAGGGTGCAGGAACACTTCGAGGAGCGGCTGTTCGGCCCGCGCTACGGCCTGATGAACACCTACTACCGGGCCGGGATCTATCCGCCCGAGATCACCGAGCGCATGGCGTCGGGCTATTTCGTCGCGGAAGGCTATGACGCGATGAAGGCTCTGGACGGGGCCGACGTGAAGGCCGAGGACATGTCCTGGGGCGGGGCTGCAGGGGCCGGCGTCTCACGCCCCGAGGAGGTCAACAACTGGGTGCGGGCGCTCTTCACGTCGGAGGATCTCCTCGATGCCGACGCCCGCGCCGAGCTCACCCGGATCGTGTCGATGCGGACAGGCGAGACGCTCGCCCGGCTGACCGCCGACGACCCCCACGGCTTCGGCCTTGGCATCTCGGGCTTCGCCTCGCCCGCGATCGGCTCCGGCTGGCAGTACGAAGGCGAATCGATGGGCTTCCGCACCCTCTACATCTACCTGCCCGAGAAGGACCTCGTCGTCACCCTCGCGCTGAACAGCGGCGCCGAGGGCGAGGCCGACCATGCAGGCAAGGTGGCGCTGGCGCTCATCGATGCGGCACAGCGGCAGTAACCCCGAGATCCCCAGGCGGGGTCGCCATCACGCGTTGGCGAGATGCCAAGACCCAAGCGCTCAAGGCCGCCGGGCCCACGCAGTTCACGGTGAACTCAAGCATCTTGGCTATCGCAACCTATCGTGCCTTCGGTTTCGATGACTCGGGCGAGGTCGTTTCCGTGCATGGCATCTCGCTCGTACCCATGCGCCTCTCGGTACATGAACTTGAGGGCGAACGAAGCAACACCGCAATCCGCCGGAAGTGCATGATCAAATGGCCGTGCAACTCCCCCACACAAGATTCACGCTTCAGCATTCAGCAACCGACGTCGGCCGTGGATCGGATTGACGGCGTCGTCCGTGCCCGCCTCCGTCAGGCCGCAGCCTTCCGGCAGCTCGAAGCCGAACAACGCCTGAAAGCGGTCGTGCAGATCATGCGGCACGGCGTCGCCCGAGCCGACGCATTCTTCAGTGAAGGCAACGCCATTGAGATCCAGCAGATCGCTGACCAGCAGGCTGAACTCGGAGAAAGGGGGGTTCGCCAATGTTGCCGGGGTTGCGGCCGTGCCGCTTGATGTCCCTCAGCAGTTGCGAGACCCCGATATCTTGACCTTGTTCATTGTCACCGGGCATGCTCCGCACATGTGCCGTTCGCCGGCAAGACCTGATGCAAGGGCGTCAGCCAGTGACGCGCCGCGATGCCGTCGGCCGGGTCCCCTTCGCGCTTGAATGCAGACGGCGTCGTCGACAGGGCATCTGCGTTGGTGCCATGACCTGTTCGCCCGACGAGCCGCTAACCGATCGATCCACGGCGAGGCCTATAGCGTGGGTAAATCCCTGATCTTGCGAGCGATCTTTCCGGCATGGCTTATCCTTGGACTGCTGGTTGTCACCGGCGTCCAGGCCAAGGACGTCGAGGACAGCTGCGTGTTGCACTCCGCGTCGATCGAGGTCGACGGCGGACAGGTCCACTACGATCGTGCCGGGCACGGACAGCCGGTTATCCTGCTGCATGGACTGTTCGCGCAAAAGGAGCAGTGGCACGGGGTGCTGTGCGGTCTTGCGTCGGCCGGCTTCGATGCGATCGCCCCCGATCTGCCGGGGTTCGGCCAAAGCACCGACTACCCGGTGAGCGTTTACGACCTGCGACGTCAGGTGCAGCTGCTTGGTGAGTTCGCCGACGCGCTCGGGCTCGGTCCCTTCGGCCTGGCCGCCAACTCCCTGGGCGGCGCCATCGCGGCCTTGTACACACAGCGCGATCCAGCGCGGGTGCGCAGGTTAGCTTTCATTGGGCCGCCATTGGGAGTCGAGCCTTGGGGTCCGGGGGTCCGCGCGGCAATCCTGCGAGGTATCAATCCGTTCATACCCACGGACCCGGCGCAGTTCGAGCTGGAGATGGGCTTGCTGTTTGTACAACCGCCGGAGGTTCCGGATGAGGTGCGCGAACAGCTGATTCGCGATTATGTCGCGCGCAATCTGCACTATCGGCAGGTCTGGGACATCGTGAATCTCTTCGACGACGTCTTGGCCGGCGATGCCGATGAGTCACTGGACATCGACATCCCCGCGCTCATCGTCTGGGGCGAGGGGGATTCAATCTATCCGGTATCGGCTGCACCAACGCTCCGAAAGCGCCTACCCGGAAGCCAGCTTGTCGTCCTGCCCGGGAGCGGCCACCTGCCGATGGTCGAGCGCACCGCCGAGACGCAGCGCCTGTTGGTCGAGTTTTTCGGGGCTCACGCGGCCGCGCGCGTCGTGCCCTGATCTTGTTCGGGCCGAACTAGACCGGGCCGACGTCCTCGGGCGAGACTTGGTCCAATTGACTCCTTGCGTCGTAGCGTCATGGCGCGAGCCCCAATTCCCTATTGCGAGCACAAACCCAATGTCAAACCCAGACCTGCCGGCAAAGCTCGATGCGATCTTCGCGGCGCACATGAACGCAGAATTGGCGGGAGATCTCGACCGGACGCTGGCGACGATGGCGCCGAACCCGCATCTGGTGAACGTGCCGACCATGGTTGGCGGGCAGGGGCCGGAAGGTGTCCGGACCTTCTACGACAAGCGGCTCGTCGGGCAGTTCTTCCCGCCGGACGTGTCCTTCGAGACGGTCTCCCGCACCTGCAGCGAAGAGCGGCTGGTCGATGAGCTGATCATCTCCTTCACGCACACGCAGAAGATCGACTGGATGCTTCCGGGCGTGGAGCCGACGTGCAAGCGGGTCGAGGCGGTATTCGTCGTGATCGTCGGAATCGAGGATGGCAAGGTGTCGTACGAGCACATCCACTGGGATCAGGCGAGTGTGCTGGTACAGATCGGCCTGCTCGACTCGGCGAACCTGCCGGTGGTCGGCGCCGGGGCGGCGGCGAAGCTGCGAAATCCCGCGTTGCCGGATCCTTTTTTCAATGAGGGCTGACGCCGGGACTTCGGCGATGGCAGCGCGGATCAAGTCTAAATGCGGGGTCTTGAGATCCAGCGCTCGGTCTGCGTCGATTCGCTGCTGGAGTTTCAGTCGAGCGTCGATCGCCTCATGGCGGTGCGGCTGTTGACCGATGTCGGACTGCTGAATCAGGACCTGGCGGCGCCGGCGAGATCCCCTCGGGAAGGTTGACTGCTCTGAGATCGCATTGCCCCATCAGCGGTCACCGACATCGCGGGAGGCGACGGCGCGGAATCGACTAGTTCCTTACGCTGGCGTTTCGCCGGTCGGAGTCCGCAGTCGCGCGGACAGCCGACACTCGGCCGGTCAGGAAGTTACGTATACTGTCTCCATAATTACAAACGTGCCGAGGTCAGGATCAGGCATTTCATTTTCTTCCGGGCTCCGATGGTGGGTTGTGCTTTGGTTCTTGTTCGGTCGGTTCGGCCAGCCTCGCGCGGGCGGGTGCTGATCCGTCACGTAGGCATCCATCGCGGCCGGTCGGTGGATCCCCTCGCCCAAGTCGAGGATACGCCGGAAGCTCCGGGGTCATTTCAATGCGGGGACTGTGGATTCGGGGTGGTCGCCGGGAGTTGGAGCCGGCCTGTTCATCGATCCCGTGTGTCGACGGGCGCGCCGGCGCGCAACGACCGACCGGTCTTGCGGTTCCCGGCGCCTCGACCAAGTCACAGTAGGCCGGCGGCCACGATGAGCGGATCGGCGCCTCGCGGACGATGGCGTTTGCGCCGCAGGCCCGGCATTTTCCCGACTCGACGATACCGGGGCCAAGATCGTCGGGGTTCGGGGAGCAGCATGAGTCGGTCCCCATGGCTTCATTCCGAAACCTCTACCCTGCTCACGCTTCTTCGTGACCTCAGCAGCAGGGCGAGCGGCATGACCGCCAAGGCCAGGACCGCGAGCGTCTCGGCGAGCTGGGTAATGGCGAGGATGCCCGACTGGCGGGCGAGCTCGTCGGCCACGACCGCGCTTGCCAGGGCAAGATCACCGGACAGAGGCGCAGTATTGGCGGCTTGGACGAAGCCGGTGTTGCTCCATGCGATCTCGCCGACATACTGCGCCCAGTTGGCCTGGGTCCCGCGGTAGATCATGACGCTGACGAAGGTCACACCGAACGAGAACCCGAGCGTCTTGACGAAGTTGAACAGTCCCGCCCCCTCGTCGCGCTCGTCGGGTCGCAGGTTCTGGAACGCCTGCGCGGCGAGCAGCGGGAAGGCGAGCATGAGGCCGAACATGATCAAGGCGCCGGGTATGAAGATATCCACCGGACCGGCGTCCAGGTTGAGCGCACTGTAGCGCAGCCAGCCGACTGCCATGGAGCCGGATCCCAGGAGCAGCATGATCCGGATGCCCAGCAGCCCGACGAGTCGTCCCCCGACGAGACTCCCCATGATGCCGAACAGTCCGCTGAATCCCATGACTAGACCGGCCGTATCGACCTCCCATCGCAGCGTGTCGATGAGGAGTCGGGGCGTGACGATCAGGCTGCCGAGAAAGATGCTGCCGAGGATGGCCACCAGGACCGAGCAAACGAGAAAGTTGCGGTCCTTGAAGAGCCGCAGGCGCATGATGTTGTCGTCGCCGACGACGCGTGCGCGCAGCACGAAGGCGAGAGCGAAGGTGATGGCAAGCAGTGTCAGGAACCAAGTCTCGACCGAGCCGAACCAGTCCAGCGTGTCGCCTTGGTCGAGCATGACCTGAAGACTGATGACCCAGACGGCGAGGATGACCAAGCCGACCAAGTCCGTGCGCACGCGCTGCGCAGCCACCGGTCGGACGAAGGTGAGAATCAGCCCGATGGCAACGGCGCCGACGGGAAGATTGACCCAGAAATTCCAGCGCCAGTCCAAGTCTTGAGCCAGAAAGCCGCCCACGATCGGGCCAAGAGCCGGGCCGCCGAGGACACCCATCGCCCAGATCGAGAGCGCCTTGCTGCGCTCCTCCTCGGGATAGGCGTCCACGAGGATGGACTGCGAGAGCGGAATCAGGGGCCCGCTGAAGACGCCCTGAACAAAGCGAAAGATCACGATCTGCGTCAAGGTCTGCGCCATGCCGCAGGCCATCGACGAGACCACAAAGCCGACCACGACGATGATCGCCAGCCGGCGGCGCCCGAGCAAGCGCGACAGGTGTCCGGTGACGCCGATCACCAGCGCCTGTCCACAGGTGAACATGGTCAGGACCCAGGTGATTTCGTCGGGGCCGGCTCCCAGGTTTCCGGCCATGTAGGGAAGGGCGACCGAGACGATCGTCATGTCGACCGAGGCCATCACCGAGACGGTGAGGGCCGTGACCAGCAACATGGTTCGTTGCGGGCCGGGCGGCAGCGGCGTCGGGGCGGGGCTGGATGTCGTCATTGCCCGCCGGTCGGCGCCGCCGAGACCGCGGACGGTGCCGGTGCCGCGTCCCCTGCGCGTCCTTCGGGGTCGGCCGAGCCTGTGTCCCCGGTCGCTGCCGTCGTGATGACGGTCACCGAGGCACTGGCGCCGAGGCGATACGGCATCATCGGATCCATGGGATCCAAACCGATCCGCACCGGGATGCGCTGGGTGACCTTGACCCAGTTTCCTGTGGTGTTTTGGGCCGGCAGCAGGGCGAAGGAGGCCGCGCTCGCATAGCCGATGCTCTCGACGCGTCCCTCGAATCGACGACCGTCATAGAGATCGATGCTCACCTCGGCCGGCATCCCGGGCGCGATGGCCGCGAGCTTGGTCTCTTTATAGTTGGCTTGGACCCACCAGTCGCCGTCTTCGACCAGAACGAAGAGCTTGTTGCCGGGCTGCACCACATCCCCGGCACGCAGTGCGACCCGTGTCGCCCAGCCGGCGGACGGGGCACTGACCCGCGTCCAGTCCAGGTCGAGGCGCGCGAGTGCCACATCGGCTGCGGCCTCGTCGATTCGTGCCTGTTGAATCTGCGGCGGACCCAGGGTCTTGCGGGCCAGATCCAGCTCGGCCTGCAGATCTTCCAGCTTTGCCCGGGCGGCCTTGAAGACGTCCTCGACCTCGATGCCCCGTAGCTTCGGCATGTCGCCGCGTTTGACCAGGGTCGAGACCCGATCGCGCTCCGCCTTGGCTTCGTCGAGATTGGCCAGCTGCTCTCGCACCTTGGCTTCGGCCGACTCCACCGCGGACTTCTGGATCTCGATGCCTTGTTTGACCAGAGCCTCGGCGCTGGTCGCCTTCTCGAGCGCCGCAGCGAAGGGACGCTGATCGAGCCGGAACAGCTCGGCTCCGGCTTCGACCCTCTGGTTGTCCTCGACCAAGACTTCGGTCACCTGTCCATGCACGCGGGGCGAGATCCAGAAGGCGTTCGCCATCAGATAGGCGTCTTCCGCGCTCGGGTGCGTGCTCTCGTACTCCCAATAGAGAAACGCCCCGTAGCCAAGCATGCCGCCGATTGCCAAGGCCAGCACGACGGCCAGCGTCTGTCGAACAGCGCTGCTTTTCGCCCGCGCACCGGTCGGCGCTTCCGATGTCTCGTTGCTCATGGTGATCGGCGTTGCGGCATAAGCACGTGGATATCCGGTAGGCTAGCACGTCCGACAGGCGGACGTGAATGCGCGGCACGATGGCCTGCAAACCGTCCCCGGCCCTTGAGTGCAAGGCCGCGCGATCCGACGGCGGGACCATCGGTGTTGTCGGTCACCTTATTCCACAAGAATTCCTCGGAATCATCCGCGCTGTCGCTACCGGATTCGTCCACCGCTTCTGCGGCTGCATGCAGTCCAGCTGGCCTTGAGTCGGTTCAGGCGACCCTAACGGTAGCAACCGGCCAAAACCCGAGGCCGAGCCGAGTCGCTCCCGCAGCCGGCAGACGCGGTATGCAGAACCTGGTGGCCGCGCTTCGGAGAGACAGGGCACGACCCGGACCGGACACCGAGTCGAGCCAGCCGACCGATCGCTGTGCCCCATCAGCGGTCAGTCGCGGCCGTTCAGTCTTGCGGCCCCGAAAGGTCGTTGTCGGCCAGTTCCAGACGCTGGAGTTTCGCCGGCCGGAGTCCGCAGTCGCGCGGACGGCCGACGCTCGGCCTACCAACGCGTGACATATTCAGACCCGTAGGGTTTCGCATCGCGTTCCCTCCAAATCGCACCGTTACCCAGCCAGTCCACCACCGTCGCCATCCCGATGGGGAGAGGCGTCGGGACAACCCCATTGGTAACCCGTCAGGTCACCACGGAAAAGGTACGCGATGCGTACCCGACCTGGCTGCAGGACATCTACGCGACCCCGGGGTAGTACCTCGGCCATCGCCAACAACGGCAAAGCTGCCTGGCCCGCGGGCAGCAAGGCTCGCTGGGTACGGCGCGAGACCGAGTTGCGATCGCACACGACCCGGATCCGCGACCGTCCAGACCGCCGGCGGACCCGCGGAAATACCCCGCCTGTTGGCGGAAGAGAACCGCGACGGGAAGATCCTAAGCAGGGTTCGGCGCCCCGCCTTGTCCGAAGACTCGCGTAAAGCGGCGTCAACGCGCCCCGCACGCGACGCTCGGCACGGCGGTGCGTGCCTTTCCCGCTTTGCCGGGCTCCTTCCGCCGTGTCCGCCCCGGTATTTAGGCCATCAATGCCCCAGCGCCCCGTCGCTCCCGTCGCTCGATGCCGGCGATTCCCGCGCTAGGCCCAGCAACCGTTCCGCGTTCGCATGCGCGATGGCCTGGACGGCGTCGTCCGGGAGACCGCAGGTGCCGAGAAACGATCGCGCCCTGTCGCCGCTCACGAAGGGGTAGTCCACCGAGAAGATGCAGCGGTCGGTCCCCAAAACGTCCGCACAAAAGCGCAGGTGCTCGATGGTGAACATCCCGCTCGGGGTGTAATAGACGTTCTGTCTCACATACTCGACGATGGTGCGGTCGAGCCCGGTGACCCGGCGGGGCAGCGCCTCGTCGAGCCGATACAGGAACCAGGGCACCATCTCGCCCCAGTGGCCGAGGATGAATTGCAGCGTGGGGTAGCGGTCGAGCACGCCGCCGAGGACGATATTCAGGAAATGGACGCCGGTTTCGCTGTGCCAGCCCCAAGCGCCCGTGGCGAATCGCGCGGCCACGATCGGCTTCAGTCCCTGCTCGTAGTTGTCGGCACTGGTCGCTTGGGTCGGCAGTCCGGGGTGGAGGTAAATCGGCACCCGGAGATCGGCCGCCGCCTTGAGGAGGACGTCGAAGGGCTCGGCCGACAGGAACGCGTCGTTGGTGCGGCCGTGGATCATGGCACCCCGGAGTCCCAGTTCCTGAACGGCGCGTCGCAGTTCGTCCCCTGCCGCCGCGGGGGCCGAGGTCGGCAGCGAGGCGAATGCGGCGAAGCGGTCGGGATGACGTCGACAGGCCGCCGCCAACCGATCATTCACGTCGCGAACAAGCTCGGGTGCGATCGCCGCGGGCAGGAGCTGGGTGGAGAGATTCGACAGGACCTGCATGTCGATACCCTCGGCGTCCATGTCCGCGAGACGGCCTTCGTCGAGGTCCATCAGTTTGTCGGCGATGGCACTCGGCGGCGATCCATCGTCCGGCGCAAACGCCTGAGCAAAGTGGGGAAGCATCGTTTCCGAGCGCGCCGCGCTCGCCGCGGCGACCCCGGGATGCACCGTATGTTCTTCGATGGCAATGAGTCGCATGGAGATGCCCTTTGTGATCCGATCGCGAGGGAAGCGGTGCCGAATCCGAACGGCGGCGGGTAAGACCGGTTCGACCGGAGCAATGATCGAATCCGGTGGATGACCCCGAGGCACCGAGAGGCTTGGAAGGCGGCGCACCGTTGTCGACAACGTGGTTGTTCAGACACACAACAGCAACGAAGAGGTGCGCCGTGGGTAACGATACGAGCAAGCGTGCGGGCCGTGCAAGTCGGGTCGAGGAGCCGGCCCTCGCCGAGGTGGGACTGCCCTGGAGGAGCTGATGCGCCGGGGCGCGCGGTGGTGCGCAACGGTGGCCTGCCGGCACGCGAGATCCTCACCGCGGTCGGTCCGAGCCAGGTGCAGGTGCCGATGGTGCGGGACCGCTCCGGGAGCGGGGTGAAGCTCAACTCGCAACCGGCGCCGCCGGATGTAAGGCGTCGTGCGCGGGTGGCCGCCGCGCTGCCCCGGCTGTCTCCGAAGGGGATGTCCAGCGGGGATCTTGCAGAGGCAATGGAGGCGCTGGATGTGCTGGTCGGGCACGCGGCCAAGGGGCTGTCCCCCAGCGCCTTGAGTCGGCTGAAGGCGCAGTGGAGCGAGGCGAACCGGGACTGAGCAAGCCGTTCGCCGGAGGACAGCCGATACGCCGACCGGTGGGTCGACGGGATCCACACCACGCTGCGCGAACCGGTCACTGGATCCGCGAGGCTTGGGGGGAGAGACTCGGCCAACAAGCGGCGACTGCGGCAAGACCGGACGAAAAAGCCGGCCAAGCACCCGGCACGAAACCTACCAGCTGGCACGCGGCGGCGAAGGAAGACATAGGGTTCCAAGATGCCATAGACGGCCGGCATGTCGAGGCGCAACGCCCACCAGACCTACCGTGAGCGGGAAGCGGCGGCGTTCGAGTAGGCGACCGCAGAACGGGAACCCATGACCGCCGGGAATGTTCAGACGGGTTGCGAGACGAGGCCAAGCGCCGCCGCAGCGAGCACCGTGACCATGACCACCAGCCAGGGAGGCGCTTGCCAGGCCGTGAGCAGGATGAAGGCGGTCAACGCGACGGCGAAATCCGATGGCGACGCCACTGCGCTGGTCCATACCGGATGGTAGAGCGCTCCACCCAGGATGCCGACCACCGCGGCGTTGGTGCCGGCCATGGCGGCGCGGGCACTGCGATCCTGGCGCAGCCCGTCCCAGAACGGCAGCACACCCATCAACACCAGCATACCCGGCAGAAAAATGCCGAGCAGTGCGATGCTCGCGCCGAGAATCCCGTTCGGTCCCGGCTCCATGACTGCACCGAGGTAGGCCGCAAACGTAAACAGCGGACCGGGCACCGCCTGCGCCGCACCATAGCCGGCGAGGAAGGCGTCGCCGCTCACCCAGCCGGACTCGACCAACCGCGTCTCGAGAAGCGGCAGCACCACGTGCCCGCCGCCGAAGACCAGGGCGCCGGCCCGGTAGAAGGCCTCGAACAGAGCGAGCCCCGGCAGGGACCACAAGGCGGCGATCGCGGGCAGTCCGAGCAACAACAGGACGAACAACGCGAGGAGCAGCATCCCGGCGCGCCGGGAGATCGAAACGGGCAGGTGCCCGGCGGCATTCCGATCGACCCGACGACACCGGAGAATCCCGGCAACAGCCCCTGCGGCGATTGCGGCGATCTGTCCGAACGCGGTCGGAACGAAGACGACGATCAGCACGGCGGCGAGCGCGATCGTCGCCCGTTCCCGGTCGGGCGCGAGCGTGCGCGCCATCCCCCAGACCGCCTGGGCGACGACCGCCACCGCCACCAGCTTGAGACCATGGATCACGTCCTGCCCAATCGGGCCGGCAAAGGCATCGGCACCGAACGCGAACGCCAGCAGCAGCGCGGCCGACGGCAGCGTGAACGCTGCCCACGCCAGCAGTGCACCCGCCAAGCCGCCGCGCAAGTACCCGAGCGCGAACCCCACCTGGCTGCTCGCCGGTCCCGGCAGGAACTGGCATAGGGCGACCAGGTCGGCATAGGCCGCCTCGCTCAGCCAGCGCCGGCGCAGCACCAGCTCGTGGCGAAAGTAGCCGAGGTGGGCGATGGGGCCGCCGAAGGAAGTCAGCCCGAGCTTGAGAAAGGCGCGGAAGACCTCGCCCGGGTCACCGGTCCCTTGTTCTTGTTGCTGATCGATCTTGTCTGCGACCATGGGCTGAGCCCCGATCCGGTAGGGTTTGATGGTGGGCGGCCACGCTAGCACATGGTCGCAGCGCCGTGGTCAATGGTGATGGTGCTTCGTCCTGCCACCTCCGCTGGAGGATCCGGCTCGTAGCAAACATGCCGTTCAGCGCAAGTATCTCCAATACGGGCAACCGGACCGGCTCTCCCGTCGTCCAATAACCGGTAGACAATGAACGTGAGGACTCCAACGTGACATCAGCAATATACGCGTCGCTTTCGGCATTCCTGATCGTCTGGCTATCTCTAAATGTGATCAAGGTGAGGCGGACAAAGCAAGTAAGCGTAGGTGATGGCGGCGATGCGGAATTGAAGACTGCGATGGCAGCGCAGTCGAATGCGCTGGAATATCTACCGATCTCTTTACTGCTGTTGTTTGCGCTCGAATATAATGGAGCCTTCTTGGTTCTGGTTCATTCTCTGGGGGTTCTGCTCTTGGTTGGAAGGGTGATACATGCTAGGGCTATGTTGACGAGTCATTTGAAACGCAGGGTGTTGGGCATGCAAATAACGATTTGGGTGCTCATCGGGCTCGCGCTTGCAAACCTCATCTTTATTCCTTATGGGAAGCTCGTGCCGGTGTGATGAATTATCCCCCCAGACGCAATCTCCGCTAACGCTCCGCCGGCCCGGCTGAGCCTTGCGCTGCCTAGATGGCTGACGTCAGCTACGGGGGGTCGCAAGCGGACCGTAGCCAATGCAGCCCCGACCCTTGGCTCGTGCCGAAAGCGGACCTGCGCGTGCATTCTTGTCCACGCGGTATCCCTTCTGCCAAACGCGGCCGCCAGGGTCGAGTCCAGAGCGTCAGTCGGACAGGCCCCTAGAGACATCTATTCCGCTTCTTCGTGAACCCCTCTTTGGCGCTCGATCCGCTTCCTTTGGACTGTAATGGCGCTTGAGCCACGCTGTCAGCCCCTCCAACCCCGGGAACAGCACCCGCTCGGTGACGTTGTACTGATCCAGCTTGTCGCGGATCTCCCACTCGAGGCCGGCGGGGATGACGATCTTGCGTGCGAGGCCCGGATGCTCGGCGAGCCAGTGCTCCATGGTGCCCTTGGGGGCCAACGTCACCGAGAGGAAGGCGAACTGATTGACGATGCCATCGTTGATGGAGGGCGGCTCGACGAACAGCGCGCAGGGTCGCGGGCAGAGCGCGTCCAGTTCCTGCTCGGACGTGACTGTCTCCGACAGCATCTCTACGGAGAAGACGTTGGCACCCGCACGCGCCAGCCGCTCCGCCGGCCGCTCCGGCACCAACTCGTGGGTGTGCAGATCGTTGGCGCCTCGGATTGCGCCGTCGCGGTTAAATTGCTCAATGTCGGCGGTGGCGAAGTGCAGTGCGCCGAAGGACGAGTAGGTTCAATCCATGAGCCGTGTCGGGAGGCCGTCGTGCTGCGCCACAGCCAGCGAGTGCCCGAACGAGTCACGCTCCACGACGCGGCGATGGGCATACTTATGAGAACTGCGCAGCAGACAGCGCTCCAGGCCCGCAGTTCGCCGCCCGGCCGGCACAGCCTGGTCTCGAGCCGAGAGCGGTCGTCGGACATCCCGCGGAAGGCAAACCGGAAGCGGCAGCGTCCGAGTTCTCGGGATCCATGCCTCGGCGACCAACGCCCCCTGGAGTTTGTTCCGGCTCTCGACGCGGGTCTCTTCCCTCGCAGCACCCGAATGGTGGGCGTCCGCGCAGTCGAAGCGCACTGCACGCACATGACGGCTGGGCTACCGACCGCACGGTCATCCCCGAGGAGCCTATCGGCCCTCTGCTAAACGCGATGAAGGAGTTATGATGAATGCAATCGACGCTTTATCTTCGCTCCACGTCGCTCAACACTTTCAACGGCATGATCTGGCTCACCTTCTCCTGTGGCGGGTCTCATGACATGCATTTCGACGAGTTTCTCGGGACGAATCAATCGATCGCAGTCCTTTCGACAGAGGAGAGACGCTTTGAACAAAACGGAAAGGGAGCTACGCCCTTGGGACAGTCTCGACGAGGAGGAGCAAACCGACCTCCGTGTCGCCTTCGGCCACTATCTGGACACGCTCCCGCCGACATGTTCACTGGAGACGAAAGTGCAGCGTTTCCGAACCTGGCTGCAGGATTTCGGGGTAGATTACCAAGACGCACCCTGACGCATCTGCTTCGTTGCCCGGTGCGGGACCCGCGCTTGGATGTCCGGTTCGGCCTCAAAGCAGGCACCGCCTTTTGACTGCTCATGGGCAGCACGGCCCCAGGAGCGGTCGGTCAGTGAGTCCAGGTCTGCGTTCGCTTGACGTCATATTGCAGTCTCTGAAGCGCCTGAGAGCTCGCGGGCTGCAGGCGCGAGGTCGGGAAACCCGGGCCACGCGCAGCTGGGTGGATCGCAGTGTTTCGAATGTTTCGATTGCGGGCGAGATTGCACTATACTTTGCCTCAAGTGATCGAACAGAGGAACCGAGCGATGAGTCATGCTGCACCGGTCTACCCCGGGGTGCGGATGCCAACGGAGGCCGAGGTGTCGTTGGCGCTGGAGAGTAGCCGTTTGCTGGCCGCCTGCATTGGGCGAGGCGAGTCGGCTCGGCTGCGGCTGATCGATGGCGAGACCGATGTGACAGTGCCCGTCTCGGCGATTCACATGCTGGTCGACATCCTGAATCAGATGGCGCAGGGGAACGCGGTGTCACTGGTTCCGATTCACGCGGAGCTGACGACCCAGCAGGCTGCCGATCTGCTCAATGTCTCCCGCCCATTCCTGGTCAAACAACTGGAGGGCGGCGCCATTCCCTTCTACAAGGTCGGTCGGCATCGTCGTGTCCGTTTTTCCGATCTGATGGCCTATCGCGAAGGGCTCGATCAACAGACTGCCGATGCCGCAGATGAGCTTGCGGCCCAGGCTCAGGAATTGGGTCTGGGGTATTAGGTGGCGAGCTTCACGGTCATCTACGATGCGTGCCTGTTTTATCCGGCGCCGCTGCGGGATTTGATGATCCGGCTGGCTCAGACGCGGCGTTTTCACGCCCGCTGGACGGAGGAGATCCAGCACGAATGGTTGACGGCCCTGCTGCGACACCGGCCCGAGCTCGATGAGGCCAATCTGCAACGGACGATGACGCTCATCAACCAGGCCGTTCCGGATTGTCTGGTCACGGGCTACGGGGACTTGATCGACCAGCTTTTCCTTCCCGATCCGAACGACCGACATGTGCTGGCGGCCGCCATCCGGTCCGGTGCCCAGGTCATCGTCACGATGAATCTCCGAGATTTTCCACAGGAGGCGCTCGCCGACTTTGACATCGATGTGCGTCATCCCGACGACTTCATCCTCGATTTGGTCGATCTCGATCCGGCGGTTGTGACGACGGCGGCGAAGCTCCAGCGTGCGGCACTCAAGAATCCACCGCTCACGGCGGAGACCTTCATCGACACGATGCGACGCCAGGGGCTACCCGGCGTCGCCGGGTTCCTGCAGAGCCAGATCGCCCTGATCTGAGGGTCTGCTTTGTCCATCCGATTGAAGTCCAATCGAAGCCTGTCGATCCAGTCATGGCTCACGTCTACGGCACCTGTTCTCATACTCCTCCCACTGACCGATACCGTCATCTACGGCCATCTGACGGGCAAGCACACGATCGGCGTCTATCCCCTGCTCGAGGATGATCGCTGCCATTTCCTCGCGGTCGATTTCGACGAGGCGGAATGGCGACAGGACGCCCTAGCCTTTGCGCAGTCATGCGATGAGCTTGGCGTCCCGGTCGCGCTTGAGATTTCCCGCTCGGGTGAAGGCGCACACGCCTGGATCTTCTTCGCCGATGGCGTTCTGGCGAGCGATGTCCGACGGCTCGGCGCCGCCCTCATCAGCCACACGTGCGCGAGGACCCGACAGCTCAGGCTGAGCTCCTACGACCGGCTCTTTCCCAATCAGGACCGGCTGCCCAAGGGTGGCTTCGGCAACCTGATCGCTTTGCCCTTGCAGAAGGCGCCGCGCGCGCAACAGCACAGTCTCTTCGTCGACCGCGACTGGTGCACCTATGCAGACCAGTGGACCTTCCTCGCCTCCGTGCGGCATATGGATCCGCGGGCCATCGAGCCGACGATCCTGAAGGCGGTCGGCGGTGCTCAGCCACTGGATGTGAGCTTCATCGACGAGGAGGATCTGGCGCGGCCATGGAAGCCTCCAAAGCCGCCGAGCAAGAGGCTCCCTGGTCCTTTGCCCAAGCGGATTGGGATCACGCTGGCCAACGGCGTCTACCTCGAAAGAGCACAGCTCCCACAGCCGCTCGCGAACCGCCTGATCCGGCTTGCCGCCTTCCAGAATCCGGATTTCTATCGGTCGCAGGCGATGCGCCTGTCGGTTTGGGGCAAACCTCGGGTGATCGGCTGCGCCGAGAGCTACCCGCAGCATCTGGCGCTGCCGCGCGGCTGCCTGGATGCCGCGCTGGAGCTTCTGAGTGACAACGGGATCCAGGCGGACCTGCATGACGAGCGGTTTGCTGGACACGCAATCGCATTGCACTTCCAGGGCGAGCTGCGCCCCGATCAGGAAGCCGCCGTCACGGCCATGTTGAAGCATGAGACGGGTGTGCTCAGCGCCCCGACCGCCTTCGGTAAAACCGTCGTGGCCGCGGCGCTCATCGCCCGGCGGAGAGTCAATTCGCTGATTCTGGTGAACCGCACGGACCTGCTCGAGCAATGGCATGAGCGTCTGCTGGCGTTCCTGGACGTCGGACGCGATCGGGTTGGCATCATCGGTGGCGGCAAGACCAAGCCCAGCGGTCAGATCGACATTGCGGTGATGCAATCCCTTTCGCACAAGGGCGAGGTCAAGTCGCTCGTCGAGGATTACGGCCAGGTGATCGTCGATGAGTGCCACCACATCAGCGCACGATCCTTCGAGGCGATCCTGAAGCGCGTCAGAGCCCGATATGTCCTGGGACTGAGCGCAACACCGACACGCCGCGACGGGCAGGATCCCATCATCTTCATGCAGTGTGGACCGCTGCGGCACACGGCCGCCACGCCGCCCGATGCTCCACACGACCTCGCGGTCATCCCCCACGAGCTGCAGACACCGATCGAGCTGCCGGCGGATGCCGCCATTCACGGAATCTTCCGCCACCTGGCGATGGACGGGACGCGCACCCGGGCCATCGCAGCCACCGTTCTCGAACGCTTTCAACAGGGACGTAAGATCCTGGTGCTGACCGAGCGAGCCGACCATTTGTCGTCCCTGCGCAAGGCTTTGGACGGCATTGCACCAGCGCCTTTTGTCCTGCATGGCCGAATGCCGCGTCGGCATCGATCCGAGACGATTGCGCAGCTCAATGCACTCCCGCCAGAGGCGCCAAGGGTGGTGCTGGCCATCGGAAAACTTGTCGGAGAGGGGTTCGACCACCCACCGCTCGACACCTTGGTCTTGGCAATGCCGATCTCCTGGAAGGGAAGCTTGCAGCAATACGCCGGCCGACTGCATCGGGGGCACGCATCGAAGACCGACATCCGCATCATCGACTTCGTCGACACCGGCCATCCAACATTGCTGCGAATGTGGGCTCGACGGCAACAGGGCTATCGGGCGATCGGCTATCGCATCGCGATGCAATCTGAGTTCGCTGGCTGGTGATCGTTCTCGCCGGTCGCCGCCGTCGAGTGAGTCTTTGAAGCGGGGCATTTCTCGCCGCTGACGCAGTCAACAGAGGTCGCCGTGTGTGCGCGATCGTGCCCTTGTAAGACGAGAGCAGCATCCGCTCTCTTGAGGTTGCTCCAAATTACGGACGTCGACGCGGCGGCTCTGGGATGGGATCCGGTCACCCCGATACCAGGTCAGGCTGTCCGCAACCAGGATCTACCTGTCAGGCAGCGGTCTGTCCTGAGCGGCAGCTTGCCGACGCTCTTGAGGCATCTCCCGCGCGCGTTCGCTATCATGCGGGTCGGTTTGGGGTATTGTTCTGAAACGACGGAAATATCCCGCTCTCCCGGATAGCCGAACACGATCCTTCCTACAAGCTCCTGTTCTCGCATCGCGATCTGGTTGCGGACTTGATCCGAGGCTTCGTGCACGAGGATTGGGTCGAGCAATTGGACTTCACGACTCTGCAGCGCGTCTGCGAGATCGGCGTCAGCCACGACCTTCGCGAGCGCGAGGACGACATGATCTGGCGGCTGCGCTGGGGCGAGCGCTGGGTCTACATTTATTTGCTGCTGGAGTTTCAGTCGAGCGTCGATCGCCTCATGGCGGTGCGGCTGTTGATCGATGTCGGACTGCTCTATCAGGACCTGGCCGCCGCCGGCGAGATCCCCTCGGGAAGCCCGCTGCCTCCGGTGTTGCCGATCGTCCTCTACAATGGCGAGAAATCCTGGTGGGCCAAGACCAGTCTCGACGCGCTGATCGAGCCGGACCTACCCGAGCAGCTGCGCCGATGGCAGCCGCAGATCCGCTATCTGCTGCTCGACGAGCAGCGGCTTGCGGAGACCGAGCTGGCGGGACAGCGCAATGTCGCCGCCGCCTTGTTCCGGCTCGAGAACAGTCGCCGGCCCAAGGATATCGACAGGGTCCTGGCGAGTCTGATTGATTGGCTCGCCGCACCCGAGCAGGACAGTCTGCGCCGTGCCTTCGTCGTCTGGCTCAAACGCGTGCTGCTGCCGGCGCGAGTTCCCGGCGCCAAGCTACCGAACGTCAACAATCTTCAGGAGATGCGCGCCATGTTGGCCGAACGGGTGAAGACCTGGACCGAGGAGTGGAAACAACAGGGACTGGAGCAAGGGATTCAGCAAGGCATCAAGGAAGGATTGTCCCGGGGAGAGGCAAGGCTGCTGCGCCGGTTGTTGATCCGGCGCTTCGGAGCACTGCCGACCTGGGCCGAGGCGCGCCTCGAGCAGGCGGGCGAGGCGGAACTCGAGGTTTGGGCCGATCGCGTCCTGGAGTGCGGGACGCTGGAAGACGTGCTCAAGGATCCGGGCTGAGAATGGGTTCCGCGCCGGGACCCATGAGCAGAGCCCCCAAGTGGCGCCCAGTCAATGGCTGAGCACCCGCCTCTCCCTCAGCACTCGATGTGCTCGGCGATGTCGAGAGCGTCGTCAACCTCCACTCCCAAGTAGCGCACGGTGCTGTCGATCCTATTGCCAGCTGGCAATAGGATCGACTATGTCCCGCAACTGACTATATCCCGTTGTCGTCAAAGCGGCTGGGCTGGCGTGCCCGGGTGTGATTCAAGCGGGACATAGCCATCCTTCTTGCAGGGCAATTCCGCCCGCAAGGAGAACATCATGGAATCATCGTATGAAAGTGCCACGGCACTCGTCGGTCGCGCCGCCGGTCCGCTGGCAGACGATCTCGGTCCGTTTGTCGCCTCGTTGATCGAGCAGGGGTTCGCGGCAAACGTCATCTACATCAAGGCAAGGCACGCACTGGCGTTCGACCGTTGGTTGGAGAAACGCCGCATGGCGTTGGCTGATCTCAGCGAAATTCACATCGAGCAGTATCAGCGTCGCCGTCGACATCGATCCGTCCGTGCCGAGACCCGGCGCCGTGAACTGTGCGAGGTGACTCAACTGCTGCGATTCTTGCGTGGTCAGGGTGTGTGCAAAGCCGCCCGCGTCGATTTCACACCGGCCGACAATCTTGCGGCCGCGTTTGGCCAGTACCTGCAGGATCAGCAAGGACTGGCGGCGGCGACGATCGAACGCTACAGAGCGGTCGCATGGCAGTTCCTTGATGGGCGCTTCGGCGGCGGCGAGGTCGATCTGCGCACGCTGTGCGCTGTCGACGCGATCGACTTCATACAACGCCAGGCCAAGCGCATGAGACCACCGGCGCTGAAATGCGTCGTGAACGCGTTGCGCTCATTTCTTCGCTATTTGCAGTACCGCGGTGAGAGTGCGCCCAACCTCGTTGCCGCAGCGCCTTCAGTAGCCACGTGGGCGACGACACCGCCATTGCCAAGAGCGATATCACCCGAGCACGCGCAGCTCGCGATCGACAGCTGTGATCGGCGAACGTCGCTCGGTCTGCGCGATCGCGCCGTGTTGTTGCTGTTGGCGCGTCTGGGGCTTCGCGCTCACGAAATCATTGCGTTCACGCTCGACGACTGCGACTGGGATTCCGGTTGCCTGCACGTGCACGGCAAGGGTAGACACGAACGCCTGTTGCCGATGCCCGCCGACGTGGGTGAAGCCATCACGGCGTATTTGAGCCGTGGGCGGCCCGGCAGCGAGGATCGGCATCTGTTCCTGCGTTCCCTGGCACCGATCCGCGGTTTTAAGCCCGGCTCGGACGCTATCGGCTCAATCGTGCGTTACCCGCTTCGGCGAGCCAAGGTCGACGCACCGCACAGCGGTTCTCACCAATTTCGCCATGCGTTGGCGGTTCGCATGCTTGCGGATTCCGGGGACAGTATATGTGACTCGTGGAGCTGAGGAGCTTCCGCCATCCGCTGAACTACGGACCCTGGCCGGCGAGGCATCAGTATCCGTAAACGGCCGGTTGCTGCCGTTAGGGTCGCCTGAACCGAGCCAAGACCGTTTGGTCGGCAGGGACCTGCACAGCGGTGGACAATTCAGGCAAGGTCAGCGCGATCATTCTGAGAAATTCATTTGGAACAAAATGAGCGACAACAAGCCATCAGCTTTCAGCCGTCAGCTTACTTACCCCTCACCCCTCACCCCTGCTCCGAAGACCCCTTCAAATCGGCCAGCAGCCGATAGAGCGTACGCTCGCCGATCCCCAATACCCGCGCGACCGTCGAGCGGCGCCCTTCGTGGCGCTCCAGCAGCAGTTGCAGATAGCACCGCTCGATCTCGGCGAGAGTGGGCTCGTCATCGAACGTCAGCGTCACGCCCCCGCTCGGCGCGCTCGCAGGTGTGCGACCGAGGGTGAGATGTTCCGGATCGATCTTCAGCTTGTTGCCCGACAGGATAATCGCCCGCTCGACGATATTACGCAGCTCCCGGACATTCCCAGGCCAGTCGTACTCGGTTAGCTGCCGCATGGCCGACTCGCTCGCCCGCTTGACAACGCGCCTGGAAAGCCCCGGGTGGGCGAGAAAGTGCCGCACGAGGGGTGGAATGTCCGCGCGACGTTCGCGCAACGGCGGCACCGAGACCACGAAGGTATTGAGTCGGTATAAGAGATCCTGGCGGAACTCGCCGCGTTGGGCCATCCCGTCGAGATCGCGATTGGTGGCGGCCACGATCCGTACCTCGGCCTGGATGTCGGTGGCGGCACCGAGGCGACGGAACCGCTTGGTCTCGAGGACGCGCAACAGCTTGGCCTGGATCGTTGCCGGAATCTCGCCGATCTCGTCCAGAAACAGGGTTCCGCCCTTCGCCTGCTCGATTAGCCCGGGCTTGCGCTGGGCCGCACCCGTAAAGGCCCCGCGCTCGTGCCCGAACAGCTCCGACTCGAACAGCGTCTCGGGCAGCGAGCAGCAGTCCACCGCCACCAGAGGACCCTCGACCCGCGGGCTCAGACGATGGATTTCCTGGGCGACCTTCTCCTTGCCGACACCGCTTTCGCCGAGGATCAGGACCGTCGCCTCCGTCGCCGCCACGGCCTTGAGGTCGGCCAGCAGCCGCCGCAGCGGCGCACTCTCGCCCACCAAGAGGCTGGGGGCTTCGTGCCGCAGAACGCTGGTGTAGAACTCGCCGCGCCGGTAGAGGATGACGTTGTCGATGATCCGTCGCGCCGCGCCGGCCAGCTCTTCCGAGTCCACCGGTTTGGCTAGAAACTCGGTCGCCCCGAGACGCAAAGCCTGCAGTGCAGCCTCCATGCGGTCCCCGCCACAGAGGACGAGGATCGGGAGATCCTGGGCCCAGGCTTCCATCGTGTCGGTGCCCACGTCTTTAGGCCAAGGATCGTCCAACAGGATCAAGTCCGGCACATCGCAGGACAAGAGGCGCCGAGCGTCGCTTCCGTCCGCAACGGCCGAGACCTGAAAACCGAAGCGACGTAGGACCTCCGGCATGTCGAGGCGGGCCTGTTTGTCCGTACTCACCAGCAGGATGTGGTCGGTCATGACTGATCCTTTCGTCCGAATCGAAACAAGGGGCAGGGTTTCTAAACCCGATGAGAGTCATGAGCGATCGACTCGGGTACGCGAAGGCTCGAACCATGGTTCTCACGGGGTCTCCTTCTCCCGATGACCGAGCCGTATCGAGCGAGAACATCATACGGCTTCCCCGGTCGATGCATAGGAGCCGGCGATCAGCGGATGTCCCGAGATCTCTGCCGGATTGGCATGGCAGCCCTTCGCACATCGAGCCGGTGATGGCCTCACGACCGATCTTGGGGAACCGGACCGCAAGCGACTGCCATACCGGCAGGGTCAACCTCGAACGCGCTGCAAATCTGGCAGCCGCGCCACCCCACACCCGGCAAATGGATGCAGCGAGATCAGAATCTCGCTTTCTAAAACAGATACTTATTTAATTTACTGTGCATGGCACGGAATCTGTATATGTCCTATCGACTTCTCAACTTGCCCATAGGACTGCAACCATGACCCTCAGCCGCCCCCTTTCGATCTCGCTGGTGAACGTTGGCCTGACGCTCCTCGTCTTGGCCGGAGCCCTCAACAGCGCCGAGGTCCGCGCGGACATCGACGCGCTTCAGCCCGATCCCGGATTCCGTTACGAGACCGGCCGCTGGACCGAGGTGGACATCGCCCTGGCGTTGAACGATGGTAACCCGGCGCTGCTCAGTATCTACAGCAAGGGAGCAAACGGCCTGCGGCTGCTGCAGAATGCATTCACCGACGCGCACGGCCGATTCGTCGGCGAGCTGCAGCTGCCGGCCCACCTTGACGAAGTCGTCGTCGTGGTGCGGACGGGCGATCGGCAGGACACCCTTGACCTCATCGTCGGCGAGAATTTAATCGCCTACGCCGAATAACCCTAATTACGGATACTCGGGAGATTCAACCCCATGACAACCTTGAAATCGATCACGCACTGGACCGGGGCGGCACTCGCCCTGCTGATCGCCACGGGCGCCTCTGGCGCGTCGCCGAACACCGTCGGCCGGCTCGCGTTTGAGCCCGTCCATCTAAATGAGGCGGCCGGCGCAAAGCTGGAACGGGGCATTCTCACCTACGGGGACGATGCCTACGAGGTCAGAGTGAACGGCTTGGGCATCGGCGGAGCGGCCGGTGTGACGGTGACCGTGACCGGAGACGTGCAAGGACTGACCGACCTCATGGATCTCGAAGACGTCTATGTCACGGCGCTGGCCGACCCCTCGGAAACGGATGTCAGCACCGACGATCTTTTGCTCCAGAGCGTTCGCGGCGTGCGGATTCGCCTACGTACGGACAACCAGGACGTCGGCATCGCACCGGGCGGCGAAGAGGTGCGGCTGCTGTTCGGATGGGGGCAATAGGACGCACCTCCGTCCGGCCGAGTCGACCCGGATGTCCGGGTCGGCAACCCGCCGCACGCCGGAACAGACAGCCGGCGTCTCGGTAGACGACTCCCCCCGAGAACCCATCCCCGCCAAGCGACCCGCCGTCGGGCAGGCCTCAGCCCAGAAAGGCGCGCGCTGCGCGTTCTGTTACTATTCCGGGTGCGGATTCCCGGCGCCTCCAATGGCGCCGCCGATCGGCCGTACTCATCGAGTCAGAATCAACCGGACCCGCGAGATGGTCTCGGTCGCGCATGACCGGGGTACGAGCGATGCCGGCCGCCCAGCCCGTGCACGGCGGGGCTCGAATCGATCGCAATGCCGCAGACAACCCCAACCGACATCCCGACCAAGGGGAACGCGATGACGCCGCGGCTCTTGTACGTTCTGCACAGTGGCAACCTCTACGGCACGGAGCGCATGGCACTCGCGACCTTGGAGGGTCTCGGGGCGGATGTCGATCCGCTGCTCTGCGCGCCGCCGGGTCCGGTCCTCGCGGAGTCGCAGCGACGCGGCGTGCCGAGCATCGCCTTCACGAGCCCGTGGGATCTCGCCCGCGTGCTGCGCCGCGAGCTCTCCGCTCACCGCGCGATCTCCTTTGCGGCGACGGCGGTCACCCACTCGCTCCTCTTTGTCGCCCTGAACGCCCTGTATCGGCGTCACGGCATGCACATCCACATGGTGCACGGCGGCACCGACGAGCGCGACAGTTACGGGCGAAAGAAGGTGCTCAACCCGACCGGGGTCCGCTTCGTCGCGGTCTCCGAGTATGTGCGCGAGCGACTTGTCGCCAACGGCGTGCGCGCCGACCGGATCATCGTCATCGAGAATTTTCTCGGCTCGGAGGACGTCGCCGCGCGCCCGCGCCGCCCGTCGTTCGCGATCCCCGGTGTTCGGCGTGTTCTGGTCGTCTCCCGCGTCGATCCGATCAAACGGGTCGATCTCTTGCTGGAGGCGCTCGACCGCCATGCGGGGCCGAGATCACTCGAGTTTCGAATTCTCGGAACGGGCTGGGATCTGGATGCCTTGCGCGAGCGGGCCCGCGCGACCCATTCGAACGTCACCTTCGCCGGTTTCTCCGACGACGTGCCCGGAGAGCTGGCCCGGAGCGATCTCCTGCTGCACCTCTGTCCGGTCGAGCCCTTCGGGCTTGCGATCCTGGAAGCGATGGCCGCGGGGATCCCTGTGCTGGTCCCGGACAGCGGCGGTGCCGGATCCTTGGTCGAGGACGGGATCAGCGGCCTGCGCTTTCGCTCCGACGACGCCGATGACCTGGCTCGCCGCCTCGCGACCTTTCAGACGGCGGACGAGCAGACACTGAACCGACTGGTCGCCGGCGGCGACCTGCAACTGGCGACCCGTTTCTCCGCGGCAGCACGCATCGCCGATTATCGGCGTCTTTTCAAAGGAGTCGCGTCATGAACCCGAATGGATCTGGCTACGCGCTATCGGTCGTGATCATCGGCCGCAACGAGGGGTCGCGTCTCGTACGCTGTATCCGTTCGGCTCAGGCCATGCGCGATATCCGCGGCCCGATCGAGATCATCTATGTCGACTCGGCCTCCAAAGACGGGAGCGCCGAGCGAGCAAGCGCACTCGGCGCCCAGGTCATCGTCGTGCATCCGGAGCGTCCATCCGCGGCGCTCGGGCGCAATGCCGGGTGGCGTGCCGCCCAGGCGCCCGTCGTCCTGTTTCTCGACGGCGACACCATCCTGGATCCGGATTTCGTCGCGAGCGCCCTGCCGCTGCTGAAGGATCCGAACGTCGCCGTCGTCTGGGGACATCGACGCGAGCTGCACCCGGAGGCGTCGATCTACAACCGAGTGCTGGATCTGGATTGGGTCTATCCGCCGGGACCAAGCGAGTTCTGCGGCGGCGATGCGCTCATGCGTCGTGCCGCCTTGGATCGCGTGAACGGGTTCGACGAGCGCCTGATCGCCGGCGAGGAGCCCGAGCTCTGTCAGCGGCTGCGCACGCTAAGCTACCGCATCGAGCATATCGACCAGCCGATGACCCTGCACGACCTGGCGATGACCCGTTGGGAACAGTATTGGCGTCGCGCCGAACGAGCCGGCCATGCCTATGCGGAGGTCGCGTCTCGCTTCCGCGACAGCGACCACCCACTCTGGTCGGCGGAGGTCCGTCGCAATCGAATCCACGCGGCCATCCTGATCCTTGCGGCGCTGGGCGGGATCGTTCTCGCCGTCGTCCAGGTGAGCCTCTGGCCGCTGCTGCTGCCGGTTGCCTTCTACCTGGGCCTGATCGTACGCACCGCGCGTCGGGTGGAGTGGAAGGATCCGAGCCTGGTCACCCGGCTGCTCTACGGGGTGCACTCGCACCTGCAGCAAATCCCGATTTTGATCGGCCAGTTGAGCTACTACCGCGATCGTCGCGCCGGACGCCGAAGACGCCTGATCGAGTATAAGTAGCCCGAATGTCGGTCGCGTACGAGGCATTGGAGGACGCGTCATGAGCAAAGGCATCAAAGGTCTCGCGGTTGCCCTGCTGACTCCCGTCGCCCGATTGCGACGTCGGGCTCTGGAGCCCCTCGGGCGCCTTTGGAGCCATGCACGTCTGCGCGAGCGAATCACGTCCCCGCTGGATACATCGGTGGTGGTGCTCGGCGTCCCTGAAATCCACGGCACCGGCAACATCCGCTTGGGTCGCCAGCTCTATCTCTACCCCGGCATCTACCTCGAGACCCAAGGCGCGGGCGAGATCCGGATCGGCGACGAGGTGGTGATCTCGCGCGGGGTTCATCTCGTCGCCTTCGGTCGGATCCACATCGGCGAGGGCAGCATGATCGGCGAATACAGCAGCATCCGGGACGCCAACCATCGTACCGGAACGGATGGTGCGCTGCGTTGGTCCGGACATGAGAGCCGTCCGATCGAGATCGGGCGCCAGGTCTGGATCGGGCGAGGGGTCACGGTGCTCCCCGGGGTGTCGATCGGCGACGGTGCCGTGATCGGCGCCAACGCCGTCGTCACCCGGGATATCCCGGCCGGCGTGGTCGCGGTCGGGATCCCGGCGCGCGTCGTGAAACCGGCCTCGACCGATCGACCGGTCGAGCCGTCGAGGTAACACCCCTCCTCGCCCGAGCGAGCCGAACCCGTGCTTGCCATCATCGCGCTGATTCCGGGCCTTCTGGCAGCCTGGATCGGACTGACCCGCGGACCCCACGCGGCGTTCCTGACGGTCTATCTCCCGACCATGCTCCTGCTGCCGGAATACTATCGGTGGAACGCGCCCGGGCTGCCGGACCCGACCTTCGGTCAAGCCGCTGCCGTCGGCACGGCCGTCGCCTTCTTCGCGCGCGGAATGCCGGGTTTCCGCTTTCACGCAATGGACCTCCTGGTCTACGGCTTCGCGCTCGCCGCGAGCATCTCGGAATTCCGGGCATCGGGCTACAGCGACGCCCAGAACCTGATGTTCAACATGCTGACCTGGGTGGTACTGCCCTACATCTTCGCAAAGAGCCTAATCGAGCCCGCCGGGCATCGGGTCCAGTTCGCCAAGACCCTGGTGGTCTGTCTCTTCATCATCTCGGCGGTCTCGGTCTACGAGTTTCGCTTCGGCACTACGCCTTGGCGGATGATCCTGGATCCCTTTTTTCCCGGTCAGGCGCGCTGGGTCACGACCTTTCGTTGGGGTTTCGCACGGGTCGCCGGCCCCTACGGTCACGCCATCCTGGCCGGGATCGTGATGGTGATCGGCTACCGGATCCAACGCTGGCTGGAATGGAGCGGCGCCTGGGACCCGAAACCCCGCTTCGCCCCCTGGCTGCCGATCAGTCAGGGCCGACTCATCACGCTCGGAATGCTCGCCGGGGTCATCATGACCATGGTGCGCGGGCCCTGGATGGGGGCCATCCTGGCAGCGATGCTGGTGATGATCGGGCGCTCGCGCCAACGGGTCGCGGCAATCGGTGCCGTCATTGCGTTCCTCGTCTTCGTCGGCATACCCGGTGTGATTTGGTTCCTCGACTATGTCTCGGTCGGGCGCGAGGGCGCGGAAACAGTCGCGCAGGAATCGGCTGCCTACCGCTGGGAGCTCTTGACCGAGTACTCCGAGATAGCCGCCGAGCAGCTCTGGTTCGGATGGGGGCTGACCGCTTGGCCGAAGGTGCCGGGCATGCCCTCGATCGACAACTACTACTTGCTGCTGCTCTTGATGCACGGGCTGATCGCGCTGGCCTGCCTGCTCGCGATCATCCTGATCATGCTGGTGCGCCTGACCGCGCACGGGATGCGCCAACCGCTCGCCGAGCCTCGCGGGAGCTCGCTGGCCTTCACCCTGGCGAGCCTCTACCTGGCGATCGGATTCTCGATCGCCACCGTCTACCTCGGACTGCAGACCGTCCCGCTCCTCTTCCTGATCACCGGCTGGGGCATCGCCTATATGGACTCCGGCGTGGAAGGCATCGGCACCGACACAGCCGCACCGCCCGAGCCGATACCGGCCCATCGGTTCCGCCGAGTCATGACATGAGTCACCTCTCGATGCCGTCTGCATCATGTATTCTTAGGTCCGCAGCCAGGATCGCGTCCGGGCGTCGACTCTGGCGCAGGCCGGATCTCGGGCGACCGATCCAGACCACCGATGCCGTAGCACAGCGAGCGGACAACCATGACGGACAGCGTTGCATCCAAGGACAGCACCTCCGCGGCAGCCCGCAGCGAGCCGCTCGACGCGGGCGGTATGAACCGTCTGGTGAGCCGCAACATCTTCAGCTCGGTCGGCGCCAAACTCCTCTATCTCGTCACGCGCTTCTTTCTCCCGCCGATCATCCTGGCCTATATCAGCCTCGAGGAGTACGGCATCTGGGCGGTGTGCTTCATCCTCATCGGCTATTTGGGGATGAGCGCCTTCGGGGTCTCCAACGTCTACATCCGCTATGTCGCCCAGTATCATGCCCAAGGCGAGGAGCACCGGATCGGCGACCTCCTGTCGACCGGGGTGACGTTGGTCAGCCTCATCGGTGTCGTCGCGCTCGGGCTACTCTGGGTCGGACTGCCGACCCTGATCGAGGCCCTCTCGGTTTCGCCCGAGCTGCAGACCACCGCGTTCGTGCTCATCTTCGGCAGCGCGGCCATCTTCGTGCTCGAGCTGAGCTGGGGCGCCTTTGCCTATGTTCTCACCGGCCTGCAACGTATCGTGCAGCAGAACCAGGTCTGGGTCGGAACCTTTCTGCTCGAGACCCTGCTGGTCGTGGTCTTCTTGGTCGCCGGATTCGGCGTCTATGGCCTGCTGTATGCCTTCGCGATCCGGTATCTGGTGTCGATCAGCGTCAATGTCCTGCTCTGCTTCCGCAACCTCCCGGGCTTGAGGCTCTCGCTGCGGCGCTTCAACCGGGCCGATCTCGCGCTCTTTTACCGCTACGGCGGGATCGTGCAGCTCTCCGGTTTTCTCGGCATGTTCCTACGTTCGATCGAAAAGCTGATCGCGGGGCTCTTCATCAATGTGCAGGCGACCGGACTGTTCGACGTCGCCCAGAAATTCCCGGTGATGGCGACCTCGATCCCGTCGTCCATGAACGCCGTCTTCCTGCCGGCGACCTCCTACATGCACACGCAGGAGCGCCGCGGCGAGCTGCTCGGGCTCTATCTGAAGGGCGCGCGTTACATCAATCTGGTGACCGGCTTTATGATGGGCTTCATGGCTGCTTTCGCCGCGCCATTGATGGTCGCTTGGCTCGGGCCGAATCCGGAATTTGCCCTGGCGCCGCTGATCCTGGCCTGCTTCACGCTGCCCTTCCAGCTCAACGTCCTGACCGGTCCGGCCTCGAACATCTACCGCGGCATGGGCATCCCGGCACGCGAGCTGATCTACCCGCTGTCGCAGCTTGCGCTGGTGATCATCCTGGTCGGCACCGGCTTTCTGATCTTCGGGATCGATGTGGTGGTGATCACCCTGGCCGTGGCAATAGCCATGATCCTGAGTGCGTTGATCTACATGGCCTATACCAACCGGTTCCTGGCGCTGGGCCAGTACCGTTTCATGCGCGACGCCCTCCTGCCCGGTCTCTGGCCCTATCTGACCGGATTTGCCCTCTATCTGCTGGCTCGGCCCTGGGTCGAGTCGGTCAGCGACGATCGTTGGGGCAGCGTCCTGCTGGTTTTGGTCGCCGGCATCGCCTACTGCGCACTCCAGGCGGCCTTCCTGTGGCTCGTTCAACTCGATACGGGCGAAAAGGACTTCGTCGCCGGGAAGGTCAGGGGTTTGGTCGGACGCTTGGGCGGTGCTCGTCGTCAACGCAACAGAGGGCATCCGAATGAGCACTGATCTGCGGGCCTCGGCGCGCGTCGAAGACTATCGGCTCGCGGACTTCAAGCTGCTGCTTCCGCTCGGGCCGGAGATCCGCACCCTGGTTCTCGGCGCGCGAGAGCCGGCTTTTCTCCCCCACCTCGCCGGGGAGCTCGGCATGATCGACCTGGTCGTGGAGCCCCCGCACGACAGATTGCAGGAGACAACGCTCGCGGCGATGGCCGCCCTCGCAGCACCCGAGCGCGTACGCCGAATCGAGGCACCCGAAGGCACCTATGACCTTGTCTTCTCCGACGACATCGCGGCAGGACGTCACCTGCGCCCGGGTGGTGTCCTGTGCCGATTCCTTGGCATGAAGGCCGGCGCGATACCTGCTGGACTGACACCCGTCGGCCGCTGGCGAGCCTATCCGGACTGGCCCGCCTTCCGGGTGCTGATCCCGGACAATCCCGCCGGCTGGCGGGCCGCCGCGCGCGACCTTCGGCTCTTCCCGTCGCGCTCCGCGACAGGCCTGCGCGCTCGGCTGTCCCCAGGCGCGGCGGCGCGGCTTCTGCCCGAGCAAGGGATTGCGCTCTACTGTCGCGACGGAGGCGAGCCGAACCGAACACTGCTCGCCGCCCTGCGCGGGACACTGGCATCCATCGGAGACGACGCTATCCGCTCGACGCCCCCTGAGCGCTGGTTGTTGGCCTCGGGTCGCCTCGGGCCGGGCAACCCGATCCTGGCCTTCGGCCTGGACGAGGACGGACGTCCTCAACGCCTGATCAAGGCCGCACGCTTTGCGGGCGGCCAGCACCTGCATGCCGAGGCCGAGCAGCTCGATCGTATCGAGCAGGCACTGGGGCCGACCGAAGCCGCCCGCGTCATCCGCCCGACCGACTCCGCCGTGGTGGCCGGGCGCTGGGCACTCGCCTACACCTACGAGCCCACTCACCCCTTTTTCGGGATCCGCTGGCGTCTGCGGGGCCGCGCGCGATTGTGTCGTGCCATGGCCGACTGGTTGGCGGCGATCGGACTCACAACCCGACAACAGCCCGAGCGGGCGAGCATCGAGGCCCGTCACGTCGCACCCCTGCAACGCTTGATTGCACGGCGCATCTTGCCCCGCAGCGTCCAGCACAGGGCCGAGGCCGCACTCGATGACCTGCAGCGGCTCGCGTCGTCTCTTCCGATGGTCCTCGAGCACGGTGATCTCGGCATCTACAACATCCGTCTGACGCGCGCCGACGGCTCGGATTTTCGTGTGCTCGACTGGGGCTCCTCGACCTTCGAAGGCATCCCGCTCGGCGACCTCGCCTACCTGCTCTGCTCCGCTCGCGCCCCGAAGGCGCTGGCACGCCGCTGTCTGGGCGACTATCTCGTGCGCATGCGAATTCCCACCGGCGAGGCCCCGGCGTTGTGGTTCAGCTATCTCGCTCGACGCTGGGAAGAGCTCGACGGCATCCGACCGCCGGTCCCCGGCGACCCGACCTCCGGCGGCGGGCTCCTGCTGCCGATTGAAGGTCGTGTCGCATCTTACCTCAGTGGCTTGACATGAAGACGCTTCCGCGTGCGGTACAAGGACCGCGTTTACTCCTGTCCGCCTACCAATGCGGCCCCGGCATGGGCTCGGTCTCCCAGATCGGCTGGCACTGGTACAGCCGGCTCGCCCGGAGGCTGCCGACCACCTTGCTCACCCATGTCCGCAACCGTCCCGCCATCGAGGCAGCCGGTGGGCCGGTGGGCGAGGGCCGCATCCTCTATGTCGACACCGAGTGGTTTGCCGGCCCGCTCTATCGGGTCGCCTCGCGGATTTTCCCCAAGAGCGAGCATGCCGTCTTCCTGGTCTCCTCGCTGGATTTCTATGTCTACGACCGCGAGGCGCTGCGCATTGCCCGGGCCGAGTCACGGGACGGCATGCCCTGGGACATCGTGCATGCCCCGACCCCGGTCTCCCCGCTCGCGGCCACGCGCCTCCACCGCCTGGGCCTGCCGGTCGTGCTTGGACCCTGGAACGGCAACCTGGGTCTGCCGCCCGGTTTCCGCGACATCCTCCGCGCGGACTCGGCCTGGCTCTACCCGGTGCGCCATCTCGGGCGGGTCGTCGATGCACTGGCCGGCGGGACCCGTCATGCGGCGGCCATCCTGACTGCGACGCGCTCCACAGTCGCCGGCATCCCGCGCCGCTATCATCGCCTCTGTCTGCCCGTGCTGGAGAACGGGGTGGAGCTCGAGACCTTCCCGGCCGCGCCCTGGCCGACCGCGCCGGGCGTGGCGGGCGAGCCGTTGCGGCTGGTCTTCGTCGGACGTTTGGTGCCCTTCAAAGGGGTTGGCATGTTGCTCGACGCGGTGGCGCGACTTGCCCCCGAAATGCCGATCCGGCTCTGCATCGTCGGGGAGGGTCCCTTGTCGGGCGAGTGGCGCGAGCAGGCCACGCGCCTCGGGCTCGGCGAGCAAGTGCGTTTCACCGGCAACCTCCCGCCTCCCGAGGTGGCGGCAGAGATCCGCGCGGCACATGTCTTCTGTTTACCCTCGGTGCGCGAGTCCGGCGGTGCGGTGCTCCTGGAGGCCATGGCCTGCGCCCGTCCGGTGATCGCCGTGGACTTCGGCGGGCCGGCGGAGATCATCGACCCGGAGGTCGGTCTGGCCCTGCCGCCGAGCGGACCCGATGCGGTCGTCGAGGGGTTCGTGGCCGCGCTGCGCGACCTGGTCCGCAACCCCGATGTCTGGCGACAGCGCGGGGAAGCCGGACGCCGCCGGTCCGAAGAACGTTATGCCTGGGACGCGAAGGTGGACTCGACCATCGAGCTGTATCGGGATCTGCTCGCGGACCCGGTCGCGGCCCGCAACCGGCGCCGGACCAGCGCCGGCTCATGAGCCACGGCAGACCTTAGCACTCTCGAATCGCCAAGGACGCAACACATGAACGACAACGCACGCACGCCTCTCGCGCTCGCCTACCTGGTCAGTCAATACCCGGCGGCCTCGCACACCTTTATCCTGCGCGAGGTTCGCCGTCTGCGCGAGCTCGGCATCCGTATCGACGTCGCCTCGATCAATAGCCCGGATCGCCCTGCCGAGTCCCTGGCCGAGGAGGAGCGCGAAGAGGCGGCGACGACCTATTACGTCAAGGCGGACGGCGTGCGCGGGGCGCTGCGTGCGCATTGGGCGACCCTGCGCGCGCGCCCCGCAGCCTATGCCAAGGGCCTGCTCTTTGCCCTGAGACTCGGCGGCACCGATATCCGGAAGCTCATCTACAGCCTCTTCTATTTCGTCGAGGCCGTCATGATCGGGCATTGGCTGACCGGACGGGGGCTCGGTCATCTGCATGTCCATTTTGCGACCCCGGCCGCGACCGTGGGGCTGATCGCCGGACGGATCTTCCCGATCGGATTCTCGATGTCGGTCCATGGTCCGGACGAGTTCTACGACGCCCCCGGCTACCGCTTGGCCGAAAAGGTCGAGGGTGCCGCCTTCATCTGCTGCATCGGTTATTACTGTCGCAGTCAGCTCATGAAGCTCTCCCCACCCGCGCACTGGTCCAAGCTCGAGATCGCTCCGCTCGGGGTCGACCCGAACGCCTTCAGCCCGCGGCCTTTTCGCGAGCATCCGGCGCCCTTCCAGATCCTGTGCGTCGGGCGCCTGGTCCCGGCCAAAGGGCAGCACATCCTCGTCGATACGGTCGCGGCCTTGGTAGACGCGGGTCATGATGTGCGCCTACGCCTGGTCGGCGGAGGTCCCGACCGTGAGTCGCTCGAGGCGCAGGTGCGCCGGCTCGGGCTGGAGGATCGCGTACTCTTCGAGGGGGTCGTCAACCAGGATCGCATCCGTGCCGTCTATGCCGAGGCCGACTGTTTCGCGCTGGCAAGCTTCGCAGAAGGCATCCCGGTCGTCCTGATGGAGGCGATGGCGATGGAGATCCCCTGCGTGACCACCTTCATCACCGGGCATCCCGAGCTGATCCGCGACGGGGTCGACGGCGTTCTGGTCGCACCCTCGGACGAGACCGCACTGGCCGAGGCGATCGCGGGTCTGATCGCGGATCCCGAGCGTCGCCGCCGACTCGGCGAGGCCGGACGCCGACGGGTCATCGAGAAGTACGACCTCGAGAGCAACACACGACGCCTGGCGGACATCCTGCAACGCCGCCTGGGAGAGACGCCATGACGCATCTCCGATCGCTGATCGCGGTCGCACTGGCCGCCCTGATCGCCGGGACCGGCGTGGCCCGGAGCGATCCCCTGCCCGAGACACCGACCGATCTGCGGATCCCGCGCGCTGCCCCCGTCTCGGTCGAGGCCCATGTCGAGGCCACACCCCTGGTTGGGGACGTCGAGCGCATCGGGATGAATCTCGGTCATTCAACCTACTGGGGCGCGGAGCAGCTCCGGCGCAATGTGCTTGGTAATCCGGGCTTCGAGGGCATCATCGATCGCGCATTGGTGCGGGTTGCCTACGCCGATCACGACCGCTTCAGCGACGATCAGACCTGGCTCGCCCGCGAGGACGGTTTCTGGTCCGGCGCCACTTACGAGATCCTGACCGGTGCCGCGGCCGGTGTACAGGGAACACTCTTCGACTCACGCGGCGTGGGCCGCCACGGTCTTCCGGAGCTGATCACCGACGGGCTCGACGATCGACTCGCCCCCGGAGATATCGTCGCTTTGACACGCATTCGCGACGATCTTCCGCCGACACACTGGTGGCTGCCCGACACCACCAAGGGGCGCGTTCAGGTCGACGCCACACTGACCGCCCCGACGAGTCCCGGCCGGCGCTCGCTGGCCCTCACACCCCTGTCCGGAGCGACCTTGCGCCTAAGCAGCCATCTCGACACCATCGGGACGCGTGCCGGAAAGCTCCTCCCGGTCGAGGGTCTCTGGCTGTTCTCGCTCTGGATCCACGCCGAGACCGGCGATCCGCCGCAGGTGCGCATCCTCTTTCGGCGTCACGGCTCGGCGCCCTTTCTCGACCTGACACTGCGCCCGGAGCCGGGCTGGCAGCGCATCGAGCAAAGATTCGAAGCCGCGGACACGGGACCGATCGGTGCATTGGAACTCGCCATCGAGGTCGGTGGTCCGGGACAGATCCATCTCGACGACGCCTGGCTCGGCCCGATCGCGGCGGAGAACGATATGGCTACGGAAGCCGGCGGCCCCGCAGCCCCGGCCACGAGTGCCTTCCGCCCCGAAGTCATCGCTGCCCTGATGCATCTTCGCCCCGGCTATCTGCGTGACTGGCAGGGCCAGCTCGGCGACACGCTCGACAACCGCCTAGCCGAGCCGCATGCTCGGCGCGCGAGCCGGTATCGTCCGGGCAACAGTGCCGAGTACGGCTACGGCCTACCCGAGTTTCTCGACCTCAGTCGTGCAGTCGGGGCTAACCCCTGGCTGGTCATGCCCACGACCTTCACGACCGACGAGGCGCGGCGTCTCGGTGCCTGGCTCGCCGAGCGCATCGAAGCCAACGGGCTCGCGGAGGTTCTGGTCGAATTCGGCAACGAAAACTGGAACGCCATCTTCCGCCCGGCCGGGATCCAGGATGCAGACCACCACGGCGCCGCCGCCGACCGACTCTTCAAGGCGCTCGAAGAGGGTGCGGGCAACCACCCGGCACTGCGCCACGTCGTCAACGCCCAACACGCCAACCCCTACGCGGCGATCAAGGTCGCCGCGGCCAGCACAAAGGCCGACATCCTCGCCGTCGCTCCCTACATGCTGTCGCGCTTGGATGCGGCCGATCTGGATCGGGCGCTTGAGCTGTTGTTCGCGGATGACGGCGGACGTCTGAGGGAGATCGTCGCCGGACAACCCGCCGAGCAGGAACTGGCCGTCTACGAGGTCAACCTGCACACGACACGCGGGGACGCCGCCGACGACGATCGCGCGGCGATCGTCACGGGCGCAGCCTCCGGTCCTGCCCTGGCCAAACGGTTGCTCGAAGCCATGGCATCGGGCGCGCGGCGCCAGTGCGTCTATACCCTCGCTGGCTTCGACACCCGCGTCGAAGATACCTCAAGTCTGGTCCCGCTGTTCGGCGTCACGCGCGACCTGACCCGCGGCGATCGACTGCGCCCGACCGGATGGGCGGTCGCCTTGCTCAATCAGGTCATCGGAGGAGAGCTCCACCGGGCATCCATGACCGACGAGGACGGCGGATTGCTCGTCGCACCCTTCCGAGGCCCGCATGGCTGGTCTGTCGCGATCGTCTCCGACGCCCCCGAGCCCCGACGCCTGACGCTGCGCTTTCCCGATACGCAGTTCCCGAGACCGACCCGCGGGCACGTCCTGGATGCCTCCGAGCCCTTCAAGGGCAACGAGACCGCCGACGAGGTCCGACCGCAACCCCTTGCCGTGCGGCCGATCGGTAAGGACCGGATCCGGGTCACGGTTCCGGCTTACAGCCTGGTCGTCCTGGGCCCGGCGGAGGTGCTGCCGTGATCAACGAGGCCCTCTGGCCATGGATGCTGCTCGGCATCCTGCTCGCCCTGCCGAGCCTGCCAGGCACGATCGAGCTGCTGCTCCTGACGCTCGGCGGAATCCTCCCGCCGCGGCGCGAAACGGATCCGAAGTCGACGACGCCCATCGGACGCATCGCCATCCTGGTCCCGGCCCATGACGAAGCCGAGGGCATTGCGCACACCGTCGCATCGCTGCGCGCCTGCGACCCGGGCGATGCGGGTTTCGAGGTCGTGGTCATCGCCGACAACTGCAGCGACGACACCGCCGCGCTGGCGCGCTCCGCCGGGGCGCGCGTCCTGGAGCGTCGCGACCCGCAGCGTCGCGGCAAGGGCTATGCGCTCGACTTCGCCTTCGCCATCCTGCTGGCCGAGCCCTTCGATGCATTCATCGTCGTCGATGCCGACACCTGGGTCGCGCCGAATCTGGTGACCGAGCAGCGGCGACTGATGCGCCGCGGCGCCGCGGCAGTCCAGTGCGGCTATCGGATCAACAACCCGGAGGCCAGCCTGCGAGCGCGCCTGATGGGTATCGCTTGGATGGCCTTCAACGTGCTGCGGCTGCGCGGGCGCGAGCGCTGGGCGCTCTCGGTCGGCATCCTCGGCAACGGATTCGGGCTGACCCGCGAGACCCTCGCGGCCGTACCCTACGAGGCGACCAGCGTCGTGGAGGACCTGGAATATCACCTGCGCCTGGTCGCCAGCGGTCGGCGGGTGGTCTACGCCGCGGCGACCGACGTTCGGACCGACGCGCCCATGACCCGGGGCGGCGGGGCCAGCCAGCGCGCACGCTGGGAAGGCGGACGCTTCCGGATGATCATCGACTGGTCGCCTCGGCTGCTCGGACGCATTCTTGCGGGCGAGCGGCGCCTGACCGAGCCGCTGCTCGAGCTCCTGCTGCTGCCGCTGGCCTTCCATGTTCTGCTGCTGCTCCCGGCCCTGCTTCCTCCGTTCGGACCGACGCGTGCCTACGCCCTGCTCGGCCTGATGCTGGTCGGGGTGCATGTGGTTGCGGCGATTCGTATCGGGGGCGGCGGTTGGCGCGATCTGCTTGCCCTGGCGACGGCACCCTTTTACATCCTCTGGAAGCTCACCATCCTGCGCGCCATCGGACGGGCCTCCCGAACCGATGCCGCCTGGGTGCGCACCGAGCGCAACGACACCGAGCAGAAGGATTAAGGGGGAGCCATGCCGATGTCCGATTCAACCACACCCGACGTCTCGGTCGTCATCGTCTCCTTCAACACCCGCGACCTGCTCGTGGACTGTATCGAGACACTGATCGCCGAGGCCGGCACGGTCAGCTACGAGATCATCGTGGTCGACAACGCCTCGCGCGACGGCTCGGCGGACCGGGTCGCCGAGCGCTTCCCGCAGGCGACCCTGATCCGCAGCGCGACCAATCTCGGCTTCGCGGCGGCCAACAACCTGGGGTTCAAGTCGGCGCACGGGCGCTATCTGGTCCTGCTCAATTCCGATGCCTTCCTCGAACCGGGTGCGCTGGAGCGTGCGGTGCGCTACATGGATGAAGACCCGGGGATCGGTCTGGGCGGGGCGCGGCTGATCGGGCGAGACGGCGAATGGCAGCCCTCGGCCAGGATGTTTCCGTCCTTGCTCATCGAGCTCCTGACGCTCTCCGGGCTGGCGGCACGCTTCCCGCGCAGCCGCTTCTTCGGTCGGTTCGACCGCACCTGGGCGGACCCGATGGAACCCGCGGACATCGACTGGGTTCCGGGCGCCTTCTCGATCGTCCGCCGCGACCTGCTGGCCCGCATCGGCGATTTCGACGAGTCGTTCTTTCTCTATTACGAAGAGGTCGATCTGTGCCGACGGATCCGCGCAGCGGGCCTGCGGATCCGTTATTGGCCGGATGTGGTGGTGGTCCATATCGGCGGCGAGTCCTCGCGCACCCATGGGGACCTGGACATGAGCGCCGCCGGCAAAGGTGCACAGCTCACACTCTGGCGGATGCGCAGCGGTCTGCTCTACTATCGCAAGCACCACGGCTGGCTCGGCGCTTGGGCGGTGCGTCAACTGGAGGCGAGCTGGCATCGGATTCGCGCCTGGCGCAACCGCGGCGGCGACCCGCAGCGCAGCGCCAAGCGCGCCGAGTCATCGGCGATCGTCGCGCTGCTCGATCGGGCCTGGCGCGAGACGGCCGGCGGACGTCGATCGCCGCCGAGACCCTGGTAAGCATCGAGTCGGGATCAAATCCATGTTCGAGAACATCCGTGAAGACTGGCAGACCTACGAACGCGACTGGGCGCGCCAAGGGTTCTGGGTCATGCTCGTCTATCGCTTCGGGCGCTGGCGCTACCGGATCGAGAACCGCGTCTTGCGCTGGCCGTTCTCGTTCCTCTACAAGCTCCTCAAGGTGCTCTCCCAGATCATGACCGGGATCGATCTGCCCTGCGAGGTGCGGGTCGGCCGGCGCTTCCTGATCGAGCATTTCGGCGGCATCATCATCAGCGGCGACGCCGTCTTCGGCGACGACTGTGTCGTACGCAACGGGGTGACGGTGGGTCTTCGGCATCGTGGGGTTCGCGGAGCACCCGTGATCGGCGACCGGGTCGACATCGGGGCCGGCGCCAAGGTGCTCGGCCCGATCCGCATCGGCAACGATGTTGCGATCGGGGCCAATGCCGTGGTGATTCAGGACGTCCCCGACGGCTGCCTTGCGGTCGGGGTCCCGGCCCGGATCATTGCCCGCAGCGATGCGACATCGGTCCGCGCCCCGGTCGGTGCAGAGATCTCGTCCGGGAAGGACTCCCGCTCCGAAGCCGGGGCGACGACATCGTGAAGCGCAAATCCGACTTGAAGATCCCGGGTCCGCTCGGCCGCCGTCAACGGCCGTGGCGCGCACTCTGGCTGCGGAGTCTCTTGCCGCCGCTCAACGTCCTCGGGGTTGTCCTCTCGCGGGCACTCGACCTGACGCTCGCGTTGTTGCTCTTGGTGCTACTCGCTCCGCTGCTGTTGCTGCGCGGCGCGGTGGCGCACGCGCGCGAGGGTCGAATCTTCGACCGCGAGCCTTTGGTCGGGCGTTTCCGCGCACCCTTCGAGCGGCTTTACTTCGCCGGGCCGACGCCGGGGCGCGGTCTTGCGGTGCTGCTGAATATCCTGCGCGGGGACTTGGCCGTCGCCGGACCACGCCCCATGACTGGACGCGAGGCAGCGCAGGTCGATGTCGAGGCGGCCGTGCGGTTCACGGTCAGACCCGGTTACTTTTCCCCCTATCGGCTCAAGAGCCGCACCGGTGTTGCCTATGCACCGGAGACGCAGATCGACAGGGACTACGCATACGGGCAAAGCGCGCGGGGCGACGCCGGCTTGGTGGTCCGTTCCCTGATCGGGGAGGTTCTCGGCGGAGGCGAGGCGCCCACGCCTCCGCTGCTTGAGTTCTTCGGTGTCCCGATCGTCAACACCACCATGCCCGAGGCGGTGGACTGGATCGCGGCGCGCGCCCGCGCCGGGGATCCCGCGTTGCTGGCCTTCGTCAACCCGGATTGCCTCAACATCGCCTATGTCGATGCCGAGTATCGTCGGATCCTGCTCGACGCCGCGCGCGTCCTGCCCGACGGGATCGGAATCCACATCGGCTGTCGGATGCTCGGGGTCGCCCTGCAGGCCAACGTCAACGGCACCGACCTCTTCCCGCAGCTGTGCGAGCGGGCCGCGCAGACGGGCCTCGGCCTGTTCCTGCTCGGCGCGCGCCCGGGGATCGCCGATGCGGTGGCGGCGAACATGCAGGCGCAGTTTCCGGGTCTGCGCATCGACGGGGTTCAAGACGGCTATTTCGACCCGGCCGACGAGGACGCCGTCATCGACAGGATCAACGCCTCGGGCGCCGCGATCCTGTTGGTTGCCTTCGGGGTGCCCCGTCAGGAGAAATGGCTCGCGCGCAACCAGGAGCGCCTGACGCTGCCGGTGCGCATGGGGGTCGGCGGTCTGTTCGACTTCTACTCGGGCCGCATCCCCCGGGCGCCGGTGTGGATGCGCGAGATCGGGCTCGAATGGACCTGGCGGCTGATGCAGGAGCCCGGGCGAATGTGGCGACGCTATGTGATCGGCAACCCCTTATTCCTTTACCGCGTCTGGCGACAGGCGCGCGGCGGGGAGACCTCATGACGAGCAGCGACGAACGACCGAGCCAAACCTCGATGGAAGAGCTGCTGCTGCGCCGCTACAGCCGCGCCGGTCAACCCGCGTGGGTGATCCGATTGCGCATCGGCGCCAAGCGGCTCGCCTGGGTGGCGGTCGTACGCTCGGCCTATCTGCTCAAGCGCGCCCTGGATATCCTGCTGGCCGGCCCCTTGTTCATCCTGCTGT
Organism: Thiocapsa sp. C2-2m; assembly: GCF_041903745.1. Lineage (NCBI taxonomy): Bacteria > Pseudomonadati > Pseudomonadota > Gammaproteobacteria > Chromatiales > Chromatiaceae > Thiocapsa > Thiocapsa sp. C2-2m. The sequence goes on along the minus strand of NZ_JBBWVD010000023.1, from coordinate 5,485 downwards.
TGCCGATCTTCGGGCTGCTGGTGCTGGCGATCCGGCTCGAATCACCCGGACCGGCGCTGTTTAAGCAGACACGCGTCGGGCGCTGGGGTCAGATCTTCACCATGTACAAGTTCCGCTCCATGTACATGGATGCCGAGGCGCGCAAGGCCGAGCTGCTCGCGGACAACGAGATGTCCGGCGGGGTCACCTTCAAGATGCAGCGCGACCCGCGCATCACCCGCATCGGCCGGTTCATCCGCAAGGCATCGATCGACGAGCTGCCGCAGTTGTGGAACGTGATCAAGGGCGATATGTCGCTGGTCGGCCCGCGCCCGCCGGTCCCGGCGGAGGTCGACGAATACTCGCTCTCCGACCGGCGGCGCCTGGAGGTCACGCCCGGCATCACCTGTATTTGGCAGGTCTCGGGGCGATCCGATATCCCCTTCCCCGAGCAAGTCGAGCTGGATGTTCGCTATATCGAATCACAGTCCCTGTGGACCGACATCAAACTCCTCTGGCAGACGGTGCCTGCCGTGTTGTTCGGACGGGGCGCCTACTAATTCAGTCCCGGACATGACAGGTACCCGTCTCGCGTCGGCACGACCTCGAAGACCTCGACGATCGTCGCAGCCGACGCCCTTCAGACCTTCTCGAATCCTTTTTCTTGGGTGATCGTTATGGACCAGGCCGTCCTCTTTGCCGACCGTCTCGGCGCCGAGCTCACACCGCTGACCGAGCGCACCAGCGTCGCGCTCTTGCCGGTCGCCGGCAAACCGATGATCGAGCACGCCTTGGAGTCGCTCGCCAAGGCCGGCATCCGACGGATTCTGGTCGTGGTCTCGCCCTTTGCCGACGAGATCCAGCGGGTGATCGGCGACGGAACACGCTGGGGCCTACGCCTGACCTATACCCTGACCCGCGGCGAAGAGGATCCGACCGCGGTGGTTGATCGACTCGGTACGCGTCTGGATGGACCCCTCGTCGCGCTGCGCGGCGACCTGATCCATGGGTTCGATATCGCCGCCTGGATCTCCGCAGCCCGGGAGACCCCCGGCGATTCCGTTTGGGCCGATGCCGACGGCGTATCCGCGGCCTGCGGGATCCATCGCGCGGGCGCGATCGACCTGACCCCGCTGTCGTGGCCGCCGACCGGCCGAGGGGCGGCGGCTCCGCAAACCGCCTGGATCCCCGTCGCGGCCGAGCAGGTTCGCACCGTGCAGAGTCTCGCCGAGTATCACCGGGTCAACCTGGATGCGGTTGCGAAACACCTGCCCGGTCTCATCCTGCCCGGCCGACAGGCCGCCTTGGGGTTGACCCTGGGGCGCGGATCGCGCGTCTCGCCGCGCTCGCTGAAACAGGGCGTCTGCCTGGTCGGAGCCCGCTGTCGGATCGCACCCGATGCCGAGCTGACGGGCGAGGTCGTGATCAGCGACGACGTGATCGTCGATCGGCGTGCGACCATCAACTCAAGCGTGATCCTGCCGCACACCTATGTCGGCGAGCTGGTGGAGATCACCAATGCGATCGTCAGTGCCAACACCATGATTCGAGTGGACTCGGGCGCCGTCCTTCAGGTGACCGATGCCTGCCTCTTGGCCGATCTCGAGCAGGCGACGCTGAGCGGCGGGATCGCCGACCCCGTCCACCGTCTGCTCGGAATTCTGGGCCTGATCCTGTCGGTTCCGCTCTGGCCGATCGCCGCGCTCGCCGCGCTACCCAATCGGGAGCGCGGATGGCTCGAGCCGGTCTTGCTGCGCGGCAACAAACGCGAGGTCGATGCACTGGGTCAGATCAAGCGGCGCGACTTCGTCGCACGGGAGTGGAATACGCGCGTACCGATTCTGCGCGGGCTCCCGCGGCTGCTCGCCGTCGTTTCGGGCGATCTCAGACTCGTCGGCGTAACGCCCCTCTCCCCCGAGGAGTCGGACGGACTCCAGGAGGATTGGGAGCAAACCCGGGAGCAAGCGCCGGCCGGGCTGATCGGCCCGACCCAACTCGAGGTGCCGGCTGATGCCCCGTTGGAGGAAAAACTCATGAGCGACGTCTTCTACGCCCGTCAGAGACGCGCCGGGCGTGATGTCGTCTATCTGCTCAGAGGATTGCTCGCCATTCTGCGACCGAGCAACTGGCTGCCGGCGTCGCGGACCGCGCCTCTCGACTAAGACTGCGTCTCGGGCCGCGGTGTGGTCATGGACAGACAGGCGTAGTCGCCGTCGGCCTCTACCCTGCAGCTCGACATGATGGCCTTGATGATCCGGATGCCGCGGCCGCGCGACTCGCAATCGAGTGCGTCCAGTCCGCTCGGCAGATCGTCGAACCCGGTCGGGGTCTGCGCGATCAACCCGGCATCGAGCGGCACGCCGCGTTGACAGACCCGCACACGCAGGCGTGCGGCATCCACGTCCACCATGATGCGAACCTCGTGCCCGGGTCGGTTGCCGTAGGCATGCTCGACGGCATTGACGAATGCCTCGTAGACGCAGAGCTCGATTCGCGCGATCTCGACATCGCCGAAACCCAAATCGGCGCAGAATTCCCGAACCTGCGTCGCCGCCTCATGAACCGCTTCGAGATCGCTGTCGAAGAGCCAGGTCTCGGCATCCTTCGACCCACGTTGACCGAACGGCGCATCGATCGGCTCGGACAGGCCCGCAGCCGTCGACGCACTCACTTCATCAACCTTCGCATCGCGATGCCTGCGCTTCATAGAATTGCCCTGTTCAAGGAGCTCACATTGACGACCAGTGTAGCGGCTTTCCGTATGACGCGTCTCGGTCATCTATCGGGATGCCGAAGGGGCCGACCGGTATTGCGGTCCTCGCGTGCGCAGTCGTTGCCGGATGGCCGATGAACGCGCCTGTTCGGTGCTATGCTGGACTCGCTCTTAACCGATCACATACGCCGACCGAAGGTCCGCGCTCACAGACAATCCCGGGGCTTACCCCGGCGGGAGGTTCAGGATGCAGATCCGAATCGGATACGAGATGGTCTTCGAGTGTCCCCAGCCGACACCCATGATCCTGACGCTGAACGTCCATTTCAGCAGGGTCTCCGATATGGTCCGGGCCGACCCCATCGTCACCCGCCCGTCGGTGCCCATGACCGCCTACCGCGACGGCTTCGGCAACTGGTGCACCCGCATCGTGGCACCCGCGGGCGAGATCCGCATCTCCGCCGATGCGCTCGTCATGGACAACGGTCTTCCGGACCCGATTCACGCGGAGGCGATGCAGCACGCGGTCGAGGATCTGCCCGGGGAGACCCTGGTCTATCTACTGGGAAGCCGCTATTGCGAAACCGATCGGCTCTCCGAGATCGCCTGGAAGCGCTTCTCGCAGACGCCCCCGGGCTGGGCGCGGGTCCAGGCGATCTGCGACTTCGTCCATGGCCATATCGAGTTCGGGTACCAGCATGCGCGTGCGACCAAGACCGCGCTCGAGGCTTACAACGAGCGCAAGGGTGTGTGTCGTGACTACACCCATCTGGCGATCGCCTTCTGCCGCTGCATGAACATCCCGGCGCGCTACTGCACTGGCTATCTCGGCGACATCGGCGTGCCCGCCTCGCCGGACCCGATGGACTTCTCGGCCTGGATGGAGGTCTATCTCGGCGGGCGCTGGCACACCTTCGATCCTCGCAACAAGATCCCGCGCATCGGTCGAATCCTGATCGCGCAGGGCCGGGATGCGGCCGATGTCGCCATCAGCAATGCCTTCGGGCCGAATGTGTTGAAGAGCTTCAAAGTCTGGACCGACGAGGTATGAGCGCAGCGCCTCGGGGCTGGCCGGCGGGGTTGTTGGACCCTGAGGAGCCGCCGGCCTTCGAGATCGTCAATGCGCAGGGCGCCGGCAGCGCCGTCCTGGTCTGCGACCATGCCTCGAACCGGGTCCCACGTCGACTGGGCACACTCGGTCTGGCGCCCGAGCAGTTGGCGGATCATATCGGTTGGGATCCAGGTGCGGCCGAATTGGCGCTGCGACTCTCGGCACAGCTCGACGCACCCTTGGTGTCGAGCGGCTACTCGCGGCTGGTGATCGACTGCAACCGGCCGCTCTCCAACGCGGCATCGATTGCGGAGCAGAGTGCCGGCATATCCATCCCGGGCAATCTCGAGCTCACCACGCAGGCGCGAGCGCTCCGGGTCGAGACCCTCTTCCGGCCTTACCACGAGGCCATCGATCGGCTAATCGACGCCCGCTCGAGCCGCCCGAGCCTCTTGCTCAGTATCCACAGTTTCACACCGGCCCTGAACGGCGAACAACGACCCTGGCCCGTCGGGGTCTCGCACTGGCGCGACCGCCGCTTCGCGGCACTCCTGTCGAAGGCGCTCGCCCTCCGCGTAGATGGCATCGTCGGAGACAATAAGCCCTACCCGATCGAGGAGGCCGTCGATTACACGGTTCCGGTTCATGGCGAAGGTCGCGGGCTGCACGCCGTCATGATCGAGATCCGCAACGACGGGCTTCGCACGACGGCGCAGATCGACACTTGGGCGGAGCACCTAGCGGCGGCCTATCGCGAGATCGAGGCCGAGGCGGTCAACCTCGGCAGGTCGAGGGCAGATATCTGACGGGTACGCCGTCCCTTCGTGGCGCGGAGCAGGTCCAGATCGCTTGACCTGACGGACTGAAATCGGCACGCACGTAGAGAACCTTGTCATCGACGGGATCGAAGCCGTACCTGATGCGAATCTCTTGCTCCCTGTTGTTCCACCAGATCCGCTTGACATAGGCGCCGGATGCGCATGATCACCAGGAAGAAGGGGATGTTCATGTGGTCGATGCTGGGCACGATCGCCGCGAAGAGCAGACCCAGGGTCGCGAACGCCAGCGAGGCGAGAAACAGCAACGGTAGGGCGAGCAAGGCGCCGGTCCAATTGAGATCCAGCCACCCGACCAGGGTGAAACCCGCCAACACCAGCGTGACGATGAGGGCATAGGCGGTCCCCAAGGTCGCGGCCCAGAGGAGCTCGCCCCAAACCACATGCTCCAACCGGATCTGGGTGATCAACTGGCCTTCCCAGGTCTTCTGGTAGTGCATCCGGATGTAGGCAGCAAAGAGCGCTTGGAAGAAGGCCGTCATGAAGGCCGTGTAGGCGAGCATGCCAGGGGCAAGATACGCGAGATAGGTGATCGACTGCTCACGCCAGGCGAAATTGGGGATGAAGGCACCCAGCCCGAACCCGAACGCCAGGAGCAGGATGATCGGCTCGAGCAAAGGCGGCAGCGCCGCGGTGTGCCAGTTGCGCAAGTAGACGCTGAGATGCCGGCCCAAGACCGCCCGGCTCTGCCACTGAAAGACGGCGAGACAGCAGGAGAGGGTGGGGGCACGGCGGCTCATTCCTGCTCCGAAAACTTCATGAAGAGGTCGTCGAGCGACGGGCTGTGCGTATTCCGGCCCAATCCGGCCACCCAATCTGATTTAAAGCGGCCACCCATTCTGGTTCAAACCGGCCACTCGTTCCGGTTCAAAGCGGCCACCGATTCCGGCGCAAAGCGGCCACCGA
>NZ_JBBWVD010000022.1:0-105291 GCF_041903745.1 Thiocapsa sp. C2-2m | reverse complement strand
TAATCCGGTTTAATTCCACGAATCCGCATCGAATGCGGCTCGATTGAATACGCTGGCCCCGGCCCGCCATTCAGGGCGAGGTGCCGGGGCGGGAAAAAACGGGGTTTTCGGTCGAGCACTACCTATACTTCTCCGGTGACCACAGTTTCACGGGTAACCGGTTTGAGGACAACACCTCGTCCGGCAACCAAGGAGGCGGCCTACGGGTTTTTAACTTCAACGCCACGCTCACCCTCGTCGAGAACCAATTCGAGGACAACGAATCAAAATCGCATGGCGGGGGCGCTTATGTGATGGGGTGGGGGTCGGCCAGCACCGCGCTGACCGCGAATCGCTTCATCCGTAATCGGTGCATATCCAGCTCCGGAGACGACTCCGGGGGCGGTGGCCTCTTGATCACCGGAGCCAGAGGGACTCCGGAGGATCCCCTCCCCGCGGCAACACTCATCGGCAACACCTTCATCGGAAATAGCTGCGGAGCCGCGGGCGGCGGGCTCAGAATCGGAACAAATCCGGCATCATCCATCTGGGACCGCCTCGTGCTGAGCGGCAGTCTATTCAGCGGCAACCACTCCGCACTGGCGGGCGGCGGGCTGTACCTGCGCTTGGAGGCGGTGGAAAACGCGATCCTCACCAACAACAGCTTTGCCGGCAACCTCGCCGGGGACTCCGGCCTTCACGGGGGCGGCGGCATCGCCGCGGTGCTCGAGGACGAGGAAGCCGTCGCACTGTCGCTGCACAACAACCTGTTCTGGGACAACAGCGCCTCGGCTGGCGAGGGCGCAGACCTCCATTTGGCCAACGACTGGGACGCCGACGGTATCCCGGCGTCCGTGACCCTGATGAACAACGCCTTCGACCAGAGCGCCGCGGGCTTCTACGCGGATGTGGCGTTCGCCGTCGACCCGAGCAACCTGGATGCGGTCGACCCGATGTTCGTCGATGCGGCCAGCGGTGACCTGCACCTGCAGGCCGGCTCGCCGGTCATCGATCGAGGCGACGATACGGCCCCCGAGCTGCCGGCGACCGACATCGACGGCGAGGCGCGTATCTCCGGTGCGGCGGTGGATATCGGCGCGGACGAGACAAGCGCAGCGCCCAACTGCGATCGGAATCAAGATGGAATGTTCAACTTCCGCGATATCCTTCTGTTCTACAGGAGTTGCGGCGGAGCCTGCAGCCCCGGCGAAATCAAGGGATTCATCCGCGAGTGTCGCCCGCAGTAGCGAAAAGGGAAACGTGCCCCGGCAAGCGATCCCACTGTGACGAGCAGTGGGATCTCGCTTTACTGATACCAATAAGTGCGGGATTTCGTAGATTCTCAATAAGTCGTGGCAAGCTCGCGCACTTACCTCGAAAAATCCGTAATTTACGGAACCGCCTCTGTGTTTGCTACGGGTTATTGAGAAGCTACGAACACCCTACCGCACCACATCGGACTTCTTCATCACCCGCGGCGCCGACCCCGACCAGCTCCGCCATAACCACCAAGATCGCATCAATCCGCCCCAGCCGACGCCCTGGCGGATCCCTATCGCTCTCCAATCCCCCTCGAGCGCTCATGACGCGGTCGGCCCCTTGACCACAAGCGCACCCGGCGCAACCCCCAGATCGGCGGCGATGACCGCGCATTTGGCCTGCAGCAGAAAAAAAACCGGAGCCGACACGGTGCTGAGCGTCTCGTAGTTGGCCTGCCCCTTCGCGATGATCAGCTCTGCCTCGGCGAAGCGCTCGCGAAAGGATTCGGCGCACTGTTCGAGCACCGTACCGGGCGCTTGCGAGCCGTTGTCGACGATCTCGGCGATCCGGTCGATCCCGGCAACCAAGGCAGCCTCGCGGGTGGCATCGTTTCGGAGCACGGGCAGCAAGGCCAATGCCTCGCGGGTCGCCTCGGCCTTGGCCTCTCGGTAGGGGTCCGGGTTTGCGGTGCGCGTGCGCACCAGGCGGTGAATGTCATCCGCCATCATCGGCGGCGTGGCCTCCGGGATCGGAGCCTGCCGGATGGGCTCAGTCCCACCACAAGGCGATCGAATGCGTGGCCTTCAGCGATCGGCCCAGCACCCATGCGATGAAGCTCGGGTCTTCCGGGTCGGCCGCCGCGATCTTCTTTGCCGCCGCCGGTGTCCACCAGCCCTCTCGCTGTGCCGTCTCCGAGACGCACGCCAGACCGGCTGCGTCGCCGTAGCCTTCGAGCAGCTCCGGGCAGAGCGCGCCGAGCGACGCGATCAACCGGGACAGGTCGCGCGGAAGCCTGGCGAAGGTGACCCGCAGGGCGCTGTGCGTCACCTCGCTGACCGTGACGCCATAGCCTTGATCCCACAGCTCCAGTCGCCGGATCAGGGCCTCGGTCGTCAACCCGACATTCGGACCGGCGGTCTGCTGCTCGGCGAGTGCCGCGAACTTGGCAGAGGGCGCCGGTGGTTGGTCGGATGGCGGGGCAGATCGGCCCCGGTCCATCGCGGCCTGCAACCCATCGGCGAGAGCCGTATGGCCTGCATCACGCGCGAGGAAAGCGGCGGTCGCGCGCGGGTCGCCATAGGCCACGGCGAAGAGGTCGGCCCCTGCCGCGACCAAGAGCTCGACGAGGGCCTGTTGACCGTCGCGGGCGGCCTGCACCAGAGGTGGCTCCTGCGCGGCATGGCGCGGACCGTCCGGCGACAGTCCGTGCCGAAGGAGCCGCCGCAGCATCGCAACATCCTGCCTCATCACCGCGCTACCGATCAGGTTGATAAAGGGCGCATCCGTCGCTACACCTTGCGCCAACAGAGCCTCAACTTGATCCGAGTCGCCGGCGAGCACCGCCTCCTGCAGCAACAGGGCCGGCTCGTCGCCGCGATCGGCGCCGTGCTCGAGCAACAGATCGGCGATCCGCTGTTGCCGTTTGGCGACCACCGGATTGTCGCGGGCCGCGAAACAGGCGCCCCACGGCGTCCAGCCATTGCGATCGCGCTGGTTCGGGTCCGCACCGTGCGCGAGCAGCACCTGAACTGCGCGCGAGCTGCCGATGCCGCCCTGGATGGCCTCGGTCAGCGGCGTGCGGCCGTTCTCGAACATCGCATCGCGATGGACACCCGCCGCGCACAGCTCGGCGATGCGGCGCGCTCCGTCGGGCTGATGAGAGCGCGCAATGGCGAGAGACAACAACTGGAGCGGATCATCGCCGGTCATGTGTCGATGTCCTCGGAGCGAGGCGACTGCGTGCCGCCGCCGGGCCTCGAGCCCCTCGCGCGTGGTCGACGGGCCAACAACCGGATGAACCAGCCGCCGCTGCGCTTCGCGAACCCGATGTCCTCGGTCCCGCCGCCGTCAAACCGGCGGGTGCCCCATGCTCGGTGGCCATCGATCTCGACCCCCTCCAGGCGCTCGCCGACGAAAAGCGACGACGAGACCGAGCCGCCGGAACCGGCCGCGCGAAACGTCCTCTCCAACGCCGCCGCAAACCGCCCCGGATCGGCGATTCCTTTCAGTATCCGCTTGAGCAGATCCTCGTACGCGCCGACGATCGCCCGGTGAGCTGCGGACGGTGTTGCGGCACGGGCGGAGGATACGATGCGCTCCACGCCGGCAATCAGCTCGGCGACCATCTCCGCGTTGATAGCGTGCTCGGCACCGAGGTCGCGGAGAATGGCGGCTCCGCTCGGACCCTGGCCGACCAGGCGATTCACTCCGTTCGCGGCGATCTTCATCAGATCATCGCGATCCAGCGTCGCGAAGAAGCCATCCCAATCGCCGTTGGTCATCGCGGCCTGCGCCTCGGCAAAGGTCTCTGCTGGAGTGGTCAGCGCCATCGTCATCTCCCGATGAATGAATGAACCGCCTGATTCGATCCGCTGCCACCGTGCCTACCGCACCACATACGGCGTCGTCGTCACCCCGGCCGCGCCCGCTCCGACCAACTCATCCGCGTTCACCAACACCGGCTGAATCAAACCGCTCGCCGCCGACCGCCCCGGATCGAACGACTCCTCCGTCCAATCCACCCCGGTCAGCAGCACCGACAGCATCCGCGCCCGCTCGGCGCACGACAGATAGAGATTCGTCACCAATCCCGGCTGATAGGCCGTGTTCGGGAAGAACGCCTGGAACGCAAGCGTCCCCTCCTCATAGCCGAAGCTGCCGAACCCGTAGCCCATCGGGGCCTCGCTCAAGGCGCGAGCATTCAGCTCGAGCGCCAGGTGCCGCCCCTCCACGTTCGATGTCACCGACACGGGGAAGCGCTGCCGTAATGCCAAGCCGTGGCCATACCAGGGGTGGGTCTGATCCGTGGCGACCTCGCAGAGCGAGGAGGCGCGCTTGCCGTGGGGAAACTCCACCGTAAAACCCGTCGCGTCCCCGGTTCCCAAAAGGGCAGGGGACTGATCCAGATAGGACTCGGCGAAGCGCACGAGCTCCTCGCCCGGCCAGCGTGACGCCGCCCGGCCCTCGGCATCGAGTCGCAGCAGGGCTTCGGCGATCAACGCATCCGGCTCCGCGCGCGCTCCCCGCTCGGGATGGCCACTCCGGGCGGGCGCAGCACCAACCGCCTCGGCGATGGCCGACGCGCCGCGATCGGCATCACGGATCTGCAGCATGGCGGCCAAGCCGATCAGACGCCGCATCCAGCCGTCGATGTCGGCATACACCCGTACCAGCGTGCAGAGATCCAGGGTGCGGCGCGCCGGGTCATAGACCGGACCGGCCATCCCCGCCGTGCGCAGCGTGACCGCCTGCAGCACCGCCAAGACCTCCTCGTCGAGATCCAGGTCGCGCAGCAGCTCGGTGTGCACCAGCACCAGTGCCGCCGGCGCGCCGTCCGGCCCGGCTTCCGGGCCGATGACCTCCAGCGTCTGAGCCTGCTGATGCGGCCACCAGCGGAACCCGCGCGCGGTCTCCACCGACGAGGCTGCTTCGACCTGGAACAGCTCGGTACGCAGCCAATCCAGCGTGTTCTGTCCAATGCTCATCCTGATCCTTCCTTCGGGTTGTGATGCGGGCAAGCCGCCGTCGATGCCCCTTGCGGTTACCGTCATGCCCGATTCGGTGGATCATGACCCGAGCTTGAGCAGGATCCCATCGCGCCTCGTCGTTGTCCGACAGATCGGCACAGACTTGTTCGGTCATCTCGACTCCCTGTTGCCCATCGTCAGTGCTCCGGCCTGCACGAGCCACGGAGCGAAATCGCCCGCCTCGTGCGGCCAGCCTATGCACAGGTCCATGGCGTACATCCGGGCGAAACGGCCTGTCGGAGGCATGCTCGCGAAACGGATAAAATCGTACGCTGATAGGATGTTAAAATCGTCGCGTCACAATCATGAATTTTTTTACTCGCCCGAGTCTTTATCAATTCAACCCGAAAGGCTTGGCCTTGCCGTACGATTGTTTCCGTTTCGTGAGTGGCCCCCGGGGACCACGGCTTGGATGGCCGCGACAACACAGCGCTGCAAGGAGATCCTGATGATCGACGACACCCGCCCGCCGCGACCGCTCCGGGGGCGCCAGGGGGCCGCCTCGCTCCCGCACGCGTGGCTTGCAACCCGAGTGCAACCTGCGCGGCGTGCCGCCCGCGCGGATCGCCCCGTGGCACCCGCACCATGATCAGTCGCCCTTCACCGCTGGTGGTGATCGGCGATCTGCACGGGCACCTAGACCTGTTCGAGCGTCAACTCGCGTGGATCGACCAAGAGGTGCCGGATGCGCGGATCGTCACCCTGGGGGACTATGTCGACAATGGACCCCAGATCCCCGCACTCCTGGACCGCCTGAACGCGTTGCAGGAGGCGCGCCAGGGGCGCTTCTGTCCGATCCTCGGCAACCACGATCTGGCGCTGCTGCGTGCGCTCGGGTGGCCGCACGCGGACCCGGACCCGGCCTGGTATGCGCGCTGGGCATCAGGCTACTGGAATCCGGGACTGGGCACGCCACATGCGTATAGCGCGCAGGATGCGCCGAGCTTCGCACGCCGGTTCCCCGAGACGCATCGACGCTTCCTCGCCGCGCTGCCCTGATACCACGACGACGGCGAGCACTTCTGTGTCCATGCCGGCCTGGAAGTGGGACCGATCGCCCCGCAACGCGCCGCGCTCGCGGCCCGGACGCTGCCCGCGGAACCCGCCTTCATGCCCGCCCCCCTGCGCGACAAGCGCTTGGCGCTGCAACATGATCCGACGTGGGAACGTGTCGTGGTGAGCAGCCACACGCATCTGCGCGGACAGCCGTTCTTCTTCGCACCGAGGCGGGTCTGCGTCTCGGCCACCGCCGATCACGGCGGAGGACTCTTCGCGGTCCTGCTCCCGGAGCGGCGCTGCTGGTGGACCGACGGGGGTCCGGTGACCGAGGTCGCGTGACCGTGTGCCGGCACGGGGCCGGGCTTCGCCGGATCAGCACAACGGCGTTGGGGCCGAGACGACCGGGAGCTTGCGCCGTTCACTCGGCGGGTACCGGCGCGTCGTCCGGTGCCGGGCGCAGGGCCGTGACCTGAGCGGCGCTCAGCGCCGGCGCCCGACTGCCGTTGGCAATCGCCAGATGGTTGGCCAGCGCTACGACCTCGGCGTCGCCGAGCAGATGGGCGAGGGGATACATGTTCCCGGCACCCCGCAGCATCTTGTTGGCAACGAGGATCGGACCACCGGCCGCGATGCGCGGATTGTCGTACAAGGGTGGATACAGCACCATGTCGAGCGGCGCCCCGCGTTGCCCGTGGCAGGCCGCGCAAAGCGCGTCATGCAGACGCTCCGGCTCATCGCCCATCAGCGCACCGCTCCACAGCAGGGCGACGAACGCGCCTATGGACGATCGGTGTCGGATCCTCATGCGGGTGACTCCCAACGCTGTTGCAGCAGGGCCACGCCGGCGTGCGCGGACTGGACCGCACCCTCGATCCAGGCCGGCAGCGCACTGACGTGCTCGCCCGCGAAGATCACCCGACGATCGCCCTCGGCGATCCGTGGCAGAGCGTCGCGACGGGCGCGCGCGGTCCATTCGCCATAACAGCCCGCACTGTAGGGGATGCGCGACCAGGCCACCGACACGAGGTGCTCCACCGCGCCGCCGGCCCCCGGATGCAACCGCTCCACGTGCGCCAGCGCGAGGCGGTGACGCTCCGCGGGCGGCAGACCACTGAGCCACAGTGCAGGCCGCTCCATGTAGTAGTTGGTGAGCACTCCCCGGGACGATCCCAGCCCGCTGCTGGGATAGGCGACGAACAACTCGGGGTCGTCCAGATACGAATAGCCGCCGTAGATCCGATCCTCTTGCTCCCAGAAACGCCGCCCAAACGCGAGCCCGACCTTCACCGCCGGGGCATAGGCCAGTTGCCCGACGACCCGCTTGATCTCGGGGGGGAAGTCGGTGTCGATGCGCGCCAGCACGATGAAGGGGAGGGTGCAGATCAGCGCCTCGGCACGTTCCGCGTGGATCTCGCCGGTCGCGGTCTCGCGCCAGTGCACCTCCACCCCGTCGGCATCTTGACGCAGGCGCACGACCTCGGCGCCGAGCTGGATGGCGGTCGCGGGCAAGGCGGTGGCGAGCGCGCGCGGGAGGCGATCCATCCCGCCCGGGATCGTCAAGACCGGCGTCGGAAAGGTGGCACTGTTGACCGCCGCCGTGGTCGTGTCGAGCGATCCATAGGACCAGACCACATCGGGCGGGTACGGTGCGGACCACTCGCCCGGCTGACCCGTCGCCCCCGGCGGAACCCGATAGCCGCGTGCCGCACCGCCGTGATAGCGCCCGTCCTCGGCGAGGAGGCCAAAACGTCGCGCCCACCGCGCGAGCACTTCATCCTCCGGCGCGGGCGCAGCGGTGTCCCCCAACAATTCGACCAACCGCTGCATGGCATAGCCGATCTCGTCGCGGTCGAGCTCGCGAAAGCGCACTCGCTGCCCGTTCGCTCATACGCTGCGTGCTGTCGGTCAACGGCCCTTCCTCTGCCATGCGGTCGGTCTTGCGGGCGTGTCATGCCCATGACTGGGGAGCATTATAGACCTGTGGCGAACGGGACTTGGGCACGGGGTTGGGCCGGTACCGGACTTCGGCTTGCCGATCAGGATCCAGGGACCGGGGCCGACTCCTCCAGCACCACATCGAACAGCTCCAGCAAGGGATGGCCCGCATAGGTCCCCTGAGGCGCTTTGGCCTGCGCATGGGCCTTGTGGAACGCCTCGGACTCGCGCCAAGCGTCGAAGTGACCGCGCGAGGCCCAGGTCGTGTGAGAGGCGTAAAGCGTAGTCTCCTCGTCTTCCGGCCCTTTGAGGAGCCGAAAAGTCACGAAGCCCGGCACCTGCGCGAGTTGTGATTGACGCTCCCGCCAGAGGCGCTCGAAATCGGACTCGAAACCCCGGTTGATGCGAAAGCGATTCATGGCGATGAACATCGATCGGATACCTCATGCAGTGACTGTGAATGACAAGACGGTCCGGCTTGCCCAAGGGACTGTAACGCGGCCGTTCCGGCACTGCTAGGCATTCGCCTGGTTGCCGCGAGGGTCGGCTGAACCTGTTCGGGATCACGCCCCGAGGCGGCCGGTCTCAGGTCGTGGGTTAGGATGCGCAGCAGAACCGACGCGGTCTGCGCCCGTATCGCATCCGCACATCGAGACGAGACCATGACTCGCACAACACCGGACGACCCGATCCTCGCCTACTACGAGAACCAGGCCGAGACTTTCTTCACCGAAACCGTCGACCTCGACATGGCCCCGCTGAACTCCCCGTTTCCTCGCCCACGCTCAGTCCGGTGCGCATATCCTCGAAACCGGCTTCGGCTCGGGGCGCGATGATCCAGCGATTCCGCGTACCGACCTTAGACGATTTGATTTCCTCCCCCCGAGACTCTTGGCGCACGGAATTGGTCATGTTGAAATCGGTCACCGTCGACCAGGAAAGCGCATTGGATCAGCGTTTCCATCACCGAATCGCCAGAGCAAACCGGAGAGAAACGTCCATGAACCCAGAGACCATAGCGCTCGTCAGAGCCTCTTGGGCGAAGGTGGAGCCCATATCCGAACAGGCCGCGGGGCTTTTCTACGGGCGCTTGTTCGAGGTTTATCCCGAGGTCAGGCCCATGTTCAAGGGCGATATGAAAAAGCAGGGCAATAAGCTCGTCGTCATGCTCAGCACCGCCGTAAACGCCCTCGACGATCTCGATCCCTTGATCCCGGCCATCAAGAAGATGGGGGCACGCCATGCACGCTACGGGGTTCATGACGACGACTACGCAAAAGTCGCCGACGCCCTGCTGTGGACCCTTGGCCAGGGCCTCGGCGATGATTTCACCCCCGAGGTAAAGAACGCTTGGGTGGGTGTCTATAGCGCCTTGGCCGACACCATGAAGGCAGGCGCCGCTGAGTCCACCTAACCGACAGTTCCGAGGCAGGACCTCGGATTCGGATTCCAGCGTGCATTCACACCACGAGCGCTCAGTACCACAGACCGGTCCAGTGCCGACGCGGCGCTTGCCGGGGCGGGCTCCCGGCCCAACCCGAAGGATCCGCAAGAGGCAACCAAAGCGGGCTTCCCGAGGAAAATCCGGTCGCGCGCGTTGACGCGAGATCGCGCAGACGCTCCACCCGCTCGGCCGTCGGCGGATGGGTACGCAACAGCGAGGGCTCGGGCAGACGTCGACCGGGCAGCAACAGTTGCTCCCAGGACGCACGCCCGGTCTGCTCCAGCTTCACCAAGGCCGAGGCCAAGGCGGC
This sequence comes from Thiocapsa sp. C2-2m, assembly GCF_041903745.1. Classification (NCBI taxonomy): domain Bacteria; kingdom Pseudomonadati; phylum Pseudomonadota; class Gammaproteobacteria; order Chromatiales; family Chromatiaceae; genus Thiocapsa; species Thiocapsa sp. C2-2m. The sequence continues at coordinate 95,618 of NZ_JBBWVD010000022.1, read as the reverse complement.
GGGATCGCCCGACAGCTCCACCGCGCCGCGGTCGGCCTCGTACTCGCGACTGCGCGACAGCGCGAGCTGCACCAGCGCGCTGAGTGTCGGCGCGGCCAGCAAGATCAGGATGGGAAGCCACGGCAGCCCGTCCATGCCGAGGACGAGTGCCGGCAGCACCAGAAGGAGCAAGAGCTGGCCGGCGAGGCTCAGCGCGGCGGTGATGCGGCTGACCAGATCGGCGAGAGCCATCACCCGAATGTCATCGTGGGCGATATGGGCGACCTCGTGCGCCAACACCGCCGCCAGCTCGCGCCGGTCGAGCCGCCGCAGCAGGCCATCGGAGACGAGGATCGCAGCATCGTCGCGACGTCCGGTCGCAAAGGCGTTGACGGTCGCCGAGGGCAGATAATGGAGCTGCGGGACGCGTGCCAATCCGGCACGCCGCGACAGCGCGCCCAGCAGGCGATAGAGCCCCGGAGCCTCGCCCGGTCGCACCGGGGGAGCGCGATACAGCGACATCAGCAGACGCGGCGGGATCGCGGGATTGGCCGCGGCGAGGACCAGCACACCGAGCAGGGTGCCCCACAGCAGCGGCTCGCCCCCGATCGCCCAGGCCGGCGAACCGAGCAAGAGGGCGAGCAACGCCAACAGCCCCAGGCTCTGAAGATTGTTGCGCAGCTTGTGCCGAGCGAGTTGACCGTGATTCATGCACCATCCGTGAGGTCGTCCGGCTCGAACCTCAATCGGACGGCGCGGGTCTCGCCGCGCCGGTCACCGGCCTTCCCGGCGGGTGCTGCCACGCGGAGCGATGCCTTGACCGTAACCAGAGATCGAGAGTTCGCCATGTCGCATGATCCCAAGCCGCAAGACCGAGACACCGAAGCCGACTCGATCGCCTACTACGAAGACCAGGCCGAGACCTTCTTCGCCGAAACCGTCGACGTCGACATGGCCCCGCTGTACGCCCGGTTCCTCGCCCGCGTTCCGCCCGGCGGGCATCTCCTCGATGCCGGCTGTGGGTCGGGGCGCGATGCGCTGGCGTTTCGGCGGCTCGGCTATGCCGTGACTGCCTTCGAGGCATCGCCGAAGCTGGCGCGGCTGGCCTCCGAGCACTGCGGCTTGCCGGTCGAGGTGCGGCGCTTCCAGGAGATTGACTGGGAGGGCTGCTTCGACGGTATCTGGGCCTGTGCGAGTCTGCTGCATGTGCCGTTGGCGGAGTTGCCCGAGGTGCTCGGGCGTCTCGGGCGTGCGCTCAAGCCGGGGGCCGTGCTCTATGCCTCGTTCAAGTACGGGGCTGGGGAGCGGGAGCATGGCGGGCGGCGGTTTACGGATCTGGACGAGGCGGGGCTTGCGGGGCTGGTCGGGGCGGTGCCGGTGCTTGCGGTGCTCGAGGTCTGGGTCAGCGGGGATCGGCGGGAGGGGAGGGAGGGGGAGCGGTGGTTGAATGCTGTTGTCGCGAGGGGATCGCCGACATAGGCGGTTCGCCGGATGTCCGGACAACCGCATGAGTCGTCGGGGCCGGCCGAGGGCGCGACCTAAAGGTTCGGATTGCTGCCAGTCGAGCCGCCTCGACCAGTGCTGTTCCAGTGAGAGACGCCGGAGCTTCGTCGGTCCGAGTCGTCATCGGGCAGACCGCCGACGTTCACCCCCTTCACGAGCTCCTCATCGACATCATGATCGGCGAGCGCGGTGACGCCGGAAAGGGCGTGGGGGCGGCAGCCATCCGTCTCGTCGCTGAGGTGGCCTTGTCCGATCCCGCCGTGCCGTTCGTGATTGCGGCCGTGTTGGCGGACAACCTGGCCTCGCAGCGTGCCTTCGCCAAGGCTGGCTTCCGCAACGACCGGGAGTTCGACGACGTGCCTAGCGGGCGTTGCGTGCTCATGTCGCGTCCCCGTCAGGACGGGGAGGTCGCTCATGAGCGACCCTAGTCCGCGTTTTCAAGAGATCTTCTTCGAGGTCTACGAACACTTGCCCAGGCAGGGTCCCGGCAACCGTGCCTGCGCCGCAAGGGCACTCGGTCTGTGCCATGCGCTTCCGGAGTCCCCGGCAATCCTCGACCTGGGATGCGGAGTCGGCGGGCAAACCCTCCACCTCGCCGAGCTGACCTCGGGCTCCATCCTGGCGATCGACAGCCACGCCCCGAGCATCGAGCGACTGAAGGGGGCAGTCGCCGGGCGTGATCTTTCACAGCGCATTCACGCCCTCGTTGCAGACATGGCCAACCCGGCGTTGCCGCTCGGGAGCTTCGATCTCATCTGGTCGGAAGGCGCGCTCTACAACATCGGGATCGGGAACGCCCTGCGGATCTGTCGCGGCTTGCTGCGCCCCGGCGGCTATCTCGCCTTCACGGATGCGGTCTGGCGCAAGGAGAACCCTCCGGCCGAGGTCCAGGCGAGCTTCGATCTGGACTACCCGGCCATGGGCCGTATCGACGACCTCGTAGCGATCATCGAGGATTTCGAGCTCGATCTGATCGGCCATTTTTCCCTGCCGGACGATGCCTGGTGGGATGACTTCTACACGCCCATGGAACAACGCATCCATCAGTTGCGTGGCAAGTACAGCCGAAGCGCCGAAGACCTCGTCATCCTCGACATCCTTTCACAGGAAGTCGAGATACACCGTCGCTACGCAGATGATTACGCCTATGAGTTCTTCGTAACGCGTCATCCCTGAGCCTATCCTGCCGCTGGCAAAAACGCCGACAAGGGGCTGAGAAGTATGACGAAAACACTCCTCTGGACATCCGTTCGCCGACGTGTTCGACGACCTTGGTTCGATGGCGAGGGTCCGCTATCCGGTGGTCTCTCGACAACACGGATCCGTCCGCTCCACGCCTTTGCGGTCACCGATCTGCGCCGTAAGGGGGCAGGCCGACCAGGAGCAAGCGGACATTCTACCGAGGATGGTGGCGAGGCCTGCCGCCCCCCGCACGGGTTGAAACCTGTCTGCCGCTGGTAGAACCGGACCCGCCACGGGACCCGTCATAAGCAGACAGCTTCGGATACATCGGAGTCATCCTCGACTGCGCGAACACCCCCCGACGATTGCATGAGAAGGCAACCAGGAAATGACGACCGCAGTCTGGACATCTGGTCCGGGCGAACGCATAGGCAAGGATGCCGCACTCGAGGTAACGCCGGAACTCGCGTTCCACATAGGCCGGCACGCGCTGCCCGTCGCAGCTGGCTTGGGACGACATCGATCGGGCGGTCGCGCTGACCTGCGCGTGGGGCGGTTCCTCTATTAACGGGAGTTGACCCCGTTACCTCGGACCCCTTTACCTCGGATTGCCATGATGGCTGGATAGTTCGCGACGACCCACTGCTCCATCGCGCGCGCCAGTTCGCTCAAAGACCGACCGAGCTCCGTAAGCTGGTACTCGACGCGAGGCGGCACCTCCGGATAGCTGATGCGCTCAACGAACCCGTCGCGCTCAAGATCGCGCAGGGTTTGTGTGAGCATCTTCTGCGAGATACCCCCCACCGAACGCATCAAGGTGCCCGTTCGAACCGGGCCCTGCTGGAGGCAGCACAGAATCAGGATCGTCCACTTGCCCCCGATCAGGTCGAGCAGGTCGCGGGAGGGACAATTCAGGTTGTACGGGTTGGCAGCTTCAAACATGGGCTCAAATATTACCAAAAGGTGCGTACTTGCCAAGAGTATACAGGTGAATCTACGATGCTCAACAATTAACCGAAGGAGCCAGCCATGATGCAACCAGGTCGTGTTTTTCTTTATGCCGAATTTCAAGCCTCCGTGCCTTTCAACGAAGGCGTTTGGCGGGAGGCAAATGCCGCCATGCAGTCCGTGCCCGGACTGCGCAGCAAGACTTGGTTGAGCGGTATCAACACCCACTCCGTCGGGGGGTTCTACGAGTTCGACTCTGAGCAGAACGCCAGAAACTATGCCGAAGGCATGCTGGACGAGTTTGCCAAAGCTGCCGGCGCCAGCCTCAGCGTCAAGCTATTCGATGGCGACATTGTGGCCGAGGCGAGTAAGGGCATGAATTCGCCGTTCTTCGCAATTTGACTGCTGCCTCGGCCGAAGCGGTGATAGATAGCCCTGTAGCGACAGTATGCCATTCCCACCTTTAACATGGCCGCTTTCGGCGCTAGCGTCCGCGCGTTCGCTCCTGGCCTCCAACGGTATTCCTTGCGCTACCGCGTAACTTAGGCGAATACCGGAAACCCTCATACCAACGGCGTAGGTTGTGCCGAGCCGCGCGAGGCACAACCAACCGTCGGCGCAAGTTGTGCTTCCTATCGTCAGCACAACCTACGGGTATGGAAGTTTGCGGAAATCACCTTAAGCGTTGGGCAGTCAAGGGATCTTGATGGGTTTGAAATGGATCGATGTTGCACATCAACCGCGCGTCGCATCTGCACGATTTGGCGGTTCCAGCAGTACGAGATATTCCCACAATTGAGCGAGGCATAACTGGCTTCCGTCATGCTAGACAATCACGATGCATCGAAACAGTCTGTCGCTTTACTGCCTGGTACGCTCGCAGGCATTATCGACTGGCATATCCTCGACCGGATTTTTAGTGTCATCCGCCAGTCAGATGGCTCAGGGTGGTGGCTTTACAGAAATGATGCACGTATGCCAGGTGATAACCGACCCAGTGAAGTCGATACCAGTGGCGACCTCGCCTCCTCGCTAAATTCACTTCAAGCCTACCTTCGTCAGTCACATCCACGCCCCTATTGCGGGCTCGTATTCGCAGACTCATTTACAGATCCGACACTAATGCGGATCTTTGACCCGAAATCCCTCACGTCAATATGCAACATCTATGGTAATACGCCAGCGCCAAGCTGGGTCATCTCCACACTGAATTCGGAACAACTTTCCGCGAGTCAAAAGACATCGTCGAAACTCCAAAATCATCGTTTCGGTAAAGATTTGCCCACCGCGCCAAAGCATCCACAGATAGCAGACTCTCTTGATGCTAGACGCATGGGATGCCCGCTTCCGCTGGTCCACACTGCCCGTTCACTTCGTCGATTAGCGGTCGGAGAAATCCTTGAAATCGTTACGATCGATCCGGGCTCTGTCAACGATATTGAATATTTGTGTAGATGCACGGGCGCAAAGCATCTGGCTTTGGTCGAAGGGGAATACGGGTATTCATATTATCTCGAGCGTGGTTCGGACGAAAAGCTCGATAGCGAGAGAAAGATTGCGAACAACCAGTAAGCCCACCGCATGTTGGGCTCTGCCATGGAGCATACGTTCAGAAACTCCAGAGTTGCCCTTCCAAATCTCGGCAGATAAAACCCCTCCCGCCGTAGACTTCATCCCGAATGTCGATGGCAATCTCAGCCCCGCAGCTTTCGGAAAAGCATAGTCTGCATGCTTGCCCTGATTGGTGCCGTTTCGGCCGAGGGCCGGAATGCGTCGGGAACGGTCGCCCATGATGAAGCGCCCGGCGGCTGGTCTGGGTCGACTCCGTAAGCTGCCCCTCGGTAACGCGAAAAGAGCCCAGCAGCCTGATGGCCGACTGACCGACCCAATGCTTTCTCAAGCCCTCGCAACATTCGGCCGCACAAGCCGCGGAATCTGGCCTCGTTCATAACTCCGACCACATGGTCGACTGCCTGCGTAGTCAGGCCATCCTGGCTTGACAGAATCAGGGCTAGAAGCCCTGACTACGCACTGTTCGTCAGCCACTGGCCGGGACTATGATCAAGGCCCGGAATCTCCTCCGGCTCGACCAAGAGCAGGATGGACCACGCCTTCCCCGGCGTGCGGCGGATCAACTCCTTTTCCGCGAGCGTCACGAGCATCTGATGGATGGTCGGCGGTGACGTCCCGAAGAAGTGCTGCAGATCGGCTTCAGCCGGAGGTTGGCCGAACATCATGGAGGAGTTGTCGATGAAGGCCAGGTATTGGCCCTGTTTTGCAGTGAATCGTTCGGCCAAATCGGACTCCGGGTGTGGTCGAGCAGCCCTCGCCATCTGATCACTCGTACGCGTGGCGTGGCGGATTACCGCCCCGTCCAAGGTTGTCGCTCGAAAGGATGGTGGCGCAGGGCATTGGCGGATCCAGCGGTGCTCGATCAAGGCGTCGGAGCAAACGACAACGCAAACGGCGTCAGAAACCGCCGCTCCGGCGACCAGTCCGCAACCGCGAAGACAACCTGCGCAAAGGCGCCGGCATGCCGCATCAAGGCGGCATGAAAATCACGCGCGGTGCGGTGCGGATCGTTGCCGAACGCACCGCAGCCCCAGGCGCCGAGCACCAGGGCGGTGTAGCCGTGGGTCCGAGCGATGTCCAGGACCCGCGCGATGCGCTGCTGCAGCAGGTCGCCCGCGCGCGGTTGGCCAACCCCCGGCGCATAGGGCGCGGCACAGGTGATGACGCTCAGCGGCCAATGCGCGTCGAGGGGCGTGCCGTCGTCGCTGCGGAAGACCGGCACATCCGGGGAGAGAATCGCCCAATCGGTGGAATCCGGCAGGGTCCTTTGTCGGTGGGCGTCGTACATCGGATCACCGCGCAGCGTCGCGTAGAGCGCGCTCGAGCGGCACAGCACCTCCTCCTGTGCGCGGGCGCCGTGCAGGAATCCGCCGCCGGGCGCGATGCCGTTGGCGAAGTTCAGCGCGAGGACCCGCTCGCCCGTCTCGGTCAGGCGCTTGGCCGCGACGAGCGTGGTTTCGTTGGCCACCTGCACGCCGGTCTCGCGCCGGCTCGGCGCAGGCGCGGACGGCAAGGCCGCATCCGGCGGCAGGCTGCGCTTGGCGGCGACGGCCGCGGTGACCGCCTCGCCCCAGTCGACCGGACGACCCGCACGATCGACATACACCCCGCGCTCGATCGCCTCCAGCGCACTGCGCCCGAGCCGGGCGGCCTGCTCCCTCGGCACGGCAAGGTCAGCTTGGCAGCGCTGCGCGTGTGCCTCGGAATCGAGACAGGGCAGCGCGACCAGGCCGGTCGCGGTGTCTTCAGGGTCGAGGCGGTCCATGGCCTCGCCGCGCAACCCGTGCGAAGACTCTGAGCGGCTCATCGCGATCCTCCAAACTCCGCAGCGAAGGGCCCGAAGAACGCCCGCTCCGATGACCCGTCCGTGACCGCAAACACGACCTTGGCGAAGGCGCCGGCCTGCTCGCGCAGTGCCGCGTGAAAGATCGCCGCGATGCGCGCCGGGTCATTGCCGTAGGTGCCGCACCCCCACGCCCCCAAGACCAGGGCCTCGTATCGATAAGCACGCGCGACGGCCAACACCCGACGGATCCGACTCTCCATCAGAGCTGCCGATGCCTCCACCCCCAGCGTGGGCGCATAGGGCGCCGCGCAGGTGATGACGCTTAAGAGCCAGGGACGCTCCAGCGGCGTACCGTCATCCGTGCGGAACACCGGCACGTCCGGGGAGAGGATCGCCCACTCGGTGGAGTCCGGCAGTGGGCGAGCCTGGTGGTACGCATACATCGGATCCCCCTGCAGGGTGGCGTAGAGTGCGCTGGAGCGGCACAGCACGCTCTCCTGTCCGCGGTGGCCCTGGAGAAAGCCGCCGCCCGGCTCGATGCCGTTGGCGAAGTTCAGCGCCAGCACTCGAAGACCCTGTTCACTCAGACGCCGTGCGGCAGCCAGCGTGGTCTCGTTGGCGACCTGGATCCGCGTGGTCGGATAGACCGGCGACAGCGGAGCGGGCAAGGGCGCATCGGGCGGCAGGCTGCGCTTGGCGGCAACGGCCGCTTGGATGGCAACCCGCCAATCGACCGCGCGACCGGCGGCATCGGTATAGAGACCGGTGCCGAGCGCCGTCACGGTCGCATTGCCCCACGCCGCGGTCTGTTGACGCGGGATCGCCCGCAAGCGCACGTTCGTCTCGGCGTGTTCCCGGCTATCCACGGCCGGCAGCACCTGAAGACGCGGCGCCGGCCGCGACGGCTCGTCACGGTGCCTGCAGCCGTCTTCGGTACGGCCGGACTGCATGTTTCTGTCGCGATAGAGGCGCTCCTTCAAGTCGCGCGGCGTCTGCCGCGCGCGATGCCGCTCGCACTCCGCATCGAGCGCCTCGGCCAACGCCCGGAGCGCGGGGTTGTCGGTCCCGTAGGCGCGAATCGCCGCGGCGCCTTCGCGCAGATGCCCCCGCGCCCGATCAAGATCGCCTTCGCGGTTAGCGGCGTTCGCGGCCAGACGAGCCCGGCTCGCGAGCATCTCCCCGACCCGCTGCTCGACGATCCAGTCATGCGGCTGAGCCTTGCGTCGGGCGCTGTCGACCCAGGTCCAATCGAAGCGGGTCTGCGCCAAGATCGCTGCGCCGTCGGTCACCCGAACCTGCATCGCGCAGTCGGTGTCTTGCGCGCCGGCGGGGAAACGCACCGCCACCAGCAGATCGAGCACCTGGCCACTCACCAGATCGCCGGGCTGAATGGTCAGGGTCCGCTGCCCGGCCTTACTCGACCATGGTCCGAGCACCTCCACCTGCAGATCGGACGCCCACTCGAGCTGGATCTGCGGCGCGGCGTAGACGACCTCGAGCGCATCGCCCAACTCGCGATCCAGGACGGCCGCGATCGTCTCGGCCCCGGCGATGTCGTGGAAGGCGCCACCCCCGGCATCGGCTAAGGTACCGAGCAGGGCCTCGTCGTAGTCGTCGCCGACCCCGAAGGTGCCGGTGACGACACCGAGCCGACGGAGCTCGGCGGCATGGTGCGCCAGGATCGCGGGATCGACGATGCCGTGGTTCGCCTGCCCGTCGGTCAGCAGGAAACACCGATGCAGGCGCTCGTCCCCGTCCGCACCCCCGATCAGACCGCACCCGGTGAGCCAGCCCCCGGCCAGATCGGTTTGGCCGCGCGGCCCGATCCTGTCCAAAACCCGCGCCGCCGCGGTTTGCGCCTCGTGCGCACGACACAACGGCAGCAGGGTGTCGACCTGCTCGTCGAACACCACCAGCGCGACCCGGTCTTCGGACCCGAGACGCGCGATGGCCGCCTGCGCCGCATCGCGGGCATGCACCCATTTCCCGCCGCCCATGGATCCGGAGCGATCGAGCACCGCCAGACCGCCCCCTGATCGCTCTCGCGCGATCCACGCCGACGCAGCGAGCTGCTCACGTCGGCCGCCTTGCGGGCACGTCCGCTCGCAAAGTGCGCACGGCGCGCACTGGCGAACGCGGTCGACCGGGCATGCCAGCGACCCTGCTCGACACAGGAGACCGGAATCGTGATGGTCCGGTGTGCCGGGGCGAGGATCGTGAGATTGAGGATGCGATTCTGCTTGGCGCCGATCAGCTCCTCGCCATCGAGCAGCAGCACGGGACGATCCCCGTCGTTGACGAAGCGAAGCTCCGGCACCGAACCCGACGCGGAGACCTCGGTCACGCGGGCAGTCCCGTCGGCCAGGGCGGCATCGAGCAATCGATAGACCGGCTCGGCCACGCCATCGGCCAAGAGCGGGAACAGGGTCAGCTGACCGTGCTGCATCGGCGATCCGATGGTCACGCGGGACAAACATTCGGCGATGACGGACATCGTATTGTCTCCTTGAAGTATCGCGGCCGGCGCTCGGCATTGATCGCGCGCCGGTGTCCCGGGGTCCCGGTTCAGTCGTTGCCGACGAACAGCCGCTTGGCCTGTTCCAGCAATGCCTCGAGCCGGCGTTGATCGGCGCGGGCCAAGGGCCGGCGCACATGCAATTCGATGTCGGGATGCACGGTGATCCGCTCCCAGGTGCTGCGGGGCGGCATCTTGGGCGACGTGATCTGCTCGGTCCCTTGCGTGGAGGGCGTCTCCGGGATCGACTCGCCCTGTCTCGCTTGGGCCATCACCTGACGGACATAATCGGCGGCCGAGCGTGGTTCAGCTTGAACCTCGCCTTCAAACTCGGCGAGTGCTCGCGCCACCCCGGCCGGATCGAGTTCGGCCAGCCGCGTCTTGATCAGGGCCAGCGGCTGGTGGGCATCCTGCAGACGGCGGATCAGTCGGAGCCGATCCAGGTGCTCCCGGCTGTAGCTCGACGCCGGACCCCGGCCATTGGGCGACGGCAGCAGCCCTTCCGCGAGGTAGTAGCGGATCGTCCGCACCGGGACGTCGGCGGCGCGGCTCAGGCTGTTGATGTCCAGAGTCTCGTTCATGGGAGTCAATATAGACAGTGACAGCGTTACTGTCAATACAGCGGCGCCGAAGAGCCAAGCCATACAGGTTGAAGAATCCGCAGACCCCTCGATGCAGGGATGAGCGCTGCCACCTCGCCTGTTGAAACCCGAAGCACGACGACCTGTCTGAGCCTGCTTCGATCCGTGCCTGACGAACGGCCGGTGTGATTTGATCGTGCCGTCCAGCCGGACTGCGTCGTCCCGCCACCACATCTCGGAGAATGCTCCCGATGAAACCCTGGAATCCGCGGTTGCTGCTGGTCGCCGGCTTGTGCCTGCTCGCAGCCGTCCCTGCGCTTGCGCAATCCGAACCCGCCGCCGACAGCCTCTACACCTTCCATACACCGAGCCGCGACGGGATCGGCAAGACCTATTTCGGCCGCGAGATCTCCCAAGTCATGGGTCACCAGGGCGCCGCTTGGCTGGAGCGAAGGACCCGTGTCGTCGAGGAGCGGCCCGACCGGGTCGTGGAGGGCATGGGGCTCGCGCCCGATGCGCAGGTCGCCGACATCGGCGCAGGGACCGGGTACTTCACCTTCCGGATCGCCGAGGCCGTCCCGACGGGTCGCGTCTACGCGGTCGACGTTCAACCGGAGATGCTCGAGGTCCTGCACAAGCGCATCGAGCGACGCGCGATCACCAACGTGGTCCCGGTCCTCGGCGCGGAGGATGATCCCAAGCTGCCGTCGGAGAGTCTCGATGCCGTGCTGCTTGTGGATGCCTACCACGAGTTCGCCTATCCCTACGAGATGATGCAGGGCATCCGCAGCGCGCTGCGACCGGGCGGACGGGTGTTCCTGATCGAGTACCGCGGCGAGGATCCACGGGTCCCCATCAAACCACTGCACAAGATGACCCAAGCGCAGGCCATCACCGAGCTCGAAGCCGTCGGGCTGCGCTGGGTCGAGAGCCTCGACATCCTGCCCACGCAGCATTTCATGGTGTTCGAGAGACCTGCCGAGGGCTGACTCCGTGCACAAGGTCGACCGCATCATCGAAGCCCCCGCCGGCGTCGCCTGGCGGATCCTGACCGACACACGTGAATGGCCGATCTGGGGGCCGAGCGTGCGCGCGGTGGAGGCACCAGCTGATCTGATCGGCCCCGGCATGCGAGGCCGGATCCAGACCCCGGTCGGCCTCTGGAAGGGATCGATCCGCGCAACGAGCTCGTGGTACCACCGCCGGGAGCCGTGATGGCAGATCCCGAGCAGCTCCGCCACAACAACACCTATGCTGTTCTTCCGCGGTTCTATATCGACAGGGTGGTGGTATGCCGTCAGTGTGGACAGGAAGATGTCTGGCCTGCCGCGCGGCAAATGTGGTGGTACGAGGTGGCGAAAGGCAACATCAACACCGAGGCGGTGTTGTGCCGAGCCTGCCGCAAGGCTGAGCAAACTCGCAGAGAAGAGGCTCGGCGGCGCCACCTGGAGGGCCTCGCGAGAACGCGCCGGTGCAGTGAAACAGAACCTCGATCGAACTGACGGCCTTGAACGCTTGCGGCGTTCGCCCGCCGGGTCCGCGCCCGGCTGCCGTCAGGCGGCCGAAGGTCGACGATGCCGTGCCGCGGTCATGAATCCCGTCGACCGCTATGGCAGACTGCCCAGTAAGGCGAATTCCGGAAACCTTCATGCCAAGGGCGTAGGTTGTGCCGAGCCGTGCGAGGCACAACCAACCGTCGGCGCAAGTTGTGCTTCCTATCGTCAGCACAACCTACGGGTATGGAAGTTCGCGGAAATCACCTAAGACATCCAACTGATGCCCAGACCCATGACGCAAGCGACTCCGTGCCCCTGTGGCGGCCCACGGCCCTATGAGCGCTGCTGCGGACCCTATCTGGACGCCGCCGCGCTCCCGCCCGGCGTCGAGGCCCTGATGCGTTCGCGCTACGTGGCCTATGTCATGGATCGAACCGACTACATCCTCTCGACCTGGCATCCCCGCACGCGACCGCCCAAGCTCGATCAGGACCGCGCGCCGGTGCGCTGGCTCGGGCTGACGATCCGCCGGGTCGAGGCGGGCACACCCGAGGATCGCGAGGGCCTCGTCGAGTTCGTCGCACGCTACAAGGTCGGCGGTCGCGCCCACCGGCTCCACGAGACCAGCCGATTTGTGAAAGAAGACGGGCGATGGCTCTATCTGGAGGCCGTCGCGCCGGACTGATGCACGGCCGCTGGGCCGCCCTCCATCGGCACTGCCTTCACGGGCGGCCATGTTCAGTGAGCACACTTCACGGCCTCGTGATCAGTACGGGTTAGACGGATGCCGGCCGTGACGCGCTCCAACGCAGCGAGCAGGGCAGGAAGGTGGGCGCGGATGCGTCGGCGGATCTCTTCCAGCAGGGCCTTGCAGTTCATGGCGTCGCCTCGTCGCTGCGTTGATGTCGACGGCGGGTGCCGCAACGTCCGGAAGATCGGCAGAACGACCAAGCATGTGCGTCGTGCACTGCGGTCCGATGCATTCTCCTCGACTCGACCACCGACCCGCCATGATCGAAGCCCCGTCCACATCGACGCCGACCCCTACGACCCTTGCAGACGTCCATGCCGACCTCGGCCGACGCACGGTGGTCGACACGGCCGCGATGTCCTGGGAACCCAGCCCGAGCGGCACCGTTTGGCGCAAGCCGCTGTACCGGGCGGGCGGTGAATCCGGCCCGGTCACCAGTCTGGTGCGCTATACCCCCGGCGGTGCCTTCCCCGAGCATACCCATCCCGAGGGCGAAGAGATTCTGGTGCTCGACGGTGTCTTCTCCGACGAGCACGGCGACTACCCGGCCGGCACCTTCCTGATGAACCCCCACGGCAGCCGGCATTCTCCGCGCTCCGCTCCGGGCTGCACGCTCTTCGTGCGACTGCGCCAGTATCCGGGCGCGGATCGCCCGCGGTTGGTCGAGGACACGCGCGCCCCCTACGGCTGGCGCCCCGGCCTGGTGGAAGGTCTCACCGTGCGCCCCCTCTACGCACAGTCCGGCTACCCTGAGAGCGTCGCCCTGGTGCGCTGGGCGCCGGGAACGCGGTTTCAGACCCACACCCATTGGGGTGGCGAGGAGATCCTGGTCCTCGAGGGTGAGTTCGCCGACGAGCACGGGCGCTATCCACCGGGAACCTGGATTCGCAGTCCGCATCTGAGCCGGCATACCCCGTTCTCGGATACGGGGTGTCTGATCTACGTGCGGGTCGGGGGGCTGTAACCGCCCGGCTAGCGATTCTTCCGATACCGTCTCGGGAATGCCTCGACCGGCAAAGCGCGCGTGCGATTGATTAGCCCGAAAGCGATCCCGCATCTCACCACCAGCTCATCAAGCCCAAGACCGTTGCACCGTCGACGCCTCCGGCTAGGGAGTTCAATCTGACCCGATAAGGCACGAAATAGCTCATGCCGGTCTCGTGTCGCGGGGTGCGGGTGGTGATGCGCCGGCTGTCCTCCCGCCGGCCGCCATCGACAGCCCTGTCGCCTCCAGGCACACTTCGCGGCACCGGGACCCCACCACCAGCCGAATCCGAGCCGACGCACACCGATGGACACTTTCAAAACCCCCGTGGCCCGATTGGCCCGACTGTTCCGGGCATCGCGCGATGCGTGGCGGGCCAAAGCCCTGGACAAGCAACAGCGACTGCGCGCGGCTCGGGTCAAGATCCGAGATCTGGAAGCGAGCCGCACCTATTGGAAGAACCGGGCGCTGGCGTCGGAAGGCGGTGAACAGCCCGCGGCATCGGCAGCAACACCCGCCGGCGAGGCGGAGGACCCGGACGATGCGGTTCGGCAGCTGGTGCGCTTGCCCCCGCCCGGTCACCGGCATTCGGTCCTGGTCATTCAACTGACGCTGCGGATGTATCTAAGTGCCGGACTCGGCAGCCGCGGGGTGCCCCGCGTACTGGGTCTGCTCGCGCCCTGGATGCCGGTGAGCATGCCGGCGCATACGACGGTCCTCAACTGGGTTTACCGCTGCGGATTGGCGATCCTCCTGCAGCCGCCGCAGCGGCGCGAGGATTGGATTTTCGTGGCCGATCATACGCTTGAACTGGGCACATCGAAGTGTCTCGTGATTCTGGGCATCCCCGCCGCCCGACTGCTCGAGACCGGCTACAGCCCGTCGCACCGGGCCATGCAGGTGCTCGCCGTGAAGGTGACGACGCACAGCACCGGGGAGTGGGTCGCCACGGTGCTGCGCGAGGTCGCCGAGCGCACCGGTGTGCCGGTGCAGATCGTCGCCGATCACGGCAGCGACCTGCACAAGGGGATCACGCTGTTTCGGCAGGAACAGACTACAGACTGTGTGGAAACCTATGATATTTCGCACCGCATCGCCACCCTGCTCAAGGCGGAGTTGCATCCGGACGGGCGCTGGCAGACCTTTTTGTCGCACTGCACGCGGACCCTGGCGTCTTTTCAGCAAACCGACTTGGCCTTTCTGTTGCCGCCGCGTCAGCGCACCAAGGCGCGCTTCATGCACGTCGACACCCATGTCGAGTGGGCGCAAAACCTACTCGCCTACCAGGAGCGGGGAGATTTCAGTGCCGTTCGGCCCACCTGCGTTCTGACGGTCGCCGCCCGGGACCACCTGCGCGATCGCTTGGGCGTCGCCCGCGTGCGTCCCCTGCACGTGCTGCTGGGCCATCGGCATCCCGATAAGGCAGCCTTCTGCGAGGCCCTGCAGGCGGCATCCGACCTACAGCTCGCGGATCTGGACGACGCCTTTTGGGATCTCGCCGACACCGGCCGCGCGCGCTTTCTGGAAGGCTTCGCCTGGGTGAGTGCCTATCGCGAGGATCTGGCGGTCTATGCGCAGATGATGGAACAGTCCAAGGCCATCCAGAGCGTTCTCAAGTCCGAGGGACTGCACGCCGGCGTCTGCGAATCGCTTCAATCCACACTCGCCCCGCGCACCGCGCTCGCTCCGCGAGCCGCCCGCTTTACCGACCGGGTCCTGGAACAAGTCGCGGTACAAGCCGCCAAGATCCCGCCCGGCGCGACCTGGCTGGCGTCCTCCGACATCATCGAATCGGTGTTCGGAAAATACAAAATGTTCACCGCACGCGGCCCCCTCAAAGAGATCGGCCGGCTGGTGTTGGCGATTCCCGCCTTCCTCACCGATCTGACGAGCCCGGTTATTCACGAGGCGATGACCTCGGTGCGCACCCTGGATGTCGAGCAATGGGTCAAGACGCATCTCGGCGACTCTATGCTGGCCCGGCGACGACAGGCGTTCAAGGCGCCGAAGCTCGACATGAAAACGGCATGAAGGTTTTGATGGGAAAGCCTGGGCGATTGAACATCCTACCCTTGGGCTTCGGCGATTTGACGCAGTGCTGCCAGAACCTCAGGCGCCGCTTGGGATGAGAACTTCTCTCGTGCAGTGGTCGACATGGGCGAATCCGTCAAGATGAATCTTGATGTTGCAGGGTAGGGCATCGTGGAGCGCTTGACTATCGATCAAGGCGCATTGCGCCCACTTTCACCGCGCAAAGTGCGGCGAATAACTTGAGCATGCGGAGAGTCCGGCCATAATCTCCGCATGAACAGCGGTGATGACACATACCTCTGGCAGGCCAACGATTGGCCGAGCTGGCGCTTTGACTTGGCGGCATTGGCCGGTCCGATGGCGGACTTGAGTCGCGCACAGGGTCTATTGATGGGCCGCCTAGCCGATGTCGGGATGGCGCTGCGCGATCAGGCCAGCCTGGGCGCGCTCACCGAGCGCAGCGGTCGCGGGGTCGAGTCTTTCCTTTTGCGCTTAAGGCGAGATGGCTCGATCTAGATGGCTGCTGCCCCCCTAAAGCGGACAATCCTCTACCCAGCGCCGCTGACCGCTCCATAACTGGCCTATCCGGAGAATCATTGCGTCTCGGACGCCGGGCTGTTCAGCCAATTCTCCACACGCAGCCCGGCAACTCGCACGAACTCGTCCACATTGTCGGTCACGAGGATTAGACCGGACTCCAGAGCATGCGCCGCGATCAGCAGATCGTTGGGTCCGATGGGCGTCCCGGCTCGCTCCAGCTGATGTCGTATGTCCGCGTAGGTCCGATCGGCTTCGGAGTCCAAGGGCAGGACGGGCAGCGAGGCCAACAGGTCGTCGACCCTGTCGGTCAGGGACTTGGAGCCGAGCTTACGGGCACCGAAGCGCAGCTCGGCGGCCACGACGATGCTGGTACAGACACTCCCGTAGCCGCGCCGAGCAAGTGTCGCGGCCACTGATCCCTGGGGTTGACGAATCAGCGCGGAGAGGATGTTGGTGTCGAGCAGGTAGCGCAGGCCCGCAACGTTTGCCATGGCACTTAGAGTCGGATGTCGTCCAAGGGCAATAGCCCTTCGTCGACATCGGGGAGGGTCTCGTCCAGCGGCTCCCATCCGGCGAGTAGCGTGGCGAGGTCTGGCCGGCGCTTCACCGGCTCGACGATCAGACGCTCGCCGTCCTTGCGGATAATCGCCTCGTCCGCGTCCAGCTCGAGCTCCCGAGGGATGCGTAAAGCTTGATTGCGACCGTTGCGAAACAGGCGGACGTGGCGTTCAGGGTGCATTGGAGATCGATCCGACGGGAAGGGCGAAGACATACGCGCGAGCATATGCCAATTGCTGGGGTCGCGCGAGATGTCGGGAGCGGCGGTTGTGGAAATGCTCTCTGCGCTTCATGCGCGGGAACCCGTTTGAGTACCGGCTTGGTGAGCCGACTGCCATGCCCCGGTGTCGCGGGAGCGGTTGTTCGGCTGGCACGCTGCGCTGTGTCCCACCGGCTACTCAGGTCTATCCAAGATCAAGGTCGGAACTTGGCGCGACGATAATAGCGGCCCGATGCAGGTGGTGTCCGGCCCCATCGGCCGACAGCCTGTGCGTTTCGAGGCACCGCCGGCGGATCGTCTGGACGCAGAAACGAGTCGATTCCTCGATTGGGTCAATGGCGCCTCGAAGGATCCGCCGCTCATCAAGGCAGGGCTAGGCCATCTGTGGTTCGTCACCCTTCACCCGTTCGACGACGGCAATGGCCGTATCGCCCGAGCCATCGGCGATCTGCTGCTGGCGCGCGCCGACGGCAGCCCCCAGCGCTTCTACAGCCTGTCGGCGCAGATCCAGCGGGAGCGCACGGCCTACTACGTCATTCTGGAACGGACCCAGAAACAGTCGATGGATGTCACCGAGTGGCTCGCCTGGTTTCTCGACACCCTCCATCGCGCCGTCGATCAGGCACAGCACAGCCTCGACGCCGTGCTCTTGAAGACACGGTTCCGGCAGCGATGGGCGACCACGCCATTGAACGAGCGGCAAGTGAATCTGCTCAACCGGCTGCTCGACGGCTTCGAAGGCAAGCTCACCAGCAGCAAGTGGGCGGCCATTGCCAAGTGTTCTCCGGACACGGCCTTGCGTGACATCAACGACCTGCTTGCGCGGGGCGTACTGCGGAAAACGGATGCGGGCGGGCGCAGCACCGGGTATGAGCTTAACGAACTGTTTGAGTAGCCGCGTCTGCGACAAATGCCTTGGCTCCCTGAAGCAGAAACGGACGGCGCCAACGAGCATGTCCTCGCCGTGCTGGCGGAGCTGCTCGCGCGGGACGACGGGCTTGGTCTTCAGCCCGCCGATCAGGTCCTGCGTCGGGTCTTGATCTCACCGCGCACCCGCTCGCACAGGCTGTCGAAGTAAGCCTCGTTCACCGGCGCGGTAGGAGCAGACGAGGCGCCCGCGAGCAGCAGGTTGCGCAGTTGCAACCGATCCTGATCGCGGCGGATCAGCTCGCTAGTCACTGCTGGTGCCGAAGCCACGCTGGCTGACCTGCTCGTCGACGAATGCCTTGAGGCTGTCGGGCAAAGAGATGTTCATCGTGCTCATGGTGCGAGGTTAGGTTCCTTGGCAAAATTTGGCAAGCCATCATCCTGGTCGAGAACGACTCCCTTGCGCCGGTGTCGCGGGAGCGGTTGTTCGGCTGGCTTGCCGCGCTGTTTCCCACCGGCTACTCAGATCCGTCTAAGATCAACGTCGGATGTTCGCCGGACACGTCTCTCTGAGACATCAATGACGTGCCCACGTCTGGCGCGCTGCGAAGGGGTCGTTACGGATCGGGCTAAGTCGCTCTCCTGAAAACTACGGCTCGATCGCGAAGAATGCTTCGATAAAGGCATCCCTTTCCAATGCTCCAGCCAGGGAGTATCGGCCATTCCGCGGGGTGAGCCTGATGTAGTCTACAAGCAGCAGCTCGGTTCGCCGGGCTTTGTAAGTTCGAAGGTACGGGGCGACCTGCCGGAGCAGATCGAGCGCGTGACGGTTGGTGATGGCGTACGTGAAACTCGGCGTATGCCGGTCGGAATAGGTGCGCTTGCCTGTCGCCTTGCCGGCTCCGATGGTCTCGAGCAGGTAGTTGATCAACGGGCGGTCTGTGTTGGAAATGGAGACGACGACCTGGCGGTTGTCCTGTTTGTGCTTTCGCAGCAGGGAGACTGTGCCTTCCCCGTCGATCAAACCGGCAATATAGGCTGCGTCGATGCCGCTCAAGGTGTTGACTTTGCGATAATTCGCCACGGACTTTGTGAACACGAAAAGAAAACGGGCCTTGGAGTGTACTCCAAGGCCCGTTGATTTGGTGGAGGCGGCGGGACAGTGATTCCCCACCTTTCGGTGAGGCCTGGACTATGCCTTCATCCGGATCGGATACGACCCGATGGGGTCCGGATGCGGGGCGTGTTATCCGCGTTGCCGCGGATCCTAGTGGACGCTCCACCGTTGCCGGGTCAGCGTCTCTATGAGTCTCTACAGGGCAGGTCTGAGGTTGGCCCTCTTCCTACCCCTCGGCGTTGCCGTGTCGGTCTGAGCCGACTGCAGGGTTCGCCGATGTGAGCCCCGTTTTCACTTTGCCCTTACGAGCAAAGGCGACCTGTGCGTTGATCGAACCCGCGTCCGCAAGCCCTCTGCCATTGGCCCTACATGCTTAGCCCGTTCTATTATTTTTAGCTTTCCGCCGCCCGAAGGGCAGGGCGATCAGTCGGCGATCTCGAATTAGGTTTTAGCGGATCAGGTCCGAGCCCCCGTCACCGCGATCCCATGTTATGTTACCCCTGGAATCCGCCCCCCATAGGCAGGGAACGGTCAGAGGCTCGCTGGCCTAAGCCGCGAGAGCGTAGTTGTCGTCGTTGGCAACTATAGATTTGCGGTTGGATTTACGAGGTCACCCGCACCTCGGCATGCACCTCAGGTTTTGCGACCCACGTCGAAACCATGTCGCCCCCAGGTATCAGTAGGACACTCTAGAGGAACCGCGGTTCCACGGCAAGCTCAGCCGGTCTTGAAGAGACGTTCCTTGTCGCGCTGCCAGTCGCGGTCCTTCTCGGTGTCGCGCTTGTCGTGCTGTTTCTTGCCCTTGGCGAGCCCGATCTCGAGCTTGGCGTTCCCGCGCTTCCAGTACATGGCCGTGGGGACCAGGGTGTAGCCGGCGCGCTCGGTCTGGCCGATCAGGCGGCTGATCTCGCTGCGTTTGAGCAGTAGCTTGCGGCTGCGGGTGGGGTCCGGGTTGACGTGGGTGGAGGCGGCGGCCAAGGCGGAGATGTGCGCACCGATCAGGAACGCCTCGCCGTGCAGAATCTTGACGTAACCCTCTTTGAGCTGGAGCCGGCCGGCGCGCAGGCTCTTGACCTCCCAACCTTCCAAGACGAGGCCGGCCTCGATGCGCTGCTCGATGAAGTACTCGTGCCCGGCCTTCTTGTTGAGCGCAATGGTCGAGCCGCCATCGTTCTTCTTCTGTTTTCCTTTCGCCATTGAACCGCGTCCCGGGAGTCAAAACCGTCGTTGGATCTGAGGCCGGCCCGGGTAGACCGACGCGGGCCTCGTACCTGACGCGGTTCAAGAAATGTTTAAGAGCAGATTGTTTGAAATGCGTCTGGAAGGCGCTCGTCGGTGGCTCCGAGCATGGCCGACGGGCTCGGAGAAGACAGGAGGCACCGGACGCATTTCAAGTGTAAATCAAACGAGGCTTGATTTCCGCACCGAGGGCGGCTAAATTCGCGGGCTCGACTTACCTGGAGGGGTTCGATGCGCCAGCCGCTGATCGCCGGAAACTGGAAAATGAACGGCAGCAAGTCCAGTGCCGAGGCACTGTTGAACGGCGTCGTCGCCGGGGCCGGAAGTCTCTCGAAGACCGAGATTGCGGTGTGCGTACCGTTCCCGTACCTCTACCTCGGCGAGCAGTTGCTCGCCGGTAGCACGGTGCGGCTCGGTGCTCAAAACCTCTGTACCGAAGCCGGCGGCGCCTTCACCGGCGAGGTGTCGGGCTCGATGCTGGCCGATTTCGGATGCAAGTATGTCATCTGTGGTCATTCCGAGCGTCGCGAGTATTATGGCGAGAACGAGGCATCCATCGCGCAGAAGCTGGCACGCGCGACCGAGAGCGGCCTGATCCCGATCCTGTGCGTCGGCGAGACGCTGCAGCAGCGCGAGGCGGGCGAGACGGAGTCGGTGATTGCCGCTCAGATCGATGGCGTGGTCGAACGCGTCGGTATCGACGCCTTCGCTGGGGTCGAGATCGCGTATGAGCCGGTCTGGGCGATCGGCACCGGGATGACGGCGACGCCTGAGCAGGCGCAGGCGGTTCACGCATATATCCGCGGCCGGATCGCCGCACTGGACGGTTCGATCGCCGAAAAATTACGCATCCTCTACGGAGGCAGCATGAAGCTGGGTAATGCAGCGGAGTTGCTCGCGCAACCGGATATTGACGGCGGTCTGATCGGTGGCGCATCGCTGAGCGCCGATGATTTTCTAGCGATCTGTCTAGCCGGGGAACAGTTAGCGGCCTAACGCTGCAGCAACGAGATACTCATGCAAACCATTTTGACCATCATGCAGGTCTTCCTGTCGCTGGGATTGATCGGGTTGATCCTGATCCAACACGGGAAGGGTGCGGATGCAGGTGCTGCGTTCGGGAGTGGCGCTTCTGCGACTGTGTTCGGCTCGCGCGGATCGGGTTCGTTCCTGACGCGCACGACCGCGATCATGGCGACGGTCTTCTTCCTTACCAGCATCGCTTTGGCGTATTATGCGACGAAGGGGTCAGAGCCGGTGACGATTATGGACAGCGTGGACGAGCGCACGATCATCGTCCCGCCGCCCGCAGCAACGCCGACCTCGGACATTCCGGCGATTCCCGAGGACGAGGGTGGGAACGAGCTCGATTCACAATCGGACGTTCCGGTCGGGCTGACGCCAGACGTTGAGGAGCCTCTCGAGGCCGTCGGCGAGACCCTTATCGAAGGCTCGGGCGAGGTCGAGGTCGACACTGGCGAGGTGATTTTCGACGAAAACGCTGTCGAAGCGCAGAATAAAGACGTGGATGCCGATACGGCGACACGAGAGTAAAGCGACAACGCCGACGTGGTGAAATTGGTAGACACGCTATCTTGAGGGGGTAGTGGCGTAAGCCGTGCCAGTTCGAGTCTGGCCGTCGGCACCATCTGCAGTTGCAGGAAAGCAAACGGCATGCCGCTATAGTGGTATGCCGTTTTTTTTGCGTGGCATGATGCGCAAAGGTTTGAAAAACTTAATGAATTGAATTGTTCCTCGGGTTGACAGTGCCGTGATGGCTGCACTAGACTCTTTCTCCGGCTCGACGTCAGAGAATAAGTAAATTCGGGAGGACTGATGCTCGACAATTATCTGCCGATCCTGATCTTCATCATCGTCGGGATCTTGGTTGGCGTCGGCCCGCTCGTTTTGGGTTACTTTTTGGGACCTCGCCGCCCCGACGCGGAGAAAGACTCCCCCTATGAATGTGGGTTTGCGGCCTTCGAGAGTGCGCGTTTAAAGTTCGACGTGCGCTACTACCTGGTGGCGATCCTCTTCATCGTTTTCGATCTGGAGATCGCCTTCCTCTTCCCCTGGGCGGTGGTGCTCGAGGAGCTCGGTATGTACGGCTTCTGGGCCATGGTCATCTTCCTGGGGATCCTGGTGGTCGGCTTTATCTACGAGTGGAAGAAGGGGGCGCTGGAATGGGAATAGAGGGCATCCTCGAAGAGGGCGTCGTCACGACCACGGCCGACAAACTCATTAATTGGGCCCGGACCGGGTCCTTGTGGCCTATGACCTTCGGTCTGGCCTGCTGCGCGGTCGAGATGATGCACGCGGGCGCAGCTCGTTATGACCTGGATCGCTTCGGGATCGTCTTTCGGCCCAGCCCCCGCCAATCCGACGTCATGATCGTCGCGGGCACCCTGGTCAACAAGATGGCCCCGGCGCTGCGCAAGGTCTACGACCAGATGGCAGAGCCGCGTTGGGTCATCTCGATGGGGTCTTGTGCGAACGGTGGTGGTTATTACCACTACTCCTATGCGGTGGTGCGCGGTTGCGATCGGATTGTCCCGGTCGACATCTACGTGCCGGGATGTCCGCCCACTGCCGAGGCCCTGCTTTACGGCATCCTGCAGTTGCAGAACAAGATTCGCCGAACCAATACCATCGCTCGCTGAGTCGTACCCAATTCCAATGGCAAAAGACATCCTGTCCAACCCCGTCAGGCTGACCGCGCTCGTCGATGCACTCGGCGAGGCGCTCGCCGACAAGGGATGCGAGACCATCACGGGCCTCGGCGAGGTCACCTTGATCGTGCCGTCGGGGCGTTTGACCGAGGTGGCCTGGATCCTTCGCGACCATCCGCAACTGCGGTTCGAGCAGCTCATCGACCTTTGCGGCGTCGACTATGCCGCCTACGGCAAGTCCGAGTGGGCGACCGAAGAGGCGTCCACGACCGGTTTCGGCCGCGGTGTCGACCGCGATCAAGAGCTGGCGGTCGACGACCCCAAGCGCTTCGCCGTCGTCTACCATCTCCTATCGCTTGTACACAATTGGCGGGTTCGCCTGCGTGTCTATGCAGGGAGCAGTCAGCCGATGGTCGACTCGATCGTCCCGGTTTGGGCGGCGGCCAATTGGTTCGAGCGCGAGGCATTCGATCTCTTCGGGATCCTCTTCCGGGGTCATCCGGACCTGCGTCGAATCCTTACCGACTACGGCTTTGTCGGATACCCCTTCCGGAAGGATTTTCCCCTATCCGGGCATGTCGAGATGCGCTACGACCCGGAGCAGGGTCGCGTCATCTACGAGCCGGTCTCGATCCCGCCGCGTGTCCTGGTGCCGCGCGTGATCCGCTCCGACAGTCGATACGTGCAGACGGGCGCGAGCTCGGAGTCCGCCGATGCCTGAGATTCGCAACTACACCCTGAACTTCGGACCTCAGCATCCCTCGGCCCACGGCGTCCTGCGCCTGGTGCTCGAGATGGACGGCGAGGTGATCGAGCGGGCCGATCCCCATATCGGTCTGCTGCATCGCGGGACCGAGAAGCTCGCCGAGTCAAAGCCATTCAACCAGAGCATCGGTTACATGGACCGGCTCGACTATGTGTCCATGATGTGCAATGAGCATGGCTATGTCCGCGCCATCGAGAAGCTGCTCGGCGTCGATGCCCCGGAGCGCGCGCAGTACATCCGGACTCTGTTCGACGAGATCACCCGCATCCTGAACCATCTGATGTGGCTCGCCGCGCACGGCCTGGACATCGGGGCCATGTCGATCTTTCTCTACTGCTTCCGCGAGCGCGAAGACCTTCTCGATTGTTACGAGGCCGTCTCGGGTGCGCGGATGCACGCGACCTATTATCGGCCCGGCGGAGTTTACCGGGATCTGCCCGATCGGATGCCGCAGTATTCGGGAAGCTCCAAGTGGCACAGCGCCAAGACGATCGCCAAGCGCAACGGTCCGCGTCAGGGCTCGCTGCTGGACTTTATCGAGGATTTCACCGATCGCTTTCCGGGTCATGTCGACGAATACGAGACCCTGCTGACCGATAATCGAATCTGGAAGCAGCGTACCGTCGGCATCGGTGTCGTATCCCCTGAACGTGCGCTTCAATTGGGTTTCACCGGGCCGATGCTCCGCGGATCCGGCGTGGAATGGGATCTGCGCAAGAAACAGCCCTATGCCGCCTACGACAAGATGGACTTCGATATCCCGGTCGGGGTCAACGGCGACTGCTATGACCGCTATCTGGTCCGTATGGAGGAAATGCGACAGTCCAATCGGATCATCAGGCAGTGCGTGCAATGGCTGCGCAACAATCCGGGACCGGTCGCCATCGAGGATCACAAGGTCATGCCGCCGTCGCGGGCAGACATGAAGGACGACATGGAAGCCTTGATTCACCACTTCAAACTCTTTACCGAGGGCTATTGCCCGCCGCCCGGCGAGGTCTATGCCGCGGTGGAGGCGCCGAAGGGCGAATTCGGCTGCTATATCGTGTCCGACGGGGCCAATAAGCCCTATCGTTTGAAGGTCCGTGCGCCCGGCTTTCCGCATCTCGCCGCGCTGGACGAGATGTCCCAAGGCCATATGCTCGCCGACGTGGTGGCGATCATCGGGACGCTGGACGTGGTATTCGGGGAGATCGATCGCTGATGAGCTTTCGCAACGCACCGCTTGCGGTCATTCACGATCGCGATCAATCGACCCTGTTCACCGCTGAGGTTCGCGAGCAAATCGATAGCTGGATCGCCAAGTATCCGGCCGAATGGAAACAGTCCGCGGTGATGCCCGCGTTGACCATCGTGCAGGACGCCAACGGCGGCTGGCTGACCACCGAGCTCATGAACGACGTCGCCGCCTATCTGGACATGCCGGAGGTGTCCGTCTACGAGGTTGCAACCTTCTACGGGATGTACGACCTGGAGCCGCAGGGTCGGCACAAGGTGTGTGTCTGCAACAGCGTCTCCTGCTTGCTGCTGGGCTCCGAAGCGCTGATCGAGCATGTCGAGCACAAGTACGACGTGCGTCTGGGCGAGACCACGGCCGACGGCCGCTTTACCTTCAAAGAGGTGGAGTGTCTCGGCGCATGCAGGCATGCGCCCGCGGTGCTGGTCGACAAGACCTATCACGAGAACCTCTCGCCACAGGCGCTCGATAAGCTGATCGACGAGCTGGAGTAGGCCGATGGTCCCGAATCAGAACAGCGTCTGTTTTCGCAATATGCACCTGAATGTCACGACTCGGCATACCTTGGATGCGTATCGAAGCCTGGGCGGCTATGTGCAGTGGGAGAAGATCCTGCGCGAGCGCCCGGACCCGGCCGACATCATCGAGGAGATCAAGCTCTCGGCGTTACGTGGTCGCGGCGGTGCAGGCTTCCCGACGGGTCTGAAGTGGAGTTTCATGCCCCGCACGGCGCCCGGCCAAAAGTACATCGTCTGCAACTCGGACGAGGGCGAGCCCGGCACCTGCAAGGATCGCGACATCCTGCGCTACAACCCGCATCAGTTGATCGAGGGCATGGCGATCGCCGGTTACTGTATCGGGGCGACGGTCGGCTACAACTATATCCGCGGCGAGTTCTACGAGCCGATCGAGCGGTGCGAGGACGCCATTCGCGAGGCTTACGCGGCGGGTCTGTTGGGCAAGGACATCCAGGGCTCGGGCGTGGATTTCGACCTCTACAACCATCTGGGGGCGGGGGCCTACATCTGCGGCGAGGAGACGGCTCTCCTGGAGTCGATCGAGGGCAAGAAGGGACAGCCGCGCTTCAAGCCGCCGTTCCCGGCCCAGGTCGGTCTCTACGGGCGTCCGACCACCATCAACAATACCGAGTCGCTGGCCTCGATCCCGGTCATCCTGGAGAAGGGCGGGAAATGGTTCTTGGAGCAGGGGCGCCCGAACAACGGCGGTCCAAAGCTCTTCTCGGTCACCGGGCATGTCGCTCGACCGGACAACTTCGAGGTTCCGCTCGGCACACCCTTCCGGGATCTGCTCGAGCTGGCCGGCGGGATGAAGGACGGCCGAGCGATCAAGGCGGTGATTCCCGGCGGGTCATCGGTCCCGGTGGTGCCCGGCGACATCATGATGGATGTTGACATGGATTACGATTCGATCGCCAAGGCCGGCTCCATGCTGGGTTCGGGTGCCGTGATCGTGATCGCCGAGGGGACCTGCATGGTCAAAGTCCTGCACAACCTGTCGCACTTCTATATGCATGAGTCCTGCGGCCAGTGCACACCCTGCCGAGAAGGCACCGGCTGGCTCGAGCGGGTGCTGCGTCGCATCCTGGACGGCAAGGGGCGGCCGGGCGACCTGGATCTGCTCGACAGTGTTGCGGGTCGGATCGGAGGACGCACCATCTGTGCCCTGGGCGATGCCGCGGCAATGCCGGTGCAGAGCTTTCTCAAGCATTATCGACACGAATTCGAGCACCTGATCGAGCGCGGCCAAAGCATGGCAGCTTAGACCTGCGGCCTGATCCGAATCGGGGCGAGCACGGTATGCCGTCGCTGTCCCGGAATCGCAACTTGTAGAATGGCCCCGTTCGCGCGAGCGAGCAGGTCCGAGGGCGCGCGCCGAAGCGGTGCGCGACATCCGGCCCACGGGCGCCGATCGAGAGAGCTGAATGACGGACAAGATCACCATCGAGATCGACGGCCGCACCTGCGAAGCGGCGCCGGGAGAGATGATCATCACGGTCGCGGACCGCGAGGGGATCAGCATCCCGCGTTTTTGCTATCACAAGAAGCTGTCGATCGCGGCCAACTGCCGCATGTGTCTGGTCGAGGCGGAGCAGGGAGGCCGCCCCTTCCCCAAACCGGTGCCCGCGTGCGCCACGCCGGTCGGCGCGGGCATGAAGGTCCTGACCCGCTCGCCCAAGGCCATCGATGCCCAGCAGGGGACGATGGAGTTCCTGCTCATCAACCATCCGCTTGACTGCCCCATCTGCGACCAGGGCGGCGAATGCGAGCTGCAGGATGTGGCGATGGGTTACGGCGGCGATGTCTCGCGCTTCTCCGAGCGCAAGCGGGTCGTCAAGGACGAGGATCTCGGTCCGCTCATCGCCACCGATATGACCCGCTGTATCCATTGCACCCGCTGCGTGCGCTTCGGCGCCGAGATCGCCGGCGTGCGTGAGCTCGGCGCCACGGGGCGCGGCGAAGACATGCGTATCGGGACCTTCGTTGCCCATACCGTGAGCCATGAGCTGTCGGGCAACATCATCGATCTCTGTCCGGTTGGTGCGCTCACCTCCAAGCCCTATCGTTTCACCGCGCGGGCCTGGGAGCTGACCGACGCCGACAGCATCGCCCCGCACGACGGGGTCGGCTCGAACATCCGTCTGCATGTGCGTGGCGGTCAAGTGATGCGGGTGCACCCGCGCGACAACGAGGCAGTCAACGAGACCTGGATCTCGGACCGCGATCGGTTCAGCTACGCGGGCCTGAACGCCGAGGATCGTCTGACCGCGCCTATGATCAAGGCCGACGGGATCTGGCGCGAGGTCGAGTGGCAGGAGGCACTGACCCTGGTCGCCGAGCGTCTGAAGGCGGCTGATGCGAACCGTATGGGCTGGCTGATGGCCCCGAACGCGACGCTCGAAGAGCTGTATTTGGCGCAGCGGGTCGCGCGCGGCCTGGGTTGCGCCAATGTCGATCATCGTCTGCGCCAACAGGACTTCAGCGGCGATGACGCAGATCCGATGTTGCCCTGGCTGGGTCTGCCGATCGCCGATCTGGAGACCCGCGAGGCGATCCTCCTGATCGGAACAGAGATTCGCACAGAGCAGCCGCTCTTGGCCCATCGCATCCGTAAGGCTGCGCTGGAGGGTGCGACCGTCGCCTGCGTGAATCCCCTGACCCTGGCTCTGACCCATCCCGCCCGGCAGTTGGTCGGGACGCCGGCGCAGATGGTCTCGGATCTCGCGGCGATCGCCAAGGCGCTGGGCGCTAAGGCGTCGGGGACGCTCAAAGCGATCGTCGGCTCGGCCAAGCCCGACGATGCCCATCAGGCGATCGCCGACGCTTTGCGTGCTGCGGAGGAGAAGGCGACCGGCGCTGTTCTGCTGGGCGCGCTGGCCGCCGCGCATCCGAACTATGGGGTGCTCAAGGCGTTGGCCTATCGGATCGGCGAGTTGAGCGGCGCCGTCGTGGGTTTCCTGCCGGCATCGGCGAACAGCGTCGGCGCGTATCTGGCCGGTGCTGTACCGCAGGGGCTGCCCGGCGGCCGGCCTACCGAGTCGAAGGGCCTCGGGTTGGGCGAGATGCTGAGCGCACCGCCGAGCACGCTGGTCCTTTGGGGCTTGGAGCCGGATCGGGATCTGAATGATCCCGCGCGGGCGATGGCCATGTGCGAGGCGGCCGATCTGGTGATCGCCTGCTCCGCCTTCCGTTCCCCGTCGCTCGAAGCCGTTGCCGACGTGCTGCTTCCGATCGGGGCCTTCGCCGAGACCTCCGGGACCTTCGTCAATGCGGGCGGCCTCCGGCAGCGGTTTCAAGGTGCTGTCGCGCCCCCCGGCGAGGCCCGTCCCGGCTGGAAGGTGCTGCGCGTGCTGGGCAATCTGCTGGATCTTCCGGGCTTCGAGTACCGGGATGCGGCGCAGGTGCGCGACGAGCTTGACGGGCTGTGCGGCGATGCCGCACACGACAACGCCCCGCGCGAGGATTATCCGACGGCGACACCCGGCACAGCCGCCGGGCTGATGCGGCTCGGGAGCGTGCCCATTTATGCCCTGGATCCGCTGGTCCGACGGGCTCCGGCGCTGCAGCGTACGCCCGTGCAGGGTGCGGCATTCGGTGTCTATCTGCATCCGGAGCAGGCACGTGGCGATGGACTGATTGCCGATCAGACGGTCTTGATCGTTCAGAACGGCCACGAGGTCGAGGCCAATGTGTTCCTGGACGAGGCTATCGCCATGGGCTGTGCGCGGATCCCGGCAGCCGTGACCGGAAGCGGGCGCCTGGGCACGCAGATCGGCCCGGTCGAGATCAGGCCATGGTTCGGCGAGACGGGTAGCGAGGCGGGATGATTCAATGATGATCGAACTATGGAATGCGCTTCCCGTGGTGATCCAGATCCTGATCAAGATCATCGCAATCGTGTTGCCGCTGCTCGGCATGGTGGCCTATTACACCTTGGCCGAGCGCAAGGTCATCGGCTATATCCAGGTCCGCATCGGGCCGAACCGGGTCGGCTGGCGCGGCTCGTTGCAGCCGATCGCGGATGCGGTCAAGCTGATGATGAAGGAGATCGTCATCCCGACCAAGGCCGACAAGGCGTTGTTCTTGTTGGCGCCCATGATTGCGATCGCGCCGGCCTTGGCCGCCTGGGCGGTATTCCCCTTCGATGAAGGCATGGTGCTCGCCGACATCAATGCCGGCTTGCTCTATCTCCTTGCGCTGACCTCGCTCGGTGTCTACGGCATCATCATTGCGGGTTGGGCGTCGAACTCGAAATATGCCCTGCTCGGGGCCATGCGCTCGGCGGCTCAGATCGTTGCCTACGAGATCGCAATGGGCTTTGCGCTGGTCGGTGTGCTGGTGGCCGCCGGGAGCCTGAATCTGGGTGCGATCGTCGCGGCCCAGGAAGGGAATATCCTGACTTGGTTTTGGCTGCCGCTGCTGCCCTTGTTCGGCGTCTATCTGATCTCGGGTATCGCGGAGACCAATCGGGCGCCATTCGACGTCGCCGAAGGCGAGTCCGAGATCGTCGCCGGTTTCCATGTCGAATATTCCGGGATGGCCTTCGCGGTCTTCTTCCTGGCCGAATACGCGAACATGATCCTCATCTCGGCGCTCTCGGCCCTGCTCTTCATGGGCGGCTGGCTGTCGCCTTTCCCGCAGACGTGGGTCGAGGGCAGCCTGCTGCTGGGTGACGGCTTCCATTGGCTGTTGCTCAAGACCTTCTTCTTCATGTTCGTGTTCCTGTGGTTACGGGCGACCTTCCCGCGCTATCGCTACGACCAGATCATGCGTCTGGGTTGGAAGGTGTTCATCCCGATCACGATCGTCTGGATCTTGGTGGTGGCGCTCGCGGTGCTCGCAGAGCTGCCCCCTTGGTGGTCCGCCTGAGCCGGAGACGACCGATGCTGAAAGCCACACGCGATTATCTTCAAAGCCTCTTGATGGTGGAGCTCTTCAAGGGCTTGAGCCTGACCGGCGCTTATCTGTTCAAGCGCAAGTTCACGGTTCAGTACCCGGAAGAGAAGGCCCCGATATCGCCGCGTTTTCGCGGCCTGCATGCCTTACGGCGCTATCCGAACGGCGAGGAGCGCTGCATCGCCTGCAAGCTCTGCGAGGCGGTCTGTCCGGCACTGGCCATCACGATTGAGGCCGAGCCGCGCGAGGACGGGTCGAGACGGACGACGCGCTACGACATCGACCTCTTCAAGTGCATCTATTGCGGGTTTTGCGAGGAGTCTTGCCCGGTGGACTCGATCGTCGAGACCGGGGTCTACGAGTACCACTTCGAGAATCGCGGCGAGAACATCATGACCAAGGAGAAGCTCCTTGCGATCGGGGACAAATACGAGGCGGACATCGCCGCGGCACGCGCCGCGGATGCGCCTTACCGCTGACCGCGATGGACCCCGGATCGCAGGGATTGCGTCCGGCGATGCAGGCATGCTCGAGGATCGATGCCTTCATGCCGAGCGGGCCGGAGCTTTCGTCGATCCGCCTGCGGCGCTTCGGGGCTCGATCGAACAGAGGGCGATCAGGCGCCGAGCGGGCGCTCCGTTGGCGCTTATTTGACCATTGCGCCTAACCACGGCATTCGGATGAATCATGGGCTTTGAAAAATTCCTCTTCTATGTCTTTGCGGCCATAACCCTAGTTGCTGCAGGGATGGTGATCACGCGTCGCAATCCGGTCCACGCCGTTCTCTATCTGGTGCTGGCCTTCATCAGCAGCGCGACCCTCTGGATCATGCTCGAGGCGGAGTTCCTCGGCATTGTACTGATCCTGGTCTATGTGGGCGCGGTGATGGTGCTTTTCCTCTTCGTGGTCATGATGCTCGATGTCGATATCGCGACGCTGCGTGCGGGCTTTATTCGCTATTTGCCGATCGGTGCGCTGATTGCGGTCGTGCTCGCCCTCGAGATCTTCCTGATCGTCGGACCGGCCAACTTCGGATTGCAGCATTTCCCGTCGCCGGTGCCGGCAGGCCCCGAGGTGAGCAATACCGAGGAGCTCGGTCTCCTGCTCTATACCCTCTATGTCTATCCGTTCGAGATTGCCGCCGTCATCCTGCTTGTCGCCATCGTCGCCGCGATTCGCTTGACGCTGCGCCGTCGGCCCGAGACGAAGTACATGGATCCGGCGAAGCAGGTCAGGGTCAAGAAGGGTCCAGACCGGGTTCGTATCGTCAAGATGCCTTCCGAGCGTGCCGCGGTTCCGGCCGTCGCTGCCTCGGCTGCACCACAGGAATCGACCGAATGATCGCGCTCTCAGACTATCTGATCCTGGCCTCAGGGCTCTTTATGCTGGCGGTCGCCGGGATCTTCCTGAATCGCAAAAACGTCATCCTGCTGCTGATGTGCATCGAGCTGATGCTCTTGGCGGTGAATATGAATTTCGTCGCCTTTTCCCATTTCCTCGGGGATATGACGGGGCAGGTCTTCGTCTTTTTCATCCTGACCGTGGCGGCGGCGGAGGCGGCGATCGGGCTGGCGATCCTGGTGGTGCTTTTCCGTAATCGGCAGACGATCAACGTGGAGGATCTGGACAGCCTCAAGGGGTAGCGCGCACGGCGTCAAGGTGTCTGCGCAACTGGCGGGTCGATTCGGATCACATCAAGCGAAAGAGCGAGCTAAACAGTGGAAAACGT
This sequence comes from Thiocapsa sp. C2-2m, assembly GCF_041903745.1. Taxonomy (NCBI): domain Bacteria; kingdom Pseudomonadati; phylum Pseudomonadota; class Gammaproteobacteria; order Chromatiales; family Chromatiaceae; genus Thiocapsa; species Thiocapsa sp. C2-2m. The sequence continues at coordinate 63,933 of NZ_JBBWVD010000022.1, read as the reverse complement.
CTACCTGACCATCGTGCTTGCGCCGCTCCTGGGCGCCATCATCGCGGGCTTTTTCGGCGGCCGAATCGGCCGACAGGGGGCGCATGCGGTGACGATCGCCGGCGTCGGGCTCTCCACGGCGCTGTCGCTCATGGTGCTGGCGCGCTTCATCTGGGGCGATCTGCCGGTCTACAACGAATCGGTCTATACCTGGATGGTCTCGGACGGGATCCGCTTCGAGATCGGCTTCTTGGTCGATCGGCTCACGGCGGTCATGATGGCGACCGTGACCTTTGTTTCCTTGATGGTCCATATCTACACGATCGGCTACATGGCCGATGACGAGCACAACTGGCCGAAAGGCGCGCTGACCGGCAAGAACAGTTACCAGCGGTTCTTCAGCTACATCTCGCTCTTCACCTTCTCCATGTTGATGTTGGTGATGTCCAACAACTTCATGCAGCTCTTCTTCGGGTGGGAGGCGGTCGGTCTGGTCTCTTACCTGCTTATCGGTTTCTGGTCGACGCGCGAGACGGCGATCTTCGCCAACATGAAGGCCTTCCTGGTCAACCGCGTCGGCGACTTCGGGTTCATCCTCGGCATCGCTGCCATCGGGATGTATTTCAACAGCATGGATTACGCGGAGGTCTTTGCCGCGGCACCCGCCCATGCCGGCACGCAGGTCGCCCTGTTCGGCGGCGTTTCGCTCATGACCCTGATCTGCATTCTGCTCTTCATCGGTGCCATGGGTAAATCCGCACAGGTCCCTTTGCATGTGTGGCTGCCGGACTCGATGGAAGGCCCCACGCCCATCTCGGCCTTGATTCACGCCGCGACCATGGTCACCGCCGGCGTCTTCATGGTCGCGCGGATGTCGCCGCTGTTCGAGATGTCGGAGACGGCGCTCAGCTTCATCCTCATCATCGGCGCGACGACGGCACTGTTCATGGGCCTGATCGGTCTGGTGCAGAACGACATCAAGCGCGTGGTCGCCTATTCGACCCTCTCGCAGCTCGGTTATATGGTGACGGCGCTCGGTGCCTCGGCCTATGCGGCCGGGATGTTCCATCTGATGACCCATGCCTTCTTCAAGGCGCTGCTGTTCCTGGCGGCCGGCTCGGTGATCATCGCTCTGCATCACAAGCAGGACATCCGCGAGATGGGCGGCCTGCGCCGTTACATGCCGATCACCTGGATCACCGCGTTGATCGGCTCGCTGGCCCTGATTGGTTTCCCGGCCTTCTCCGGCTTCTTCTCGAAGGACGCCATCATCGAGGCGGTGGGGCATTCGACGCTCTACGGGTCCGGTTATGCCTCGCTCCTACTGACGATCGGTGTCTTCGTCACGGCGCTCTACAGTTTCCGCATGTACTTCCTGGTCTTTCACGGCAAGCCGCGGATGGACGAGCACACACGACACCATCTGCACGAAACCCCGTGGGTAGTGACCTTGCCGTTGGTGCTGCTGGCGATCCCCTCGGTGGTGCTCGGCTGGCTGGTCGTCGAGCCGCTGCTGGTGACCAATTGGTTCGCGACCGGTGACTGGAACCCCATCGTCGTGGCGCCCGAGCACGACACCCTGCAGCCGCTGCGCGAGCACTGGCATGGTCAATGGGCCTTCGTCCTGCACGGGATGAGCATGCCGCCTTTCTTCCTGGCGATGGGTGGTTTGATCTTGGCCGCCGTCGTTTGGTGGTTTGTCTTTGCGAGGAATCCGAAGATCGACGATCAACTGCAGGCGATGGGTGGTCCCGTGACCAAGGTCCTGCAGGCGAAGTACGGGTTCGACGATTTCAATCAGAAGATCTTTGCCGGCGGCAGTCGTTGGCTGGGCAAGGTACTCTGGCTCGGCGGTGACCGCGCGATCATCGACGACGGTGTGGTCAACGGATCGGCTCACCGGGTTGCAGCGCTGGCGCAGCGCGCGCGGCATTTGCAAACCGGTTACCTCTATCACTACGCGATTGCGATGATCGTCGGGCTCGTCGGGCTCTTGACGATCTTCGTCGTGCTCTAAAGCGGAAGGAGACACCCCGCATGTACGAGTTACCTCTCCTGACGCTGATCATCTGGTTGCCGATCATCGGCGGTATCGCCGTACTGGCGAGCGGAGATCGAGGCTCCGACATCTCCAAGTGGATCGCGCTCGCTTTTGCGATCCTGACCTTCGCGATCAGCCTCGGTCTCTGGACAGGGTTCGACGCCGGCATCGGGCAGATGCAGTTCGTCGAGCGTGCGCCCTGGATACCGACCTTCAATGTCGAGTACTACCTGGGCGTCGACGGCATCTCCATGCCGCTGATCATCCTCACGACCTTCATCACCATCTTCGTGATCATCGCGGGCTGGGATGTCATTACCTACAAGCCGTCGCATTACATGGCGGCCTTCCTGATCATGGAAGGCGTGATGGTCGGCGTCTTTTCGGCGCTCGATGCCATCCTCTTTTATGTCTTCTGGGAGGCGATGCTGATCCCGATGTTCATCATCATCGGGGTCTGGGGCGGACCGAATCGGGTCTATGCGACCATCAAGTTCTTCCTCTATACCTTCTTCGGCTCGGTCTTCATGTTGGTCGCCTTGATCTACATGTTCTTCCAGGCCGACAGCTTCAGTATCCTGGATTTCCACGATCTGGAGCTCGGCATGACCGCCCAGATCCTGATCTTCATCGCCTTCCTGCTCGCCTTTGCGGTGAAGGTGCCGATGTTCCCGGTCCACACCTGGTTGCCCGACGCGCATGTCGAGGCGCCGACCGGCGGGTCGGTCATCCTTGCGGCCATCATGCTGAAGATCGGCGGTTACGGGTTCCTGCGCTTCTCGATGCCGATCACACCGGACGCTAGTGCCTCGCTCGATTTGCTGATGATCGCGTTGTCTCTGATCGCCGTGGTCTACATCGGATTCGTGGCCCTGGTTCAGCAGGACATGAAGAAGCTGATCGCCTATTCGTCGATCGCGCACATGGGTTTCGTGACGCTCGGTTTCTTTATCGTTTTCACCATCATCCGCAATCCGGATGTCGCCGGCGGTGCGGTGATGGGGATCGAGGGCGGAATGGTCCAGATGATCTCGCACGGCTTCATCTCGGGTGCGCTCTTCCTCTGCGTGGGCGTGCTCTATGACCGCGTTCATTCACGCGAGATCGCAGACTACGGCGGTGTCATCAACACTATGCCCTGGTTCGGCGCCTTCGTCGTCTTTTTCGCGATGGCCAATGCAGGCCTGCCCGGAACCTCAGGTTTCGTCGGCGAGTTCATGGTGATCCTCGCGACCTTCCGGGCCGATTTCTGGTGGGCCTTCCTGGCCGCGACCACCTTGATCCTGGCGGCGGCCTTTACCCTTTGGATGGTCAAGCGGGTGATCTTCGGCGAGGTCAAGAACGAGAAGGTGGCCGGTCTGCAGGATCTGAGCCGCCGCGAGACCTTCAATCTCGGGGTGCTGGCAGCCGCGGTCCTGGCCCTCGGGATCTGGCCCGCCCCCTTGATGGAGGTGATGCACGCCTCGGTCGAGAACCTGGTTGCCCATGTCAGCGAATGCAAGCTGCCGGCCTCCGAGGCGGCGGACTGCGTCCTTGCGGTGCCCGCATCCGTCGCCGGTCTGACTGGGCAGCCCTGACGACCTGTTCGGGGATGCGCTCGGGCGCGGGTCTCACTTAATCGGAATTCTCACATGCCATTCGACGCCGCCAATCTGATCCCCATCCTGCCGGAGATCGCGATCCTGGTCACCGCCAGCATCGTGCTGGTGCTGGATCTCTATCTCAAGGAGAAGGATAAGGACATTAACCATACCCTGACCCTGATCGGTCTGCTGGTCGCGATCGGCCTCACGGGTGCCGTGGGCGGCGGCGAGACGCGCATCGTCTTCGACGGCAATGTCGTGCGCGACGGCCTGACCGATCTGCTCAGGGGCGCGATTTTGGTGGTCAGCCTGCTCGCCTTCGTCTACGCGCGGCCCTGGCTGAAGGATCGCGGACTCTTCGTCGGGGAGTTCTATGTCTTGGGGCTCTTTGCGATCCTCGGGATGTTGATCATGGTCTCGGCCAACAGCTTCCTGACCATCTATCTCGGTCTTGAGCTTCAGGCGCTCTGTCTCTATGCCTTGGTCGCCTTCGATCGCGACTCGAAGAAGGGCGCCGAAGCGGCGATGAAGTATTTCGTGCTTGGCGCGCTTGGCTCGGGAATGCTCCTCTACGGCGTCTCCATGATCTACGGCGCGACCGGTTCGATCGAGTTCGGTCCGGTCGCAGAGGCGGTGGCCGAGCAGGGGATGGACAACAGGGTCCTGGTCTTCGGCGTGGTCTTCCTGGTCATCGGCGTGGGATTCAAGTTCGGCGCCGTGCCCTTCCACATGTGGGTTCCGGACATCTACGAGGGTGCGCCCACGCCGGCCGTCCTTCTGCTCGGCAGTGCGCCGAAGATCGCGGCCTTCGCGTTGGCGATCCGCATGTTGGTGGATGGACTGGAGGCGGTCCAGCCGGATTGGCAAGGCATGCTCCTGATTCTCGCCGTGCTCTCCATGGGTCTGGGAAACCTGGTCGCGATCGCACAGACCAACATCAAGCGCATGCTGGCCTACTCGACGATCTCGCACGTCGGCTTTATCTTCCTCGGGCTCTTGGCCGGCTCCGCGCAGGGCTACGCATCGGCGATGTTCTATGCGATCGTCTACGCCGTCATGTCGACCGGCGCCTTCGGCATCCTGCTGATCCTGAGCCGAAAAGGCTTCGACGCGGAGAATCTGGACGACCTCAAGGGGCTGAACGACCGGGATTCCTGGTACGCCGCCATGATGGCGCTGGTGATGTTCTCGATGGCCGGTGTCCCGCCGACGGTCGGCTTTATGGCGAAGCTGCTGGTGCTGGAGTCTGTCGTGCGCATCGACTTGGTCTGGCTCGCCCTGGTCGCCGTTGCCTTTTCGATCATCGGGGCCTTCTACTACCTGCGCGTGGTCAAGCTCATCTATTTCGACAAGCCGGATCCGGATATGCCGGTCTTGACGACCAGCGGCGGCGTGCGTTTCGCCATGAGCCTCAACGGTCTTTCCCTGTTGGTCCTCGGCCTGTTCCCGGCGGCGCTTCTGAGTTGGTGTCAAAGTGTCTTTGCTTGAGCCTCTGGGCTTAGAACGCCTCGGGGGTGAGTGCATAGGGGCCGAACGCTCGGGGTCCTCGCACCCGGGCTCGGATCATCTCGGTTGTGTCGGCGACGTCTCGCGTACTACCATCAGGGCTTTCGCCTAACGGAGTTGGACATGTTTCGCGGCAGCATCGTTGCCCTCATTACCCCCATGCACGAGGACGGGGGCATCGACGACGCGAGCCTCCGGCGTCTCGTGGACTTCCATGTCGACGCGGGGACGACGGCGATCGTCGCCGTGGGGACCACCGGAGAATCGGCGACGCTCGACGAGGAGGAGCACTGCGCCGTCATTCGCAAGACGCTTGAGCTTGCCGACGGCAGGATCCCCATCATCGCGGGCACTGGCGCCAATTCGACCCGCGAGGCGATCAACCTGACCCGCTGCGCCAAAGAGGCCGGCGCACAGGCCGCCCTTCTGGTGACGCCTTACTACAACAAGCCCACTCAAGAGGGGCTGTATCTGCATTATCGTGCGATCGCCGAGGCCGTCGATATCCCTCAGATCCTCTACAACGTGCCGGGTCGTACGGCGTGTGATCTGCTGCCCGAGACGACCGTTCGGCTCGCACCGATCGACAACATTGTCGGCATCAAGGATGCGACGGGCGACCTAACCCGTGTTGCGCGGTTGCGCGACGGCTGCGGCGAGGGATTCGCCCTCTACAGCGGAGACGATGCGACCGGATGCGAGTTCATGCTGACGGGAGGAAACGGAGTCATCTCGGTGACCTCGAATCTCGCTCCTCGATTCATGCAGGACATGTGCGACGCGGCGCTGGCGGGCGATCGCGAGCATGCGGAGGCCATGAATCGTCGGCTTGATGCGTTGCATCATGACCTGTTCGTACAGTCCAATCCGATCCCTGTAAAATGGGCCGTTGCCGAGATGGGGCTGTGCACGAAAGGCATTCGGCTTCCGCTCACCTGGCTCTCCGAAGAGCATCATGCACGCGTGCGTGCCGCGATGGAGCAGGCGGGTGTGCTCTGACGCCCTTTGCAGCGCTGCCCCGCCGGATCGGAGGCGTATGCGCAATCGATTAAAGAGGTCGCTCACCTTGAGACCACGTTTTTGGCTGACCTGCGGAATCTGTGCCGGACTTGCGCTGACTCTGCTGCTGTCCGGCTGCGGCTCGAACGTCATCAACGACGCGATCCCCGATCAGCGACTTGCCTACAAGAAGCAGCAGGAGGCCGGCGAGAATCTCGAGATCCCTCCGGATCTGACCGCAGGGCGGTTTGACGATGCCTTGGACATTCCGCCAGCCGGCGGGGCGACCTTCTCGGAATACAGCGGGAGTCGCGCGCAACGCCAGCGCGTCGCGGCTTCGGGCGAGGTTCTCCCCGAGACACCCAATGTGGAGCTGAGGCGGCGCGACTCCGAGCGGTGGCTCGAGGTCCAGGCCTCGCCGCAGCAGGTGTGGCCCAAGGTCATCGCCTTCTGGCGCGAGCAGGGCATCCTCTTGGTCGAGCAAAATCCATCCGTCGGCGTGATGCGTACCGATTGGCTGGATAACCGCGCCGAGATCCGGCGCGATTTCGTCACGCGCATGATCAGCAAGGTCGTCGAGGGGGTTTACGCGACCTCGACGCGCGATCAGTACAGTCTGCGTATCGAGCCCGGGACGACACCCGGAACCACCGACATCCATCTTACGCATCGCGGGATGGAGGAGCGTCTGGTGACCAATGCGATCGGTGACGGGAGCCGGACCATTTGGGAGCCCAGCGGGACCGATCCGGCCAAGGAGGCCGAGATGCTGCGGCGCCTCATGGTCTTTCTGGGTGCATCCGAGCAGCGTGCCGCGGCCGCGAGCCCCGTCTCCGCGGGCAGATCCGGCGCCGCCGGAAGCGGTCTTGCCATGCAGGCCGTCGGTGCTCGCCTCGTTACCGAGGGAGGCTCTCAAGCCTTGGTGATCCAGGAGGATTTTCGCCGTGCATGGAGAACCGCCGGATCGGCACTGGATCGGGCCGGATTCGCCGTTGAAGATCGCGATATGAGTCGGGGTGTCTACTATGTCCGCTATGCAGGGCAGGACGGCGCGTCCGACGACAAGCGCCCCGGCCTCCTCTCGCGAATGGCCTTCTGGAAGAAGAACGAGGTCGACCCGGTCAAGCAGTATCAGGTGCGTGTGCAGGGGGGCGAGACCGAATCACGTGTCACCGTGCTGGATGCGAGCGGGAATCCGGATACATCCGAGTCGAGCCAACGGATCCTGACGCTGATGAAGGAACAAATGCGTTAGGCTGAGACGCGACGTGCGTTTCTGCTCGCTTGGCAGCGGCAGCCGCGGCAATGCCACGCTGGTGGAAAGCGCGGGCTGCCGCGTGTTGGTGGACAACGGCCTCAGCCTACGCGAGCTGAATCAGCGACTGCGGTCGGTGGATGTCGAGCCGGACAGCATCGATGTCCTGCTCCTGACCCACGAGCACGGTGACCATGTGAAGGGCGTGTGGTCCTTCGCAAGGCGGCATCGCGTGGAGGTTTGGACAACACCCGGGACTTGGCGGGCGGTGGGCGCCCCCGAGATCCCGAGGATGCGGCTGCTCTCCGGTCAGGGGCAGTCGATCCGAATCGACGGCCTGCGTATCCGGTCTTATCCTGTCCCGCACGATGCCCGCGAGCCCTGTCAGTTCCTCTTCGAGGCCGACGGGCGTCGCCTGGGGATGTTGACGGATACCGGCTGCGTGACTCCCCACATGACGGAGGTTCTTCAGGATTGCGACGCGCTGATCCTGGAGCTCAACCATGATCCGGAGCTGCTGCGTCGCGGCCCTTATCCGCCGAGTCTGCAGCGACGCGTCGCCGGCGACTTCGGGCATCTCAGCAACCTGCAAGCCGCCGGCCTGCTCGATGCCTTGCCGAACCGAGCCATCGCGCAGCTCTGCGTCGCGCATGTCAGCGAGACCAACAACCATCCCGATCTCGTCCGCGCAAGCATCCGCGGGGTTTGCGAGTCGCTCGCCGATCGGACTTTGATCTTTGAGCAGGATCAGGCGAGCCCTTGGTGTGTCTCTTGATCAAGGCAGGAGTGCGGCCTCGTTCGTCGTGCGGCCATGGCGGCAGTAGGCGCAGAGCGCCAGGGCATGCGTGACACCGCGGAGCGGATGTCACGAGCCCCTCACGGTCCGGGTGGCCGGTCTAACGAGCGAGGCTCGAATCGCCGCTGCGCCCACTTCCTGCCGTCGTCGAGCAGGAGCACGCTGGATGCGATGAGCGTGGCCGTGAGCCAGTCAATGGGTTGCAGGTGAACCGTTCCGAAGAACTCCTGAGCCGTTGACCAATTCACGACCAGGACCTGGAGTGCGAGGACGGCGCCGAGTGCGAGCCAGAGTTTGCCGTTTGCGAGGAAGTGGGTGTTGAATGCGCTGCCGTGCTCGCTGCGGGCATTGAAGACATTGAAGAACTGAAAGAGCACGAAGGTGGTGAAGGCGAGTGTGAGGGCATAGGCCTGGCCGTGGCTGGTCAAGGCATCCTGAAACAGCCAGAGGGTGCCGACCATCATGATGGTGCCGTAGAGGCCGAGGAGGGCCGAGCGCTGCAGCGTGAGGATCTGAGAGTCCTGTCGGCGGGGCAGGGCCCGCATGTTGCCGGGGCGCGCCGGCTCGACGCCGAGTGTCATCGCGGGCGGGCCGTCCATGATGATGTTGATCCAGAGGAGCTGGATCGCCGTGAAGGGTGTCGGCAGCCCCATCAGGGTTGCCGCCAGCACAGTCAGGATGGCGCCGATATTGGTCGAGAGCTGAAAGCGTACGAACTTCACGATGTTGTCGAAGATCACGCGCCCTTCCTCGACTGCCCGGACGATGGTCGCGAAGTTGTCGTCCATCAACACCATGGTCGCGGCCTCGCGCGTGACCGCCGTGCCCGTCAGACCCATGGCGACACCGATATCCGCGGCCTTGACCGCTGGCGCGTCGTTCACCCCGTCGCCGGTCATGGCGACGACATGGCCACGCGCCTTGAGCGCCTTCACGATCCGGACCTTGTGGGCCGGCGAGACCCGCGCGATGACGCCGATGTTCTCGATCCGCTGCCCGAGTGCGGCCTCGTCCATCGCGTCGAGCTCCGCGCCGGTGACGACCTCGCCGGTCAACCCGAGCTCGCGCCCGATGGCCTCGGCAGTGAGCTTGTGGTCGCCCGTAAGGCGGCGAGCCTGCTCGGATTCGGGGTCCAGACCGGCCTTGCGGGCGAGAATCCAGAGCGCTCCCTCGGTGGGATCCCCGATCAACGCGCCGTCGCGCACGCGCGATTCGTTGCAGAGCGCCATGGGGCGGCCTAAGTGGACCGGAGCGATCTGATCGCTCGGATCGTCCCGAAGAATCGCGCCTTCGGTCCCGTAGCCGTCGCCTTCGACACTGAAGCGCCCGCCTGCAAACCAGCCGGCATGCGCCGTCATACGGTTGAGTGTGAGTGTCCCCGTCTTGTCGGAACAAATCACGGTGGTCGAGCCCAGGGTTTCGACCGCCGAGAGCTTCTTGTTGAGGATCGTCCGGTTTTGGGCCATCCGCCACATGCCGATCGCCAAAGCATGTTCAGGCGCTCGGCCAGCGGCGGACCCGCGGCGTCCAAGGCCTGCGTGCTCTTGCCAGCCGGCTGAGACTCGCCGGTCAGGGCGGCCTCGTCGACCTCCAGGTTGGGTGCCGTCAGCAGCCGCCCGTCCGCGGGAACGCGATCGCCCGCCTCTAGCAGCACAAGATCCCCGGGCATCAGATCGGTCGCTTCGACCTCGCCGATCCGACCGTCCCGACGCACGCGAGCACGGACGGCGACCATCGCCTTCAGGGTGGAGAGTGTTCGCTCCGCACGGTGCTCTTGATAAAAGCCGAGCGCCGCATTGAGGATCACGACGATCAGGATGGCCACGGCGTCTTTGAGGTCCCCGATCGTCCAGGCCAGTACTGCCGCGCAGAGGAGCACGATCACCAGCAGGTTTCGGAACTGGTCCAGGAATCTGAGCCAGAGCGGGCGCGACTTGGTCTCGGCGAGCGCGTTCTCGCCGTGACGGTGACGTCGCAGGTCTGCCTCGGCCGTGGAGAGACCCCGAGCGGGATCCGCCTCCAGCGCCTTGGTCGTCTCCACGACACCCAAGCAGTGCCACGGACGCGTCTGCGTCTTGGCAGTCATCGTCACGCCCCCCGCCTCACCCACCGGTTTGGGCTATCGGTGTCCACCCGCTTGCGCGCGATCAGTCGTCAGTCAGCCAACCCTGCAATGCCTCGACGAGTGCTTGGGCCTGTGCGCGGCTGGAAATGTTGAACTTCGACTGCTGCCGGTACTCTCCACTGCGTTTCTGATAGCGACGAATTGTATATTTGTCCGGACCGTACGCCTCCTTTGCGCGATCCCAATCCTGGTAGCGAAAGAGGATCGTGGTCCAACTCCCCTTGGAGAGGACGACCTTGTCGATCTCCTTGGTCGTGTCGATACCGTCTTCCGTGTAGGTCACCGTCAGATCTTCGATCCGCTCGGCCATTCGGTCGCTCCTGTGCGTGTCTGTCAGGGGAGTGGGTCGGCCCTCGCACCGTTGCGCTCAAGGGTCGAGACGATAAACCGGGCGTCGCGCCCGGGCGCCGATTCTCGCGCAATCCGCAGCGGCAAGCGACCGTCACCGGCGACTTGATTCACATCTGCGCCTGCAAGGATCAGTCGCCGTACCGTCTCGAGATGCCCATTGCGGATGGCGACATGCAGCGGCGCATCCCCGTTCGGATCCGGTCTGTCGAGCTGTGCGCCTGCATTGACGAGGAAATTCAGGGTATCGCGGTCGATTGTTCCTGCCTCGACCAACGCGACCAGCGTGACCTGCGCATCGAGGGGTGCACCTTGGTCGACGAGCATGCTCGCGACCTGCGTGCGCCCGTGCTCGAGTGCGACGGCGAGCGGGGTCTTCCCCGCGGCGTTCAGCGACTCGATACTCCCGCCTTTGCGGGCGAGCTCCCGCGCGATGGTGACGCGTCCTGCGCGCGCGGCGACGTGTAGCGGCGGATCGCCGTGCGCATCCGGCCGATCGAGATCGCTTTTCCAGTGGATATGACGCGAGACCTGGTCGATATCCCCGATCTCGACCGCCCGGTGCAAATTCACCGTCGGTGCGGCGGGTTCCGTGCAGCCCAGGAGCGACAGCGCCGCAATCAGCAGCAGCGTCGGAACGTAAACCTTCTTCATGCCTGCGCTCCGATCTCGTCGCCGCCGGGCCTTCTGTCGCGGCCGGCGGCCGCGACCCCGCAGCGCGCGAATGGGCTGCCTGAACCGGCCGGTCGTGCTAACGTAAACACCATGATCTGGAAACTCCTCCTAACCGCTGCTGTCATCTTCGGGGCCTATCTTGTCATCCGAGCCCGCATCATGCGCTCTCGCGAGGCCGCCGGCCTCGTGGCGCCGCGTCCACCTCTGATTCCTCCGGCGCTGATCCGTCCGCTCGCCTATGTCCTCCTCGGGGTCATGTTGCTCGGGAGTTTGTCGCTTCTCGTTCGGGATTGGGATCGCGACCGGGAGATCATCCCCGTTCGGATCGTCAATGCCAACACGGGAGAGGTCACGCTCTACGAGGTCCGTCGCGGCAGCGTCGACGGCCGGCGATTCGTGACCGCCGACGGTCGAGAGATCCGCATCGCCGAGGTCGAACGCTTGGAAATGGTCATGGACCGCTAGGCGAATCTCGCCGGGTCAGCTTCTAAGGCGATTTCCGCAAACTTCCATACCCGTAGGTTGTGCTGACGATAGGAGGCACAACTTGCGCCGACGGTTGGTTGTGCCTCGCACGGCTCGGCACAACCTACGCCATTGGCACGAAGGTTTCCGGAGTTCGCCTTAACGGGTCTCGGGCGATTCAACGCTCCGATCGCAGACATAGGTCGAAACTCTCCGGCGCCCGGCATGAGGCGCACGGGTGGCCTGCGGCAGCTCTACTCGACCGTTACGGTGATCCGCTCCGAGAGGATCGGTGGGTCATGCGGAATGTGATTTTTGTCGCCCAGGAGGATCTGCAGGGTGTGCTCGCCCGGCGGCAGCGTGAGCTCGGTCTCCGTCTGACCGCCCCCGAAATGCAGGATGTCGGCGCCGATCGGTTGGTCGAGCGGCGGCAGACCGTCCATGTCGACCAGCAGGTGATGATGTCCCGTCTTGGGGAGATCGGCTCCCGCCGGTGCAACCCCCATCCCGGAGAGTCCGAACCGCACCACGAAGGTCTGTGGCACGGTCGCACCGTCCTCCGGCGCAATGATGTACGCCTTGGCCCCCTCGGGCGCTGGGGTGCGTTCGACGGCTGCGAGCGCCCCGAAGGCACCGAAGGCCAGGCCTGCGGCGATCAGCAGGGACAGTGATGCACGTTTGAACCCTCTCTTCTTCATCGGTCGTCTCCTCTTGTGGTTTCGAACAATATTCTGAGGAGAGTCAGGAGCCCGGGCGCCGATTTCAAGCAAATCTGTGTTGCAGACGACCCGCCAGGCGCGGGTGCGGCCATGCCGGATCGAGGGTCTTCCGCTCCCGATCACCTTCGCGGCGCGCCGAGACGGGACGATCCTAGCGACCTGCTTGCATGGGGATCGGCGCGGTCATCAGGAGCACCAAAAACATGTTACAGCGGGGCCGCACTCTAAACCGCGCCCAGCGCGGTATGTGATGTTTTTGGATGGGATCGGCCCCGGCAGACTTGACGATTGTAGGAGCTGGCGCGGTTTAAAGTTCTAAAAAATATGCAATTTTAAACCCTGTATCCGCCGATCCGATAGCTGTTGATGGAGCATGAGCAGCAGGAGGAGCGCCGCCAAGCTGCGATCCGGATCTCTCCGGAACCGCCGCCCACCCGATAAAGAAACGTTGCGCTGGCTCACGGTGCGGCGCCATCATCCTTCTTGGGCTCCTCGGCCACCATGGCTTCGGTGGTGATCATCAAACCGGCGATGGACGCGGCGTTTTGAAGCGCCGTGCGGGTGACCTTCGTGGGATCGATGATGCCCATGTCCATCATGTCGCCGTACTCGCCGGTCGCGGCGTTGTAGCCGAAGCTTGCGATGCCTTCGGCGACCTTGCTCAGGACCACGGATGCCTCGTCGCCCGCGTTCGTGACGATCTGACGCAGCGGCTCTTCCAGGGCGCGGCGCGCGATGGCGATGCCGAGATCCTGGTCGCTGTTGGCGCCCTTCAGACCGACGACTGCGCCGATGGCGCGGATCAGAGCGACACCGCCGCCGGGAACGATCCCTTCCTCGACTGCCGCACGGGTGGCGTGCAGGGCGTCTTCCACACGCGCCTTTATCTCCATCTCGGTCGCCGCACCGACCTTGACCACGGCCACGCCGCCGGCCAGCTTGGCGAGACGCTCTTGCAGCTTCTCGCGATCATTGTCGGAGGTGGTGTCCTCGATCTGACTGCGGATCTGATCGCAGCGGCCCTTGATCTCGTCGTGTGAGCCGGCGCCGTCGATGACGGTGGTCTCCTCCTTGGCGATCTGGACGGTCTTGGCCGAGCCCAGATCATTGAGGGTTGCCTTCTCGAGCGACAGACCGACCTCTTCGAAGATCACGGTGCCGCCGGTGAGGAAGGCGAGATCCTGCAGCATGGCTTTGCGACGATCGCCGAAGCCCGGCGCCTTCACCGCACAGACCTTCAAGATGCCGCGCAGATTGTTTACGACCAGGGTTGCCAGCGCCGGTGGGGCATGCGGTTTGGAGAGTGCCGTAGATGCGGTGACCTCAGTTCCGGGCAGCATTCAGGTCGCGGTCTATGACATTGCCGAAGTCACACGCCGTCGCACGCTTAGGGAGTTCAATCTGACCCGAAAAGGCACTCCATCGCTCATGCCGGTCTCGTGGCGCGGGGTGCGGGCGGTGATGCGCCGGGGTTCGGGGTTCAGGGGTTTCATGGGTTCGCGGTTCATGGATCACGACGATAGAGGGTGACCAGTCGCGCGATCAAGATAGTCGGATAGAGTTGACCGATCAGGGCCTGCATGGTGACGAGTGATCGTGCGACGGGATGCAGGGGTGTGATATCACCGTAGCCGACCGTCGTCAGCGTCATGAAGCTGAAATAGACCAATTCTGGAAGTGGTGGGTCGTTGATTTGGACGCCGGGTGCAAACCGAAAGGCATCCGGTGCCAGAAGCGAGAGGAAGAGGTAGGCGTTCGCGAAGATCATCCCGATGATCAGATAGCCCGCGATGGCGCCGAGGATCCGGTAACTGTTGATGGGGCCCGCTCGGAAGACCCGCTGAACGGTGAAATAGGCCTGGGCGATAAAAAACAGCATCGCACCTGCGGTATCGATCAGATGGATCGTGATCCCGCCCAAAACGAAATGCGCCCAATGCGAGGCGAAGGCCATCAGCGCGATGATCGTGATGCCGACCCGAGTCGCGTCATATTGGGCCGTCGTGAAGACACCCGTTAGCAGGATCAGCGAGAAGGTGATGCTGATCAATCCGCCGTCGGCAAGCGGCGAGCCGTACATCGGCGTAAAGACCAGGATGTAGAGGATGAGCAGCAGGAGGAGTACCGCCAAGCAGCGATCCGGATCTCTCCAGAAGCGCCACCAACCCGATAAAGAAACCTTGCACTGACTCACGGCGCGGCGTCCGATCCTGTGGGGCGATTGCCTGTATTCGGCAGGGTCCAATATGATATCCCTTCTGCGCCGTGTCGAGTCAGGGCGATCGGATCGGCGAGGTGAGGAATCTGCTTCGAAGCATATCGAGGCGACGGGGCAGACCATCTACAAGTCATAAAACTCGGCGAAAGAACACCTGTGCCACGGCTGTCGTTGTCGTATTCGTAATCGACAACGACAACGACAACGATTAGATTCGGTGCTCAGCCGATTTCCGGCGCGTTTCTGAGTGCGCGCGCCGGGTTCCGTCGGCTCCTGGAGCCGGAACGACAAAGGAGCCTTCCGGCTCCTTTGTCGTGGGTCGATCGCCTTTGCCGCGGCAGGGTCCGACACGAGACGGCGCTCGCATCGGACCGGGCATCGGCTTGGCGACGGTTTTAGTAGTCCATATCGTCCATGCCGCCACCCGGTGCAGCGGCGCCCTTCTCTTTCTTGGGCTCATCGGCCACCATGGCCTCGGTGGTGATCATCAGGCCGGCGATGGACGCGGCGTTTTGAAGCGCCGTGCGGGTAACCTTCGTGGGGTCGATGATGCCCATGTCCATCATGTCGCCGTACTCGCCGGTAGCCGCGTTGTAGCCGAAGCTGGCGGTGCCCTCTGCGACCTTGCTCATGACGACCGATGCCTCGTCGCCTGCGTTGGTGACGATCTGACGCAGCGGCTCTTCCAAGGCGCGGCGAGCGATGGCGATGCCGAGGTCTTGGTCGCTGTTGGCGCCCTTGAGGCCGACGACCGCGCCGATGGCGCGGATCAGGGCCACACCGCCGCCGGGAACGATCCCTTCCTCAACCGCCGCACGGGTGGCGTGCAGGGCGTCTTCCACACGCGCCTTCTTCTCCTTCATCTCCATCTCGGTCGCCGCGCCGACCTTGACCACGGCCACGCCGCCGGCCAGCTTGGCGAGACGCTCTTGCAGCTTCTCGCGATCGTAGTCGGAGGTGGTGTCCTCGATCTGACTGCGGATCTGATCGCAACGGCCCTTGATCTCGTCGTGCGAGCCGGCGCCGTCGATGACGACGGTGTCCTCCTTGGCGATCTGGACCGTCTTGGCCGAGCCCAGATCATTTAGGGTCGCCTTCTCCAACGTCAGACCGACTTCTTCCGAGATCACCGTACCGCCGGTCAAGATGGCAAGATCCTGCAGCATTGCCTTGCGACGATCGCCGAAGCCCGGCGCCTTGACCGCGCAAACCTTGAGGATACCGCGCAGATTGTTCACGACCAGGGTCGCCAGTGCCTCGCCCTCGACATCCTCGGCGACGATCAGCAAAGGCTTGCCGGCCTTGGCGACGGCCTCCAGTACGGGGAGCAGATCGCGGATATTGGAGATCTTCTTGTCGTAGAGCAGGATGTAGGGCGCATCCAGCTCGGCCTTCTGGCTCTGCTGATTGTTGATGAAGTAGGGCGAGAGATAGCCGCGGTCGAACTGCATACCCTCGACCAGCTCAAGCTCGTTCTGCAGCGACTTGCCTTCCTCAACCGTGATGACGCCTTCCTTGCCGACCTTCTCCATCGCCTCGGCGATGATCTGGCCGATCGACTCGTCTGAATTGGCCGAGATGGTGCCGACCTGGGCGATCTCTTTGTTGGTCGAGCAGGGACGCGAGAGCGCCTTGAGCTCGGTCACCGAGGCTTCGACCGCTTTGTCGATGCCGCGCTTGATGTCCATCGGGTTCATACCGGCAGCCACGGCCTTCATGCCTTCGCGGACCATGGCCTGAGCCAGCACGGTGGCGGTGGTGGTGCCGTCACCGGCGATGTCGGAGGTCTTGGATGCGACCTCCTTGACCATTTGGGCGCCCATGTTTTCGAGCTTGTCCTTCAGCTCGATCGCCTTGGCCACGGAGACCCCGTCCTTGGTGACGGTCGGGGCGCCCCAAGACTTCTCGATGACGACGTTGCGGCCCTTAGGGCCCAGGGTAACCTTGACTGCATTGGCGAGGATGTCCACGCCGCGGAGCATCCGGGCACGGGCTTGTTCGCTGAAGGAAATCTGTTTTGCACTCATGGATTGCTTGCCTCGGTAAAGCGAAATGGGGGGTGGAGGACGCGGGCGGTTGGCCGCTATTCGATGACGCCCATGATGTCGTCTTCGCGCATCACCAGCAGCTTCTCCTCGGAGAGCTTCACCTCTGTGCCGGAATATTTGCCGAACAACACGCGGTCGCCGACCTTCACATCCAGGCGGCGGATCTCGCCGTTGTCCAGCAGCTTGCCGTTGCCGACGGCGATGACCTCGCCCTCGATCGGCTTTTCGGCCGCCGAGTCCGGGATCAGGATTCCACCGGCGGAGGTGCGCTCCTCCTCCTTGCGGCGAACGACGACACGGTCATGCAAAGGACGTAGGTTCATAAACGACGTGACTCCTTGAGCAAAGAAACTGAAAGTTCGCGATCTCGACGGGCTGTTAGCACTCGGTCGGATCGAGTGCTAACAATCTAGAGAAAATTCCCAAGATGTCAAGCGCTGCTGAACCGCTGCTGAACCGCGTCCGGAGTTTCCCGATCGGGCGTCGGTGATTTCGATCTCGTGTTTCTCAAGGGCTGTCGGGGGGGACGCGGTTCAGGAGATTAGGAATCTCGGAGAACTGCGTTGTGGGTGCGGGTTCGAGGTCGATTTGGGCGAACGCTTTCAGTCAGGGCGTAGATCGAGGAAGATGACGGCATGGATACAGCGGACACGCATGCGGATAAAGAGGTTTCGGTCGGGCGCGAGGCGCGCTTCGGCGGGATTGCACGGCTCTACGGGGCGGTGGAGAGCGCGCGGATCGCCGAGCTGCATGTCTGCGTCGTCGGTGTGGGCGGGGTGGGATCTTGGGCAGCGGAGGCGCTCGCCCGCACCGGGGTGGGCGCCATTACCCTGATCGACGACGACACCATCGAGGCGGGCAATGTGAATCGCCAGAGCCATGCCATGACCAGCCAGTTCGATCGGGCGAAGGTCGAGGTGATGGCCGAGCGCATCCGAGACATCCATCCGCTCTGCCGGTGTGAGCCGATCCGCGATTTCGTCACCGATCGGACACTCGAGGCATATCTAAGCCGTGGCTATGACGCGGTTATCGACGCGATCGACAGTATTCGACTTAAGGCGGCGATGATTGCACACTGCAAGGCACACAAGATCCCCATCGTCACGACCGGGGGTGCAGGCGGGCGGCGCGACCCGACCGCGGTTAGGGTGGCCGATCTGAGCCGAACCGAGCATGACCCGCTGGCCTCGAGGGTGCGGCGGCGGTTGCGCGAGGCCTATGGATTCCCGCGCGATCCGAAACGGCGGTTCAAGGTCGACTGCGTCTACTCGCTGGAGCAGCCGGTCTACCCGAGGGCGGATGGATGTGTCAGCCACCAAAAGCCCGGCATCAGCGGCGTCTCGCTCGACTGCCGGCTCGGCTACGGTTCGGCAAGCTTCGTGACTGCGACGTTCGGGTTCGCGGCCGTGTCGAGGGTGATCGAGGTGTCGATTAGACCGCGTCCGGAGTGACTTGATGCCGGTTGTGCTGACAATAGGAAGCACGACTTCCGCCGACGGTCGGTTGTGCCTCGCACGGCTCGGCACAACCTACGGCTCACTCGGATTCGATCTCGCCTTGACCCTCTGAACTGCGTCGCCTCGACCTCTTTGTCATGCTGCAAGGTTGCATAGCGCATCGACGCTTGAGGATCGCTTCTCGACGCGGTTCATGCGACGCGGTTCATAAGAGCCCCTCGCGCTTCAGTTGGCTCGTCAGCACCTCGATCTGTACGTCCAGGTCCATGATGTCGGACTCCAAGAGCTTCTGGCGTTGCTCCTGGAACACCTCCTCGATGCTCGTGAGGACCCGCCGGAAATTGGCGTCGAGATCGGGCGACGCGGCGCGTTGGTGCGTCCTCGCGTAGCCTTCGACGACACGTTGCACACCGTCCAGATAGACGTTCAGAAACTTGCGGGCGCGTCGCAGGTCGCGCGGGTCCTCTTCCAGCAAGGTCAGGATCTCGCGGGCGAGCACGGCGACGCGCCGCAGGCGCTGATTGAGCTCGGGTTGTCGGATCTCCCGGCTCGACTGCTCGACGGCGGCGATCGAATGCTCGGCTTGCGCTAAGGCGGCAAGCACTTGATCCGTTGTGTTCAGTCCGGAGGCGGCCGTGACCCGCTTGGCTGCAACTGGATCACCCCCGTAGAAGAGCCGACAACCGAGCAGGGCGACGACACCGAAGGCGAAGGCGATGCCCGGGTGGTGCCCGACGCCGAGCCACGCGGTCAGCCCCGTCCCCAAACCGATCAGGATGCCTCCCGATGCCTTGAGCGGCCAAGGCGTCTTGGCCACGAGACGGCGCTCGTAGGCAGCTTCCGAGACCAGACCGCGCCACAGCAACCAAGCCCCGCCCAGCAGCAGCGTGTAACCGACGGCGTTGCCGATCATCGGCATCAAGAGTCCACGGGCCATGGCGACAACAGCGGCAACGAAGACCGGCAGCGTCAACAGGAACATCAAGAGCCCCTTTGCCGGGCTCGGCTGATCCGGGATCGAGCGCCGGTGATCGTCGGTGCGGAGAAGCTTGAAGCGGATGACCAGGATCAAAACGGTGATCGCGGTGAGGATCGCGACAAGCGCAAACACGCGGATCATGGAAGCGTCTCCAGAGGGCTCAGCGTGGCGGGGCGGCGTGCCGGGCTGTCTCGGCGGCGGCAGGAGACGAGCAGGAGACTGCCAGTGCCTGCCAAGAGGCGACGCCGACGGCGGCCAGGATCAAGAGCAGACCCAGGACCTTGCGCGGGAAGTCGGGCATGGCGTTGGATCGCTCCTCAAGCCTCGGCCCGTTGCCGCAGCAGCTTGACCTGGAAGAGCGTGTTGCGCTCCTCTTCCTCGAGCGATGATTGGATGAAGTGGATGGTCCGCCGATAGAGCGGAATGATGTTGTACTTGAGCGCATTGACACGCTTCTGGGCCTTGCGTTGCTCTTCCATCAGGCGGTGCAGCGCGATCTCGACCTCGGCAAGACGCGCGAGCAGCACGCAGGCGTTGGAGAGGTTCTCGCGGGTGGTGTCGAAGCTCGCGTCGGTCCCCAGGAGGCCGACCGGCTTGAGCGGAATGCGCTCGCTGGTTACGGCCGGATACTCGACGCCGAGTGCGCGGCGCGGCAGGATGTCGACCGTCAGGGCCAGCTCCGAGCCGAGCGCGGCTTGATGGATCCCTCGGCTGCCCATGCGCAGATGGGTGATGCTGAGACAGCGATAGGCCTCGGCGAGCGCCTTTTCAGATGCCTCTCGCAGCCGCCGGTACTCGCCGATGCGCTCGTAGACGAGGCGCGTGAGCAACTCGCGCTTGCGTTCGAGCAGGTCGTGGCCTTCTTCGAGAAACTTCTCCTGCTTCTTCAGTCGGAGGAGCGTGTTCTTGGTTGGCGGAACCTTGATCAGTTGTTGTGCCATCTGGACTCTCTCAACCCGAGCGAACGGTATCCGTCCTCGACGTGCCGATGCTCATCCGGACGGAAAGGTTGCATGATCGCATGATCGTCGTGTCGGATGCAGTGGTTCATGGACGCGTCTTTGCCACCGATCAGCTGACGCCAGGCACGGCAACTTGGTTCCAGCTTGAGATGCCTCTCACGGAGACACGAAGAGCACGGAGAATTCGAGATCTTTCCTTCGCGCCATCCGAGTCTCCGTGAGAGATCTTGGAAACGGATCTGTGCCAAGGGTCGCGGCGTCGGTCTCCACGAGGCCGTAGCTTCAGGCCGCCAAACCGCCGTCGGGTCGCAGGACGCGTCGGACCTCGGCGATGCTCGGCTGCAGGATGGCCGCGGTTGAGCTGGGTTTCGCTGATCTCGGAGGCGATCACCTGCTCGACGTCGTCGGGGACGAACGCCGGTATTCTAACCGCGCTCGGTGAGACACTCCGGGCTGCCGACCTCCAATTCGCGACAGACTAAGGGCCGCTGCGCGTAGATTCGGCACAGCAGTGTGTCGCGGTCCAATGCTGCACACCAGCCGTCGTCGAGCCGGTCCATGATGGTGCGGCCGAAGTGATCAGTGGCGGTGAGATGGCCGGGGACGCCGGTGTCGGTGAGGCACCAGACTTCCAATCGACAGCAGTTGGCGGCACAGGTCTCGCAGGTGAACGGGGCGGCGGGAGTCGGATTCGGGTCGTCCTCTACGAATGCCAAGCCCACCTCGACACCACAGGCGCGACGCCCTTGGGTCATGTGCGTGTCCCCGATGGTCGTTGCGGTGTCATCATGGCGAAGTCACTGCGGAGGATTCGGGGCGCCGACGAGTGCGACCTAGCCTTGGTCGCGACACACGAGGTCGCGCGGCGATCAAGAAAGAGGATCCGTGAGGGGAACACCCGAGTTGCCCGGGGTTCCCCTGGGCGATCCCGGCGGCTCGGATCGCGTGCGCGACCGCAGCCGGGATCAAGCAGCGGACTACTTGTACTTGCCGCTGATGGCACCGGAAGCATCTTCCTTCTCGAGTGCCTCTTTCGTTGCGGCCTGCGCTGCAGGGTCCGGGGTCGGATCCTTGACCTGTCCCTCTGCGCCTTGATCGGTCGGGTAGTCTCCGCTCAGCTCTTCGCCCTGCTTTTTGAGCATCGCGCCGGTCTTTTCCTGCGCCTTTGCATCCGGGGTCGGGTCTTTCAGCTCAGCCTCTTGACCGACGTTCATCGGCTCGTCGCCCGAGACGAGCGGCGTTGCAGGCTGCTCGGCAGCAACAGTGCCGGCGAGCATGATGGCGAGTGCCGCAGCGGAACTGAACAGGATTTGCTTCGTTTTCACTTGCTTCTTCTCCTTGCTGGTCGCACGAATCGGACAATCCAGACCTCTTTAGCTTGGCGTCGATCGACTGCCGCGTCGAGATCCTGGACTCTCCGGACTGAAGTGACTCGTCTTGCCTCGCATCGGCGGTCGCGGTCGACCACTGCGTTTTAGAAGGCGCCCTCGGTGAAACATGATGCGCTTCCGAGTGCTCCGTCGATCCGGTCCTGCCACGTCCTGCGTCTCGCCGGACCGATTCGGCGGCCTTCGGCAAAACATCGCCGCTGAATCATAGCAGGTGTTGGCGATGATCAAAGGGTGCCAGGACCACATTTCGATCGGCGTGTGCAAAATCCGACTCGACGAAGGCTTCTGGAGGCCAGGTCTTATCGCGAGCCTCGGTTGATCCTTGGGGCGGGTTCGCCGGAGACCGCGCGCGTTAGAGGTACAGGGGCGCCATGCGCCGCCAGTGATAGCCCTGGTGCGCGCGACCTTCCCACTCGTGCAGTGTCGGCCGCGCTCCCTTTTCTCGCAGGACGTGACCGATGTGACGGTTGTTGTCCCGAAAGGGGTCGTCCTGCCCGACGACCAGAACGATGTCCATCCCGCGCAGCGCACCCAACCGCCAGGGGCACGCCAGATTCGGCAGGAAGTGCGCGGGGGTGTGGAAATAGACGAGGTCGTCGCGATAGCCGCCGAGCAGGTCTTGGAATTCGGCGATCTGGAGCGTGAGATCGTAGCGGCCGGAGAAGGCCGCCAGCTTACGAAACAGGTGCGGATGCCGGAACGCGATGTTGGCCGCGTGATAGGCGCCGAGGCTGCAACCGTGCGCAATCGTGCAGGGATGTGGATTCTTGTTCGACATCAGAGGCATGACCTCGTTGAGGATGTACTCCTCGAAGGCATGGTGACGCCGAATCCGATCCGCCGGGTTGCACCACCCGCAGTAAAAGGTCTCCCGGTCGATGCTGTCGACGCAGTAGAGCTGAAGCTGCCCGGCCTCGAGCTTGGGTCGTAGGGCCTCGACGATACGGAGATCCTCGTACTCGTGGAAGCGACCGTCGCGGGTCGGGAAGACGAGCACCTTGGCGCCGGCATGCCCGAAGACGAGCAGCTCCATATCGCGGCCGAGGCGTGGACTGTACCAGCGGTGATACTCGCGGTTCACGATGCGTCTCATCGGCCGATCGTCCGGCAGCGGGTCAGATTCGACCGACTCTTCGGGCAGGCGTCGAACGGGTCGGTGCCGGCTCAGAGGGCCGCGAAAAAGGCCCGCAGCTCCGCCATGAGCTCCTGCTCTTGGCGTTCACGATCGGGATAGTCGACATGTCCGGCTTCCAGCACGAACAGCTGCTTGTCGCCGGGGATCGCGGTGTAGATCGCGAACTGGCCCGGCGGTGCGACCGCGGGGTCGAGAAGAGCAGCAGCCACATGCATGGGCTGGGTGATGAGCCGCGCGGCGACAGCGGCATCGTAATACGCCAAGGTTTCGAGAACGTGACCGCGCCCGTGAAGGCGAGCGAAGTCCTGAACCGCTGCACCGCTGCCGATCGTCGGCAGCTCGAGTCTCAGACGTTGGTGGCCGAAGGTGGGAACGTTCAGATGCCCGCGCGCGATCCGCCGGTCCCACGGCAGTGCGATGGCGCCGATCCCGCCGCCGAAGCTGATGCCGAGATAGCCGATGTGCCCGTCCAGGTCGGGAAAGAGGCGCAGCAGGGTGCCGACGCCGGTCCAGACATCCTCCACGCAACCCCCGATGATGTAGCGGTCGCGCCGGTCGATGTCGTGCAGGACGTGCCATCTTGGCTCCTCCGAGATGGGGGGGCAGCGACTCAGACCGAGCCCCCGAAAGGCCGGCACGAGATAGACCGCGTCGGCCCTCGGTAGCTCCAAAGGGGGTTCGGTGATGCCGCCGTAGCCGTGGCCGAGGACGAATCCGCACGCGGGGACCGTCCCGATCGGCTGCAGAAGCCAGCCGCGAATGGTGAAGTCGTCGGTGGAGCGATAGGCGATCTTGTCGATGCGGAACCGTCGATCGACGAGGTCGCTGATGCCGAGCGTCGGCATCGGATCGATCTCCAAGGCGCGACGGTAACGCCTGCTCCAGAAGTCCTCGAATCCGGGCGGAGCCTCGGGCGGGGAGACCGAGAGCAGGTCGGCCAGGCTGTAACCGTAACTCGGATCGAATCCGAATCCTTGGTCGAGGGGCTCGCTCAGGAACGCTCTCGCCGATGCGGTGCGAACAGGCTGAGCGCCGTTGCCGCAGCACCTAGGAAAGCGAACAAGACCTTAAAGCCCCACTCGCCCAGGATGACGGTCAGGTTGCTGTCCTCGGATCGGACGTGGTCGGTCCCCGGCGTTTGCTCGGACATGGGTGTTGCCGGTTGTGGATCGGACGTTTTGTGTTTCATGGATGCCTCCTCCGGCTTGGGTCGAGGTGTCGGTTCGATCGGGGGTGCCAGGTGCCGTCGCTTCCGGCCCGATCGGCTGTTCGGGTCCGCATCCAGGCGCGGACGCCGGAGACGCGATTCTAAACCGCGTCCAGAGCGACATGCGTCATTTTCATTTTGCGTTTGGCTTTGGCGTTGTCCTCGATCACGGTGAGACGCGGTAAAAATGTACTAGGTTAAATCGCGCCAGCTCCGACAGTCGTCGGAGCTGGCGCGGCCGATCCACTGCAACAAACGACGCATGCCGCACCCGGCGCGGTTTAGACCAAAAGTCCGTCCAGGATTTCGGGGCACTCAAGCAACGGATTATGGCCGACACCGGGCAGGACATGCAGTCGCGTCGCCGGACGCCGCCGTACGACCTCCCGAGCGATTTCGAGAAAGCGCGCATCGGAAGCCCCGACGATCCAGGTCAGCTCTCCCGGAAAGGCCGTCAAGGGTCCCCAAAAATCCGGCATGCGCCCGAGTCCGTGTAGCTCGAGGGAGGCCGCGAGCCCCGCCGGGCGTTGGCGTAAGCGCCGCCGACGCTGCCGCTCCAGCACCGCGGTTGGCAAGACGGCCTGGGTTGCGAACAGGGGTTGTGACTCCCAATCGTCCACGAACGTGTCGATGTCGTCATCTTGGAGCCGTCGGATCCATGCCCGGTCGCCCGCAAGCCGATCGACGCGTTGCGATGCGACTTCGAGACCCGGATGGGCGGAGATGATGGTTGCACGGCGAAAGCGTTCCGGGTCGAGCGCCATCAAGCCGAGCGCGAAACGTCCGCCCAAGGAGTAGCCGACGACCTCGTCGACACTCTCGGGCAGGGCGCCGAGGATGTCGCCGATGCTGTCTTGGAAGGGCCGAACGGGCGCCGAGTCGGCGCCATGTCCGGGTAAGTCGATGGCGAGTGCACGGCCCCTCAGGCGCGGGCAACAAGCCCACCAATCCTCGCCGCTCCCGGTAAACCCATGAAGCAGCAGGATCAGAGCGTCGCCTCGGCGATACGCGCCTCACGGTCCTTGTCGCGCTCGATCAGGGCGTAGGCCGAATGGTTGTGGATGGACTCGAAGTTCTCGGCCTCGACCACGTAGGCGCCGATGCGGTCATCCTCGTTCAGGCGCGTGGCGATGTCCCGCACCAGGTCTTCGACGAACTTGGGGTTGTCGTAGGCATGTTCGGTCACGTACTTCTCGTCCGGTCGTTTCAGTAATCCGAAGAGCTCGGAGGATGCCTCCGCCTCGACCATTTCGATGAGCTCCTCGATCCAGATGTGACCCTGCGAGCGCACCTGCACCGTCACATGGGAGCGCTGATTGTGCGCACCGTAGGCCGAGATCTTCTTGGAGCAGGGGCAGAGGCTGGTCACGGGCACGACTACCTTGATCTCCAAGGTGGGCTTGCCGTGACGGATCTCCCCGACAAATGTGACCTCGTAGTCGAGCAGGCTCTCTACGCCGGTGACGGGCGCCTTCTTGTTCACGAAAAAGGGGAAGCGCATCTCGATGTGACCGGCCTCGGATTCCAGGCGTTGCGACATCTCGGTCAGCATTCCCTTGAAGGAGGCAACGCCGATCTCGCGCTCGTGATTGTTCAGGATCTGCACGAACCGGGACATGTGGGTCCCCTTGAAGTCGTGCGGGAGGTACACGTACATGTTGAAGTTGGCGACCGTATGCTGCTCGGTGCCGCTGCGATCGCTCACCCGCACGGGGTGGCGGATGTCCTTGATCCCCACCTTGTCGATGGCGATCCGACGAGAGTCGGCGCTCCCCTGGACGTCGGCGATTTCGGCGCTGGCGGGTACGGCGCGGCAATTGGGCTCGAGCAGGTGCTCCATGATATGACTTCTCTCGATGGATCGTCTTGGGTGTCAAACCGGGAAACTGGGGACTGCGGCCGACAAGACAAACCGGCGCGGATCGCCCGTTTCGAGCTACGGAGCCGATCCTTAAGATGCGGGCGCCTTTGCGGCGACGTTGCGCGCCTCAGTGTTTGCGACCGATCAGTGCGCCTGCGATCCAGCGCAGGGGCTCGGACCCGTTCGAAAAAATCGCGATGCTCTCGAGCGCATCGGCAATCAAGGCGGCGGCCATCTCCTTGGCTTCCGGCAGCCCTACGAGGGCCGGGTAGGTCGCCTTCTCCAAGACCAGATCGCGACCGGCCGTCTTGCCGATCAGATCGGTGTCGCCTTCTACGTCGAGGACATCGTCTTGGATCTGAAAGGCGAGACCGATACATTTAGCAAAGCGATCGAGACGCTCGGCATGATCCGGGTCCGGTGCGTCGTGGGCAAGGATGCCCATCTGCACGGCCGCTCTGATCAAGGCGCCCGTCTTGTGGATGTGGATGTGCTCAAGCATGGCGACGTCCAGGATGCTGCCCTCGGCGGCCAGATCAAGCGCCTGACCACCAACCATGCCGCGTGCCCCGCTGGCACGTGCGAGGCTGGCGACCATCGCGATGCGCTTCTCGGAATCCAGTCCGGGCGACTCGGCGAGCGCCTGGAAGGCGAGGGTCTGGAGCGCATCGCCGGCCAGGATCGCGGTCGCCTCGTCGAAGGCACGATGACAGGTCGGCCGCCCGCGCCGCAGATCGTCGTCGTCCATGGCCGGGAGGTCGTCGTGGATCAAGGAGTAGGCATGGATCAGCTCGACGGCACAGGCGGGGCGGTCGAGCAGGGCGGGATCGACGCCGAGTGCCTCGCCGGCGGCATAGGCCAAGAGCGGACGGATGCGCTTGCCGCCGCCGAGGACCGTGTAGCGCATGGCCTCGTGCAGCCGAACCGGCTGCACGGCCGCAGAGGGCAAAAGCGCGTCGAGCGTGGCTTCGACGCGGGCGCAGTAACGCGCGCGGAAATCGTCCAGTGTGGCGTCAGTCATTGGATTCGAAGGGCTCTAGATCGGCACCGGATTCGGACCTGGGTCCGGCATCGGGCCGAGTGTCGGTGAGAATACGCACGCGTTGCTCGGCCACGTCCAGCGCCTGTTGGCAGGCGCGGGTCAGGCCGATGCCTCGCTCGAAAACGGTCAGTGACTCTTCGAGGCTCATCTCGCCCTTCTCGAGGGCATCGACGATCGATTCCAGCTCGGCGAGCGACTGCTCGAAGGAAGGCGGGGGCGGAGCGACTGGCTTTTTCATGCGCTTGAACCGCGTCCTGAACGGATACCGATGCTTCGTTGGATAACGCCGCTCGGTTGAATCCAACGGGTTCTGGCCGGACGCGGTTCGAGGTCTTGGAGGTCGAGTTAAGTTACCCCAGCTCTTGGGATGGGTCAAACCGCAGGTGTGCAGGCTCGCCACCGATCCGATGCCGCCGCAGTGGATCGGCCGCATACTCTTGGCCGACGCGGTCAAGCGTGCAATGAGCGCCGGCGCGACCTTCGGTATCCATGCCTTGGTCGTCGATGCGAAGATCGATCAGGTACAGCGGTTCCAACTTTTACACGCTGCCGGACAGGCCTGGGCGTCTGTTCTTGCCGCTGGGTCTACCGGCGCAATAGACTCCGAGATCGACAGTCACTTCATCTGCTCGTTTCGAGCCTACCATCAGTGTTTTTCCGACAGGATTGACCCACAGCCCCCATGACCGGCCACTACGATGCCTCAGCCATCGAGGTCCTCAGCGGCCTCGACCCGGTGCGCAAGCGCCCCGGGATGTACACCGAGACCACGCGCCCCAACCACCTCGCCCAGGAGGTCATCGACAACAGCGTCGACGAGGCGCTCGCCGGCCATGCCCGCCGGATCGAGGTGGTGCTCTTCGCCGATGGCTCGCTCGAGGTGAGCGACGACGGGCGTGGTATGCCGGTGGATATCCACCCCGAGCAGGGCCTGCCCGGCGTGGAGGTCATCCTCACCAAGCTGCATGCGGGCGGCAAGTTCAACGGCGACAACTATCGCTTCTCCGGCGGTTTGCACGGCGTCGGCGTCTCGGTCGTGAATGCCCTGTCGCAACGTCTGGATGTCTGGGTGAAACGCGGCGGTCACGAGCACCACATGGCCTTCGCCGGCGGGGAGAAGGCGAGCGATCTCGTTCAGCTTGGAGGCGTCGGGCGCGGCAACACGGGCACCCGATTGCGGTTTTGGCCGGATCCGAAGTATTTCGACACGCCCAAGATCGCCACCCGCCCGCTGACCCATCTGCTTCGGGCGAAGGCCGTCCTCTGTCCCGGACTCGAGGTGCGCTTTCGCGACGAGGCGAGCGATGACGAGCAGGTCTGGTGTTATCAAGACGGGCTCAAGGACTATCTGCTCCAGGCGCTGAACGGGGCCGAGACCCTGCCCTCGCAGCTCTTCGTCGGCGACCTTGAAGGGACCAACGAGGCGGCGAGTTGGGCGCTGGGCTGGCTGGCCGAGGGCGGAGAGGCGGTCGCCGAGAGCTACGTGAACCTCATCCCGACGGTGCAGGGCGGCACCCACGTCAACGGGCTGCGCACGGGTTTGACCGAAGCCGTGCGCGAGTTCTGCGAGTTCCGCAACCTGCTTCCGCGCGGCGTGAAGGTGGCCCCCGAGGACGTCTGGGGCCGGGTCAGCTACATCCTCTCGGTCAAGCTGATCGAGCCGCAATTCTCCGGGCAGACCAAGGAGCGACTCTCCTCGCGCGAGTGCGCCGCCTTCGTCTCGGGCGTGGTCAAGGACGCCTTCAGTCTCTGGCTGAATCAGCATGTGGCCGAGGGCGAGCGGATCGCCGAGCTGGTCATCGGCGCCGCCCAGGCGCGACTGCGCGCCGGGCGCACCGTCACCCGCAAGAAGATCACGCAGGGGCCGGCCCTGCCGGGCAAGCTTGCCGACTGCACCTCGACCGATCCGGAGCGTGGCGAGCTGTTTCTGGTGGAGGGCGACTCGGCCGGAGGCTCGGCCAAGCAGGCGCGCGATCGCGAGTTCCAGGCCATCCTTCCGTTGCGCGGCAAGATCTTGAATACTTGGGAGGTCGACCCGGCCGAGGTTCTGGGCTCTCAGGAGGTGCATGACATCGCGGTGGCCATCGGCGTGGATCCGGGCAGCGACGATCTCGCACGGCTGCGCTTCGGCAAGGTCTGCATCCTTGCCGATGCCGATTCGGACGGCGCACACATCGCGACCCTGCTCTGTGCGCTCTTTCTCCGTCACTTTAGGCGCTTGGTGGCCGAGGGGCACGTCTTCGTCGCCATGCCTCCGCTCTACCGGATCGACGTCGGCAAGCAGGTTTTCTACGCGCTGGACGACAGCGAGAAGCGCGGTATCCTGGACCGCATCGAGGCCGAGAAGATCAAGGGCAAGGTCAATGTTCAGCGTTTCAAAGGGCTGGGCGAGATGAATCCGGGCCAGTTGCGCGAGACGACCATCCATCCGGATACCCGACGCCTGGTCCAGCTCACGGTTGAAGCCGAGGACGACAGCAACAACCTCCTCGACATGTTGCTGGCGAAGAAGCGCGCATCCGACCGACGTGCCTGGTTGCAGGAGAAAGGCGACCTCGCCGAGGTCTAGCCTCGTGTCGGTGCGATTCGACATTCCACCCTGGATGACTCCACCACTATGACTCCATTCCGCTTCGGACATGCCGCGGATCCCGATTGGCGTCAGGCCGCCGATCGATGTCTGACGCAGATCGGGAGTGTCCCGCAGGAGGCGACGCTCGGGTTTCTGTATGTGACCGACGCCCTTGCCGAGGATCTCGACGAGATCCTCCGCAGCCTTCGTGCGGCGACGGGC
Organism: Thiocapsa sp. C2-2m; assembly: GCF_041903745.1. NCBI lineage: Bacteria > Pseudomonadati > Pseudomonadota > Gammaproteobacteria > Chromatiales > Chromatiaceae > Thiocapsa > Thiocapsa sp. C2-2m. The sequence continues at coordinate 34,345 of NZ_JBBWVD010000022.1, read as the reverse complement.
ATCGCGCAATGGGTCGGCAGTGTCGGCATGGGCATCTGTGCGACAGGTGCCGAGTATTACGAAGAGCCCGCGCTCGCGGTCATGCTCGGCGAGTTTCCGACCGATGATTTTCGTGTCTTCCCCAGTCTGGTCGAGGATCTCGACGACTTCGATGCGCGTAACGGCGAGTGGATGCGCGTCAACCCGCCCTACCTGGGCCTCGTCCACGGCGACCCCTCCAACGGTCTGACCGAAACGCTGATCCAACAGCTCGCTCAGCGCACGACCGCGGGTTTCCTCGTCGGCGGGCTTGCCAGCGCGCGTGCGCACGCCCTGACCATCGCCGACGGGGTGACGCGCGGCGGCCTGTCCGGCGTCCTCTTTTCCGAACGGGTCGGAATCCTGACCCGCCTCAGCCAAGGCTGCTCGCCGATCGGACCGCATCATGTGATCACCGAGGGCCAGCGCAACATCCTGATGCGACTCGATGGCGAGCCCGCGCTCGATGTGCTCAAGCGCGATGTCGGCGAGATCCTCGCCCGGGATCTGTCGCGTCTCGGCGGCTACATCTTTGCCGGACTGCCGATCCAGGGCTCGGACACCGGCGACTACTTGGTGCGCACTCTGGTCGGCATCGATCCCAACAACGGCTTGGTCGCGATCGGCGATCTGGTGGAGCCCGGACGCGAGCTGATGTTCTGCAGGCGCGATGCCGACACGGCCCGCGAGGATCTCGACCGTATGCTCAAGGGCATCAAGGGCCGCCTGAGCGCTCCGCCGCGAGGCGGCATCTACGTCTCCTGTTTGGGGCGCGGGGTCAACCTCTTCGGCCCGGACTCGGCCGAGCTCAAACAGATCCAGGCGACGCTCGGCGATGTCCCCATCGTCGGCTTCTACGCCAACGGCGAGATCTCGCAGGATCGCCTTTACGGTTACACGGGCGTCTTGACCCTATTCACCTGAAGGCTCCGGTACCCTCGCAACCCACGGGGAGCGCGATGACGAACAAGGACATCAGTATTCGCACCATGTCGCCGGCCGAGGTCGATCTCGCCATCGAATGGGCTGCACGCGAGGGTTGGAATCCGGGCCTGGAGGATGCCGCCTGTTTCCGACCGACCGACCCGGGCGGGTTCCTGATGGCGTTCGTTGAGGGCGAGCCTGCGGCGAGTCTTTCGGCCGTGCGCTATGGCGAGACCTTCGGGTTCATCGGCCTCTATATCGCCGCGCCGCCCTATCGGGGGCGCGGCATCGCCTTGCGGCTGTGGGAGGCCGGAATGGCCCATCTCGGCGATCGGGTGATCGGGCTCGACGGGGTGCCGGAACGCCAGCACGATTATCGTCGTTCCGGGTTCGAGCTGGCCTGGCGCAACGTCCGCTATGCGGGCGCGGTTGCCGTTGCCTCCCCCGAGGACCCACGCCTCGTTCGGGTCGAGCCGTCGATGATTCCCGCCTTGCTCGATTACGACCGGACCTTCTTTCCCGCCCCCCGAGATCGGTTCCTCGAATCGTGGCTCGCCCGCAAGGAAACCCGCCGAAGCTGGGTCCTCGTCGAGCCGGAGGTCGATGCGGGCAGTGGCCCCGGACGCGTGACGGGTTACGGTACGGTCAGGCATTGCCGCGCCGGTTGGAAGATCGGTCCGCTCTTCGCGGACGATCCCGCCGGCGCCGATGTCCTGTTCCGACGCTTGGCAAGCTGCGCCGGCACCGATCCGGTCATCCTGGATCTGCCCGAGCCCAATCCTGCCGCGCTGGACCTGGCGAAGGCTTTTGGCCTGTCTCCCGTGTTCGAGACCGCCCGCATGTATCGAGGCGCCGCGCCCTCGCTCCCGATCGATCGGATCTACGGTGTGACGACCTTCGAGCTGGGCTGAGCGCGTCTTCCGCGGTTCCGAGACACAATCTTGCGGTGCCGTCGATCCATTCCCAGCGATGCATCGGCGTTGCTTCACCGCGACACCTTCGGGGGGCCCATGCTTCATGCCAAGTGATTTCTGAAGGATCTTCTCCCCCTTTACATCTGTAACCGCTTTGGCGCAATCGATCGGCCGTGGGTTTGAGGCGATTTCCGCATAATTCCATACCGTAGGTTGTGCTGACGATAGGAAGGACAACTTGCGCCGACGGTTGGTTGTGCCTCGCACGGCTCGGCACAACCTACGCGACTAACCACTAACCACTAACCACTAACCACGATAAAAAGCGCGTGCACGAGTCCGCGCAAGGAGCAGGTCGACATGAATCCCGAGAAGGTCGTCTTCGGCTTCTTCATCGTCTTGGCGTTGACCCTGAACTTCGGGTTCTTCGTCGGCGAGATCGACAACCCCGAGCATCATCACGTCTGGGAGCTGTTCGCCGTCATCTTGGTCAACCTGGTCGCGACCGTGCTGAAGTTCGGCGACCGCAGCCACATGGGCGCCTTGTTGTTGGCGACCAGTTTGGTCGCCATGCTGCAGCTGATCGGCGCTGCCCTGGTTTGGACGATCGCCGTTCACGCGACCGAGGAGGGAATGACACCAGGGGTCATGGCCAGCATCGTCTCTTTGAGCGGCGGGGCCATGATCGCCAACGTGGTGTCGGTGGTGCTGCTGGTGATCGAGACCTTTACCCTGCGTCGCTAGCACGCGTCGCCTGCGCCATGCGCGGCCCGGGTTCGATGCCGTCGCCGTGGATGCTAGCCCCATCCGAACGAGTTTGACTATGGACAACGTCGTCTTTCTGATCATGCGGCGGATGCGCGCGCCGCTGTTGGTCCTGATCGGGACCTACGCCGTTGCGATGACGGGTATGGCGCTGATACCCGCGCAGGATGCGGCCGGCAATCCGGTTCCGATGAGCCTTTTCCATGCCTTCTACTTCGTCAGTTACATGTCGACGACCATCGGGTTCGGCGAGCTGCCGAATGCCTTCACGGATGCGCAGCGGATTTGGGTCTCCTTCAGCGTGTTCGCCACGGTGGCGGTCTGGCTCTATGCGATCGGCACACTGATCACGCTGCTGCAGGACACGACCTTTCAGCGTGCCATTCTGGAGAACCGGTTTCGTCGGCGGGTCCGGCGACTGCGCGAGCCCTTTTATCTCGTCTGCGGCTATGGCCAGACCGGCACCGCATTGGTGCGCAGCCTGACCGATCGACACCAACGCGCAGTGGCGATCGATATCGATCCGGAACGCGTGAATCTGCTCAAGCTGGACAACCTGCGCGAATACGTCCCCGCCTTGTGTGCCGATGCCCGGCAGCCGTCCAGCCTCGAGGCCGCAGGTCTTCGACATCCGCTCTGCAAAGGGGTCGTGGCGCTGACCAACGTCAACGAGGCCAATCTCAAGATCGCCATTGCAGCGAAGCTCCTGCATCCGGAGATCACCCTGATCTGTCGGGCCGATTCCCAAGAGGTCGAGGCCAACATGGCCTCGTTCGGCACCGATTATATCTACGACCCTTTCGATACCTTTGCCCTCGACATGGCCATCGCCATTCAGTCGCCCTGTCTGGCCCTGTTGAGCAAATGGCTGGCCGGTTACGAGGACCAATCGCTCGATGCGCCGATCTTTCCGCCGGCCGAAGGACGCTGGGTGCTTTGCGGCTTCGGGCGTTTCGGCAAGGCGATGTACCGCCACCTGAGCGAGCAGGGCCTCGACCTCACCGTGATCGAGGCGCTTCCGCACAAGACCGGCATCCCCAAGGAGGGTGTCGTGCACGGGCGCGGCACCGAGGCGGTGACGCTGGAGCAAGCCGGGATCGGCGACGCCGTCGGCCTGGTGGCCGGCACCGACAGTGATGCGGACAACCTCTCGATCATCATGACCGCCCTGACGCTGAACCGGTCCTTGTTCGTCGTGGCGCGACAGAATCAACGCCACAACAAGGTCCTGTTCGAGCGCGTCGGAGCACAGGTGGTGATGATGCCCAGCAGCATCATCGCCGACCGGATCCGGGTGCGTCTGAGCACGCCCTTGCTGGCCGAGCTCACGACGCTGGCCCGTTGTCGCGAGGACGACTGGGCCTGCGAGCTGGTCAGTCGGGTGGTCGCGCTGGTCGACGAGCATTCGCCGCATGTCTGGGAGGTCACGGTCGACGAGGTCGAGGCACCGGCCGTGTGCGCCATGGATCGGCGCGGCAACCCCGTCACCGTCGAACAGATCTCGCGCGATCCACGCGACCGCGATCGGGCGCTGCCCTTGATCGTCCTGCTGCGGATGGATGCTGACGAGCGCGAGCTACTGCCTGCTGCGGACGTGCAGGTGCGCAGCGGCGATCGTCTGCTGCTGTGCGGGCGCGCCGATGCGAGCCGTAGCCTGGCGTGGACGCTACACAACCTCAATGTGCTGGATTATGTCTTGACCGGGAACGCTGCTCCCGGCGGGCTGATCTGGCGTTGGTTGGCACGGCGTCGCGCGCGTGCCGCCTCCGGCACCTGATCCCCATCCGGAGGGCCACATCTCGGTGCGACGTTCGGTATACCGAGCGCACGCGGTTTTTTCGGAAGGCAGGGGGCGTGCCGTGCGGCTGAAAAATCCGCGTGTGCTCGGTATCACGATGAGGATGATGGCATACTGCGGCCACGTCGACCGCTGTCACGAGGAGAAGGCTCATGTACCCGGTAATGACTCGACTCGCCGAGGACCACGTCCGTCTCGCAAGGCTGCTCGATCTGTTCGAAGACCTCCTGAACCGTTTTCACGAGGGTGCGGAGCCCGATTACGAGCTGATGGCCGAGATGCTCGAGTACATGGACAACTACTCCGACATCATCCATCACCCGACCGAGGATCTGATCTTCGAGCGCGTTTTGGAGAAAGGCACCGAGCGACGTGATGTCTTCGATGTCCTGATGCGGCAGCACAAGGCGCTCGGGCAGCTGAGCAAGCGCTTTCGCGAATCGCTCGACGGGATCCTCCACGAGGAGGTCTTGCTGCGCGAAGACGTCGAGGCGCACGGGCGCGAGCTGATCGGAACACTGCGTGCCCACAAGCGGCTCGAGGACGAGGAGGCATTTCCGATCGCGCTCGAACGTCTGTCCGACGAGGATTGGGCGCAGATCGAGGCGCAGGCGCCGACCCAGGACGATCCCCTGTTCGGGACCCTGGATCCGGCGCGTTATCACGCGCTCTATGCGCGACTCTCGGCCGAGACGCAGTTATGACGTTCGTAAGTACCCCTGATTTTCGCCACGATACCCCGGAATGCCTCGGGGTCCTGCTCGTCAACCTCGGCACCCCGGATGCGCCGAGCGTGCCTGCCGTGCGCCGCTATCTGGCCGAGTTCCTGGCCGACCCGCGCGTCGTGGAGCTACCGCGTGCGCTCTGGCTCCCGATCCTGCATGCCGTCATCCTGCGCGTGCGTCCGGCCCGCTCGGCAAAGGCGTACCGGGCGGTGTGGGCGGAGGACGGCTCGCCGCTTTTGAGCATTGCCCGACGGCAGGCCGCAGCCGTCCAGACCCGTCTGAGCGAGCGATGTGTCGGACCGGTCAAGGTCGTTTTGGGGATGCGCTACGGTAACCCGTCCATCCCTGCCGCCCTGGCGGAGCTGCGCCAAGCCAACGCGCGCCGCGTCTTGGTCTTTCCGCTCTATCCGCAGTATTCCGGATCGACCACCGCCTCCGTGTTCGACGCCGTCACGCGCGAGCTGCAGCGTTGGCGCTGGCTCCCCGAGCTGCGTTTCATCAACCATTACCACGACGAGCCGGCCTATATCGATGCAGTGGCCCAGAGCATCCGCAATCACTGGGCCGAGCAGGGCGAGCCCGAGCGCCTGCTGTTTTCTTTCCATGGGATCCCGAAGGATTATTTCGAGAATGGCGACCCTTACTACTGCCATTGTCAGAAGACCGCGCGGCTGGTAATCGATCGTCTCGGTCTGCCGTCGGATCGCTGGGCATTGACCTTCCAGTCACGCGTCGGCTTCAAAGAATGGCTCAAGCCCTATACGGACGAGACGCTGAAGGCCTGGGGTGCCGAAGGCGTGCGTTCGGTCCAGGTCTTGTCGCCCGGATTCTCGGCCGATTGTCTGGAAACCATCGAGGAGATCGACGAAGAGAACCGTGGCTATTTCATCGGTGCCGGCGGCAAGGATTTCAGCTATATCCATTGCCTGAACGACGCTGCCGCGCATATCGAGATGCTGGCGGGTTTGGTTGAACGGCACACCGCCGGCTGGCCGGAGATGACGCAGGTGGCGGCCGACGACGCTGCGCTGGCCGCGCGGCGCGAGCGTGCGATTGCGCTCGGGGCTGCGGCTTGAGGCGAGTTTGTTTGACGCATGACCACCCATTTCGAGGAGAACGATGGACCAACGCGCCCGACCGACTGAAATCAACCTGCATCAAAAGTCACGCATCCTGGAGGTGGCCTTCGACGACGGGGCACGCTTCAAACTGCCATGCGAGTACCTGCGGGTCTATTCGCCGTCCGCCGAGGTCCGTGGCCACTCGCCGAGCACCGCGAAGCTCCAGGTCAAGAAGGAAGATGTCAACATCACCGATCTGCAGCAGGTCGGCAGCTATGCGGTGAAGATCTTCTTCGACGACGGCCATAAGTCCGGCCTCTATGACTGGGACTACCTCTACAAACTGGGGCGGGCCTGGCAGCCGTTGTGGTTCGACTATCTGGAAAAGATCGGCGCGGCCGGATACAGGCGTACGGCGCCGGATCCATTCGAGTCCATGAAGGCGCGTGGGGAGTCGCCGTCCGAGCTGCCCGAGCGTTCAGCGGCGAGCTCGGCCGACACCGCCGAGGAAGCGACCCCATGATCCGTCCGATCCTGCTCCTGGTCCTCGGTTTGCTTTGGCTGCCGCTCGCCAACTGCGCACCGGTTGAAGGTCCGGTCAAACCCACCGCGGATGTTCCCGAAGCGGAGGGGTGGAGCAGCGAGGTGGTGGCGGATGGACTGGAGCATCCCTGGTCCATCGCCTGGCTCCCGGACGGTTCGGCGCTGATCACCGAGCGTCCTGGACGTCTGAGACTCCTGCGCGACGGTGCCTTGGTCCGCAAGCCCGTCGCCGGTCTGCCTACGGTGTTGTCCCACGGTCAAGGCGGACTGATGGATGTCGCTTTGCACCCGGATTTCGAGCGCAACCGACTGGTCTATCTCACCTTCGCGACCGGGACACCGAACGCCAATCGGACCGCACTCGCACGCGGACGACTCGACGGCGACCGGCTTCAGGATGTCGAGGTGATCTTCGAGAACGCCGACGTCAAGAGCGGTGGGCAGCATTTCGGCTCGCGCTTGGTCTGGCTGCCCGACAAGAGCCTGCTGATGAGCATCGGAGACGGCGGCAACCCGCCGGCCTCCTTCGCAGGCGGCAACATTCGCGATCAGGCCCAACGGCTGGAGACCCATTTCGGCAAGGTCCTGATACTGACCGAAGACGGGCGTCCTCACCCGAACAACCCTTTTGTCGATCGAAAGGGCGCGCGTCCCGAAATCTACAGCTACGGCCACCGCAACATCCAGGGCCTTGCCCTCGATCCCGTGAGCGGACGCGTCTGGGCCAACGAGCACGGTTCCCGCGGCGGCGACGAGCTCAACCTGATCGAGCCCGGCAAGAACTACGGCTGGCCCGAGGTCACCTACAGCATGGAGTACCGCGGGCCACGCATTTCCGACGAGACCAGTCGCCCAGGGGTGGTCGATCCGCTGATCAACTGGACACCATCCAAGGCCCCCAGCGGTCTTGCCTTCTACACCGGCGATCGCTATCCCGGCTGGCAAGGCAACCTCTTCAGCGGCGCCCTAGTCTTCGGAGAGGTGCGGCGTATCGTCCTGGACGGCGCGAAGGTCGTCGACGAGGAAAAGCTCACCATCGGCAATCGCGTGAGAGACGTCCGGCAAGGCCCGGACGGTTATCTCTATGTGCTGATCGATTCCGGAGCGGGGTCCCTGTTGCGCATTCTGCCCCGCTAAAGTCTATGCCCTCCCGTCATCCCAAGCCCCTTGACCGCCGCCGTCATGGGATCGGAGTTCCATACGAACCACAGGGAGAAATGGGTATCGAGCAGGATATCTGTCATTGCGTGTATTCCCTTTCACCTGGCGTCAGACGATGGAGAAGATCGGGCAAGTTGACCCGCGCTTCCTGAAGGGTGACGGTTGGCATGGTCGCGATCGTCTGTTATGCACTTCCATTCCGAATACGAACGCGCTGCTCCTCGACGATCCAGAGGTGCCCGATCAATGGAACCGTTGAGAGGAGCGGCATGAATTGAGTCAGCGCGCGCATAACCGAAGCGCGGCCCTTGCTCCCTGGCCGCAGAACGATGATCCCGGCATAATCCTGCGGCGGATAGCGTCTGATGTTGCTGAAATCCAGGTCGAGCGTCAGGATCACTCGTTGCTCGGCTTGACAGACGACAGCTATCTCGTCGTCGGGATGGCCACGCAAACCCTGCCCGAAGACCGTCATCGCGTCATGGCCCTCCGCACACAGTCGCGCCGCGACCTCGGGATGGAGGTTCTCATCCACCTTGAAGCGCATCAGGCCGCTTCCCGGGACAGGGCGACGATCCGGTCGCTCGCCAGTGCCGCGGCATATTGCAGCGCCGCCTGAATATCTTCCTCCTCGACTCGATACCCCTCTCGAATCGCCTGGTGCGTTTCACCCTCCGCCAGATTATCGAGGATCACGGACACCATGACGCGCGTGCCTTTTACGCACACCTTTCCGTGACAGATATTGGCGTCGGCGCTGAGTCGGTCCTGCCAGTTCATGAGGTTCTCCGGTCTGTGGGTGATTGGTTTCGCTCTATGCACCAGTCCCTTCTCGCGCAACTGCTTGCCGATGGAAGACCACTCGTATTTCCCTGCGAGGGTTGGGATTGTCCCCGGCCAAGCAGGTAGCCTCGGACGCGGTTGAGTGGCCGTTTAGCGACGTTTGCGCCCGGCGACCCGCAACCGCAACGCATTCAACCGAATAAACCCAGTCGCGTCCTTCTGATCGTAGGCCCCGGCATCTTCTTCGAAGGTCGCGATCGATGCGTCGAAGAGGCTGTTGGTTTCGGACTTGCGCCCGATCACCATCACGTTGCCCTTGTAGAGCCGCAGGCGCACGACGCCATTCACCACGTCCTGGGTTGCGTCGATCGCGGCCTGGAGCATCAGCCGCTCGGGCGCGAACCAATAGCCGTTGTAGACGAGGCTCGCATACCGCGGCATCAGCTCGTCTTTGAGGTGCGCGGCCTCGCGGTCGAGCGTCAAGGATTCCATCGCGCGATGGGCCTTGAGCAGGATGGTCCCGCCGGGTGTCTCGTAGCAGCCGCGCGACTTCATGCCGACATAGCGGTTCTCGACGATGTCGCTGCGCCCGATGCCGTTGGCCCCGCCGATGCGGTTCAGCTCCGCGAGGACTTCGGCCGGGGATAGGCGCTGACCGTCGATCCCGACACAATCGCCGCGCTCGAACATCAGCTCGATCAAGGTCGCCTGATCCGGTGCATCCTCCGGCGCAACACTCCAGCGCCACATGTCCGCACCCGGCTCGACCCAGGGATCTTCCAGGTCGTAACCTTCATAGGAGATGTGCAGCAGGTTCGCATCCATCGAGTAGGGCGACTTGGTGCCGTCGCGCTTCATCTCGACCGCGATCCCGCGGCTCGCCGCATAGTCCATCAGCTTCTCGCGCGAGAGTAGATCCCACTCGCGCCAGGGTGCGATGATCTTGATGTCCGGGTTCAGCGCGTAGGCGGTCAGCTCGAAACGAACCTGGTCGTTGCCCTTGCCGGTTGCACCGTGCGAGATGGCGTCGGCCCCGGTCTCGGCGGCGATCTCGATCAGGCGCTTGCCGATCAAGGGCCGCGCGATCGAGGTGCCGAGCAGATACTCGCCTTCGTAGATGGCGTTGGCGCGGAACATGGGGAAGACGAAATCGCGCACGAACTCCTCGCGCAGATCGTCGATATAGATCTCCTTCACGCCCGCCGCAGTGGCCTTGGCGCGCGCTGGCTCCAGCTCCTCGCCCTGGCCGATGTCGGCCGTGAAGGTTACGACCTCGCAGCCATACTCCTCCTGCAACCAATTGAGGATGACCGAGGTATCCAGGCCACCGGAGTAGGCCAACACCACCTTCTTGATTGCGCCTTGCGCCATCGTTCTGCTCCAACTCGGAAAATCCGTGAGTATATACCGAGCGCGCGTGGGTTTTTCGCAAAGCAGGGTGCGTCAGCAGTTCCAAATTTGCGTCAGCCCGGACAGCGACCCACTCCTGGGACCGCCGACTTCAGTCGGCGAGAAATGCCGCGGACCCGGCACACCGCTGAATCCGGAGCGCCTTCGCCTCGCGCCGACTGAAGTCGGCGGTCCCGGGGGGCGCGCCGGGCGATTTTGGGTCGAACTTGGAATTTGCGCTCGGTAGGTAACCCGTGGGGATTTCCCGCACTGCCCAACGGATCGTCTCGGCGACCGCATCGCCGATGCCGGGCACCGCGGTCAATGCCTCGGTATCCGCCGCGATCACGGCCTCGATACTGCCGAAGTGCTCGATCAGTCGTTTCGCCCGCTCGGGTCCGACCCGCGGCAGTCCCTGCAGGATATGGCTCTGAAGTCGCGCCTTACCGCGTGGTCGTTTGCCGTGTCGCGGGAGTGCGCCCCGGGCGAATGCACGTTGCTGACGCGCAGCGAAGAGCATCAGCCGGGCGGATTCCTCCGGATCCCGAGCGCGCAGAAGCGGCAGGTCGAAGAACAGCGTCAAGGTCACGAGTGCGCCCTGAATCGCCTCGCGCCGCATGTGGCTCTCGGTCAGGTCCTTCGCGGTCCCTTCGAGGATCAGCGCACCGCGCGGCCCGGCATTCGCCAGACGTTCGGCCTGTGCGAAGAGCCGCCCATCCTTGATCGACGCCGAGAGATCCATCAGTGTCTTGCGCTCGAAGAGCAGGCTGTCGTCGATCAGGTAGTCGCCGACCGGGAGGCGCTCGACCTGGATTCGGAATTCCGGGTGACCACGCAAGGCCGCGAGGACCGGGCTCGATGCCTCGCGATCGTCTACACGCATCGAGAACGTCTGACTCGGATCCATCGCCTCGTGCCTCCATCCGGAGATCCCGTCGCCGACGTGCGCTGCCGAGTCGGCGTTCCATTCGAGTCCGCGCGCCGCCTATCCGAACAATCGATTCCACCAGCGCCGCCGGTTCTTCGGCGGGGGGCGCGTGCTCGGCAGGTCAACCGGTGGAGTCAGACTCATGACCCAGCCGGGCAGGGGAGGGGCGTCGCTGAAGCCGCACACCACGCCCAGATTGTTCGGATCATAGATCTTGACGAAGGTCGGTGCCCGCGGATCGTCGGCATAGACGATGCCGCAATAGTCCTCGCGATGCTCGGCGCGCAGCAGCCGGTCGATCTCCGCGACGAAGGCCCTGACACCCGCCGCATCGGTCGCCGCCGTCGGCGGCGGCTCGCCGACCGCGTAGAGAAACCAACCCGCATCCGCGCGCGCGTCGATCCGGCCCCAGAGATCGTCGAGCTGATGCCAGCGTAATGCGGAGGTGAAGCTGCCGCGAAAGGCGCGCAGATAAGGGTCCTCTGTGGTGTCGGATTCGCTCATGCTCGTCTCGGTTCGTGATCGGCGCACCCATCGTTCCCGCGAGTGGGTGAACCCGGCCGTCAAGGTTCGAGATGGGCCTTGTGCCCGGCTCCGTAGCGCATACAACGGAACCTTGGGCGATTTCTGCAAACTTCCATACCCGTAGGTTGTGCTGACGATAGGAAGCACAACTTGCGCCTAGGGTAGGTTGTGCCTCGCACGGCTCGGCACAACCTACGCCCTTGGCATGAAGGTTTCCGGAATTCGCCTTAAGCGATTTCCGGGCCAGAAACGACCGGCGTGTAGGTGTGAATTTATTCGCACGCAGTGTCCATCAGGTCTTCCGGGCATGCGAGGTCGGGATGTTTATTTCCGGAAATTACCTTTCGATCCGGGATCAGAGCGTGCTCGGCGAGTCACACATCTCCGGCGCCGGATCGAGCGCCGCCCCGCCATGGCGCCGCATGGCCCGCAGGGCCACCCAGACGACCGCGACGAGGAAGAGCCCGATCAGCGCCCACCGGACGTCACCCGAGAGGATGGCGTCGCCGAGCAGAATCACCCCGAGGCCGATCAACGCCTGCACCGGGATTCCGAACAGCATGTAAGCGCGGAAGGGCGCGCCGCCGAGGGTCAGGAGATAATTCTGCATCATCCAGGGCAGCGGGGACGCCCGCACCATCAGGATGATCTTCCATTCATCGCCGGCCCGAAGGCAGGGGATGGTGTAGCCGCGGCGCGCCGCCAAGCCTTTCAGCGGGCGATGGAGACCCCGCGCGAGCAGATAGGAGAGGGCCATGTTTCCGGCCATGCAGATCCATGCCGCGAGCAGCGTCCAACCAAGGCCGTCGATCACGACCCCGATCGTCAGGTAGTAGGCGAAGATAGGAACGCCGAAGGCGGGAAGGACAACGAAGCTGATCAGATACACCCACGGCGGGATAAGCTCCACCCGAACGAGGAACAGCTCTGACCAGTCTGCGAGCTGTCCTTCCGGACCCGACGGGAGAGCCCACCAGAGAACAGCGAGCAGAAGCACGCCGAGTACCGCGACAACGAACCGACGCGCGCTCAAGGCACCTCGGCGGCCGATTTGGAACGGTACAGTGGTCAGTGTTGTATGCATCGGCAACAATTCCGGGAAACCAAAGGTGAGGGCTCGCGAGCTTAGCCGCTCGGTTCGGGCGTGCGCAGCATGACCGAGCGCACCGGGCGATGCACATGCTTGTTGTCCCGGGCGGCACCCATGAGGAAGACCCATGGGATCTCTGCATTTCCCGGGTCCATGCACATCCGGCTCGCCACCGCGAAGGATAGTCGAATCGGCGCCGTCTGCATGGTCCCGACGACCAACGGCTGGCGATTGATCCGGAGCGGTTGTGAGTCGCCCCGCGTGCCCGGGACTGCGCGCCGGCAAAGCCGATTTCGGCGTTCGGTCGTCCATCCGCCAAGCCGCGCGATACCGTGGCTTCGCCGTAGCTGAGCGGTGTCGACACGATGCAGGAAATTCTGAAGTCTTCTGGTGTGCACTGCTCGACTGTCAGTTGCGCCGAGCGCCGATTCAAAGTGCCCGGACGCCACTCCCACTGAAGTCGAGCACCGGATTGCTGCTTTCAAGACCTGATCACCATGTTGCCCCAATTGCCCCAGGCAGGGGTGAGCTGGCGAAGGGGATGCGCCAGCTCAACGGCGTCTTCACCCAGCGGGTCAATCGTCGTCATGGGCTGGTCGGACACCTGTTTCAGGGCTGCTTCAAGGGCATTCTCGTCGAGCGCGATGCCTATCTGCTCGAGCTGGCGCGTTACGTCGTGCTCAATCCGGTGCGCGCCGGCATGATGGCCGATGCCGGCGAATGGGCCTGGAGCAGCGACCCGGCCATGTTGGGCCGGGAGCCGGCACCGCCCTGGTTGGAGACCGACTGGGTGCTCGGGCAGTTCGGTCATGAACGTGCGGCGGCCCGTGCCGCCTATGCGGCCTTCGTCGCCGATGGGGTCGGGCGGTCGGGCGTGTGGGACGGAATGCGGTGCCAGGTCTTTCTCGGCACCGACGGCTTTGTAGAGCGTCACCGCGGTCTGGCAAAGGATCCGCAGCGGCTGCGGGAAGTCCCGCGTGCCTAGCGCCGGGCGCTCGCGAAACCCTTGTCGGCGTTCGGCGATGAATACGCGATGCGGCATGAGGCGATGGCGCGGGCCTTCTCGAGCGGCGCCTACACGATGCAGGAGATCGCCGAACATTTCGGCGTGCATTATTCGACCGTCAGTCGCGCCGTGCGCCGGTTCGAGCGCTCCGATGCCGGCAAGACCTCACCATTTCGCCCTCACTTCGGCCCTCACAGGTCGACCGTCGGTGTTCCTGACGGTCGGCAACCGCAGCAGCGTCGAGAGCGCAGGCGTCGGCTGGTTGAGCAACCCGGAGGACGCGGTATGAATCGGTGGTGTGGTCGGTGGTGGCTGGCTCTGTGTTGTGCGTTCGGGTTGGCGTTTGCCGCTACCGCCGGCGCCGGTCGGATTCTGGTGCCGGTGCATGGGTACCTCGGAGATTCTGCATCCTGGCAGCAGAGCGGAGTCTTGCCGGTGTTGGAGCAGGCTGGCTGGAAAGTCGCCGGCATCTGGCGGTCCACCCCGGCCGGGGTGCGGCTCGAGACGGTCGAGCCACCGGCGGGGGCGTTCGTCATCTAGACGGTCGACCTGCCCTCCACCGCCCGCTGATGGAGCAGGGCGTAGGTTGTGTCGAGCCGTGCGAGGCACAAACAACCGTCGGCGCAAGTTGTGCCTCCGATCGTCAGCACAACCTACGGGTATGGAATTTTGCGAAAATCGCCTAAAGTCTTCGCGCGTTATTCTCGCGGACCTATCGCCACTGATGCCCGGCAACCTGTTGTACTGGCTGAACGGCCGCAGGCCGCGCGTCAATACCTCCCGGTCAGCTTCATGACGAGCTTGTGGATGCCGTGAACGGACGGTCCGGGATTCAGATACATGACGGCACAGGTCCCGGTGCGCAGGTTGATGCCTTTCTCCGCGGCGAGTGCCGTCGCCTCCGGGGTCTCGTGGGCCATGTGGATCCAGACATGGCCGATCCCGGCATCCGCGGCCGCGGCAACCCATCCTGCGGTTTCCGCCTTCGGTACCTCGATGATCAGACCATCCACGGGTTGGGGTAAGGACGCGAGCGTGGGATACGCGGGATCACGGTCGACGAGCATGGTGCTGGGGTCGATCGGATAGACGGTCTTGCCCATCGCCTTCAGCCGCCGATAGCTGAGGAGCGGAAAGGGCTTGGCTGTAGTGTGTCCGACGACGCCGAAGCGGCCGAGGGTAAAGAAGTCTTCGTAGTTCGAGGCCATGAGGTCGAGATTCCGGTTCAATGGGTGACTGGGGCACGAGTGCCCGGGGTCGAGAGCGCCATGCGTTCGAGCTGGCGTGCGTTCTAAAGTGGCGGCATTTCCTGTAGGAGCTCACCGGCATCCCGGGAGCCGATGCGCTGAACGGTCGAGCGAGCGAAGGATCGCCGAGGGCGTCGCGCGAGGACTGCGATGTCGGAGGTTCGCGATCAAGTGGCCTGGCCGTGGCGGCGCATGATGGCCATAATGTTGTCCGCGGCGAAGTCCACCGCATCGCGGAAGGGGTACAGAATCACGGGCGCGCCGACCTGCCAGAGCTGTGCGCCCTGCGCATCGTCGCGGGCGACGACGGCGATCTCCCCCGAGAAACGACGCTCGGCCAGTGCATAGAGCAGGACGCGGTTTGAATCCAGGTCCGGCAGGGTGCTGATGGCCCAGCGCAGTCCATCCATGGGGAGACTATCCAGGAAGGCCGCGTCGTGGCCATCGCCGAAGCGGACGTTCAAGCCGGCGTCGGACAGTCGCCGCACGACGTCGGGATCACAATCCACACCGATTACCTGCAGGCCCTCGTCGCGCAGGCGTCGCGCCAAGCGCAGTCCGTAGCGGCCGAGACCGATCACCAGCACCTCCGGCTGTGCCTCGTCCGCAGTGGCATTTTCCCCGCCGAGCTCTCGGTATGGGTGGCGTCGCTCGAACAACCCGAGCAGAGGCGCGAGTGTGCGGTACAGCGGGTGCGAGTACAGTATCATATAGGTCGACAGCGTGATGGTGATCAGCCCGACCAAGGTCGTCAGCCCGAGCGCATCGACCCCGACATGGCCCAGGGTGATGCCCATCGCCACGAAGACGATCGAGAACTCGCTGATCTGGGCGACCGTCAGGCCCGCCAGAAATCCCGTCCGCTTGCGATAGCCCATCGCGCCCATGATGGCCATCACGATCAACGGATTGCCGATGAGCACGAACAGCGATAACCAGATCGCGGGCCAAACCTCGGCACCGAGGGTCGAGAGGTCCAGCTCGGAACCGAGATGAATAAAGAAGAACAATAGCAGAAAGTCGCGGATGCCCGTCAGGCGCGCGCTGATCACCTCGCGATAGGCGGTCGATGCCAATGAGAAACCGGCCAGGAAGGCCCCTGCTTCCTTGGAGAAACCAACCCACTCGCCGAGTGCCGCGAGCCCGGTGCCCCACGCGATGGCGAAGATCAGGAGCAGCTCCTGCGAGCGCGCGATGCGATGCAGGAGATCCGGGAGCACGTAGCGCATCAGCACGAACATCAGCACAGCCGCGGCCGTGATGCGCCCCACCAGCGAGATCGCGACAGCCCAAGCCGACGCGTCGCCGCCCGTACCGAGCGCGCTCATCGCCATCATCGCCAGCACCACGGCGATATCCTGCACGATCAGGAAACCGATCGCGATGCGACCGTGCAGCGCGTCGAGCTCGCCCTTGTCGGAGAGCAGCTTGACGATGATGATGGTGCTCGAGAAGGTCAGCGCGACCGCGACATAGAGTGCTTCGACCAGTCCTTTGCCCAAGGCCAGGATCATCAGAAAGCCGAAGACGATCGTGAAGGCTAGCTGGCCTAGTCCGGTAGCCAAGGCGACCGGGCCGATGTCGCGCACCCGGGTGAGGTCCAGCTTGAGCCCCACGACGAACAAGAGCACCGCCACGCCGACCTGCGCGAGCACCTCGATCTGGTCGTGGGATTGGACCAACGCGAATCCCGCCGGTCCGACCGCAATGCCGACGACGATGTAGGCAATCAGCAGGGGCTGTTTCAGTCGCACCGCGATCGCGCCTGCAACGGCCGCGATCACCAAGAGGACGGCAAGCTCCGCAAAGGCGTCGGTTATCGTAATCACGCCGCTCGATCTGCCGCACTCATCGATCACCCCCGTTTGATCCGTCGATGTGAAGGGCGTCGCGCCGGTCGAGCTTCGGATACCGTTCAACCACACCCGTCCGCGAGTTTACTTCAGAACGGGTGATCCTTTCAGCGCAGAACGCCGTATGGCGCGAAGGATTTCGACATCGGCGCCCCTTCCGATCCCATCCTCCTAGGCGGTCTGGACTCCAAGGTGATTTCCGGGAATAGGCATCCCGACCCACCGATCGTTCCTTCACCGGAAATTACGTTGTCACGAGTCGAGAAGTAAGGCGATTTCCGCAAAATTCCCTACCCGTAAGTTGTGCTGACGATAGGAGGCACAACTTGCGCCGACAGTTAGTTGTGCCTCGCACGGCTCGGCACAACCTACGCCCTTGGTATGCGGGTTTCCGGAATTCGCCTAAGTTGAACGACGGACGCGATCGTTGTGGTTGTCGTAATCGGAGAATCGATGCATTTCGCCCACGAGCAACTCGATGTCTACCACGGGTTTTGGTCCATGACGTCGCTTGGGCGCACGAAACCACCAAGCTTGGGCAGCGAAGCTACGAGGGGCGAGAGAATTCGGGGTTCTGAGATCGTCTCGACAACGACAACGACAACGGTGCTGAACGGATTAAGGGACTCGTTTGACTCATTCGTGCACCCTTCCTTGAAGAGGACGACGTCCCGGGAGCCGCTCGGCCGCGGCGCTGAAGTCAGGGGCGCCGCGTTCCGAGACCGGCGCCATGAACGGGCTAGGGTGCCGGGTTCATGGCCGCCGGCGAGGTCGTATCAGGTGGCGCTGCCGGATGCGCTGTCCTTGCCCTTGTCGGCGCCGCATTTGCCTTCGCCGCACTTGCCTTCGGTGCCTTTGTCGCCACCGCATTTGCCTTCCCCGCATTTGCCTTCCGCATCCTTGGTGCCGCCGCATTTGCCTTCGCCGCACTTGCCTTCGGTGTCGGCACCGGCGATCTGCATATAGCCGGTATCCAGCGGCTGAGCGGCGAACGGGTTGCCGGCGGCTTGGGCAAGGCCGAAGGTGCCAAGGCTGCCGACGATGGCGGCGCCGACCAAGGCAGCGGCGGGCGTGATGGTTTTCGTGTTCATGGTCTCGTCCTCGTGTTGATCGATGCGGGGGCTTCGTCCGGAATCGGACATCCGTCGCTAGTATCGCAGCATTTCGCTCGGCTTTGATACCTCGGAATCTCCGGGGGTTCAATCCGGGTGCGTCGACCGGAGTCCGGGCATTCGGCCCTACCCTCCGACAGGGATCCTGCTCATCGCAGTTTTCTTGCCCCGCGTCTGCGCTTTCGGGGCTCGGATACGCGTTCTCGCCGCTCGCGAAGCCGTCGACGCGGATCGCCTTCGTCGAAGACCGTCACCCCCGCGGGGCAAAGGGGGCAAAGAGGTCATGCCGCGCCGACTCCGTGATGGTCGAGACCGCCGGGTGCTTGATGTGGCGCTCGGCCGAGATGGCGTAGTAGCGCTCCTTGATCTCGTCGACCCTGGCGATCAGCGCGACCCCGTACTTGGCAAGAATGTCCTGCTCCACCGCGGTCGGTGTCGTGAAGATCCCGACCCCGGCCTCGCCGAAGGCCTTCATGAGTGCGCGGTCCTCGAACTCCGCGACGACGCGCGGCTTCACGTCGTGTCGGTCGAACCAATGCCCGAGTGCGCGATAGAGCGAGCTCGAGCCCGTCGGCATCAGCATCGGTGCGTTGTCGAGCGAGCGCGGAAAGTCGTTGCGATGGCGTGCTGCGAGCTCCGGGACCGCGAAGAAGCTAATCCCGGATTCGCCTAAGACATGGTTGTAGGCGCGGATGTTGAGTGCCGGATTCACCGGGCTGTCGGCGAGAACCAGATCGAGCTTGTGTACCGAGAGATCGGCCAAGAGGTCGGTCAGGGGTGCCTCGTGACAGACCAGGCGCACCGGCTCCGGGAGCGCCAGCGCGGGTGCCAGAACGCGATAGGCGAGCAGTTTGGGCACCACCATGGCGATTCCGACCCTGAAGGTGATGCCGGAGGCCGGCGGGCGGCCCGACACCACGTCCTGCAGCTCGCCCGTCAGCCTGAAGATCTCGTCGGCATAGGAGAACACCACCTGGCCGCTTTCGGTCAACGCGAGGTTGCGTCCGGATTTGCCGAACAGCTTCGTCCCGATCTGCTCCTCGAGCTCGCGCAGCTGCCCGCTGATCGTCTGGGGCGTGAGGTGCAGGACCTCCGAGGCGCGGGCAATGGACCCGTGCGTCGCCACGGCCCAGAAGTAGCGCAGGTGCTTCATGTTCAGGTTCGGCATCGGGGGCGGATCCGTGCGATTGGTGTGGAATGTGATGGATCCGGGCCGAGGTATCGCTGGTGGGCGGTCTCGGCGATGTCTATGGCGGATGAACCTGCGCAAGCTGTGACCGGATCGCTCGGGATCATAACCCGAAAGCCGTTTTTGCGGATCCGATCCGCGACCGCGTAAAGCGTTCAAGCGACCCGAGTCCGTCCCGTGCTGAGGGCGTTGCCTGTTCGCGGACCGACCCCCACACTATCTGGAGAACAAAAACGGCAGCAGCCGCTCGCTTGCGAATCATCGGGACGCGATGCTCTTCCGGCCTAAGCTCCCATCCAAACCACACTGTCGGCGGATCGTCCCGGAACAGCGCGCTCCGGGGTCCCGGCCGATTCCATCGAGGCACGCATGAGCAAGAAACGACAATTAGACTTCGCGGGGAATGAGATCGACGTCCGCTTCGACGGACGGCTCTGCATCCACGTCGGCGAATGCGGTTACTCAGAGGGAGACCTCTTCGTGGCCGACCGTCAACCCTGGTGCATGCCGGACCTGGTGTCGAAGGCGGAGGTCCGGGAGATCGTCGAGCGCTGTCCGAGCGGTGCCTTGACCTACACCGACAAGGCCGGTGCTCCCGAGTCCGCGCCTGCGGAGAACAGCCTGACCGTCGCCTGCAACGGCCCGCTCTATCTCACCGGCGACCTGGAGATCGAAGGCGCCGGAGACGATATGCCCGGCGTGCGTTTCCGCGCGGCGCTCTGTCGGTGCGGGGCGTCCAAGAACAAGCCGTTCTGCGACAACAGTCATGTCGAGGCCAGGTTCGAAGACTATGGCGCCGTGGGCAAGAAAGGGCCGGGGCTCACCGCGACGGGCGGCAAGCTCGGCGTGGAGATGCGGCCCGATGGTCCTTTGGTCCTGACCGGAAATCTGAGCATCCACGCCGGTAGCGGTCGGCTCGCCTGGCAGGGCGACAAGGCGTTTCTGTGTCGCTGCGGGGCCTCGAAGAACAAGCCGTTCTGCGACGGGACCCATAAGAAGGTAGGCTTCAAAGGATGACCCGAGTCCGCTGAACCGCGTCCAGAGCGACAGGGGTAGCGTGTCGATTTGCTTTATCGTATCGCGGCCAACGGCGGCGGTGAGACGCAGTTCAGGAGCGGAAATAAGAGAACCTCAACTGCCGTAGGTTGTGCTGACGATAGGAAGCACAACTCCCGCCGAGGGTTGGTTGTGCCTCGCGCGGCTCGGCACAACCTACGCCCCTCCGAAGGGGTCAGGTCGAGCGATAAGCTAACCTTACTGGAAAACAGCGCATAAGCCGCGGGACGCAGTTTAACGAGGGCCGATGTCGGTTCACATCCTGTTCGATTTCGACGGTACCCTTGTCGACAGTCTCGAGGCCGCCTTCACGGCCTTCCGGCAGGTCGGCCCGGAGTTCGGGTGCGCGCAACTGAGTCGGGAGTGACTTGAGCGACTCAGGGGGATGCACGCGCTCGAGGTGGTGCATGCCCTTGGTGTGCCCATGTACCGTCTGCCGCAACTGGCGACACGGATGCGCCGTGCCATGCGTGCCGATCTGATGGAGACGGCTCCGATCGAGGGTGTCGGCGAGGTGTTGGAGACGCTGCTGCAACGCGGGCATCGGTTGGGTATCCTGTCGTCGAACGCACGGGCGAGCGTGCACGAGTATGTCCGACGGCATCGGCTGCCCGGTCTCGATGCTGTGATCGGCGGAACCGGTCTTTTCGGCAAGGCCGGTGCGTTGCGCCGGCAGGCCCGGGTGCAGGGGATCGACCCCGGGCGTCTGGTCTATGTGGGCGACGAGCTGCGCGATCTCGATGCGGCGCGCGATGCGCGGGTCCGCTTCGCCGCGGTGGCGTGGGGCTATACGCCCTTGGAGAGTCTGGCCGCCGCGGGCCCCGACTTTCAGTGCCGTCATCCGCGCGATCTGCTCTCGATCGACGCCGTGACTGACCCCGGCAACCGGAGCGCAGGCAACATAAGAGACGCATGACGGCACCGGCCGATGGCGTCCGCTACGACACCACGATGGAGGAATCGACGACCTTGGATCAGATCACCGCCTCGCAACGCAATGCCGCAACGACGGTCGCGTCCAACACTGGTTTCACTGTTGCCGACACCTCGCCCGATTCACTCGCGACAGAATTTTCCGCACTGCGACAGCAGTTCGGCGAAACCATCCTCGGTCAGCAGGGCCTGATCGATCGGCTGCTCATCGCGCTGCTTGCCGACGGCCATCTGTTGGTCGAGGGAGCCCCGGGGCTGGCCAAGACCACGGCCGTGAAGGAGCTTGCCGCCGGGCTAGAGGGCGATTTCCATCGCATCCAGTTCACCCCGGATCTCCTGCCGGCGGACCTGACCGGGACCGAGGTCTATCGCCCCCAAGACGGGACCTTTCGGTTCGACCGCGGCCCCATCTTTCACAACCTGCTGCTCGCCGACGAGGTCAACCGCGCGCCGGCCAAGGTGCAGTCCGCCCTCCTGGAGGCGATGGGCGAGCGTCAGGTCACCGTCGGGCGCGAAACCTACCTGTTGCCGCGGCTCTTTCTGGTCATGGCGACCCAAAACCCGATCGAGCAGGAAGGCACCTATCCGCTGCCCGAGGCGCAGCTCGATCGCTTCCTGATGCATGTCCGGGTTGACTATCCGGATATCCAGACCGAGCGCGCCATCCTGCGGCTCAATCGCGAGGAGGCCCGGCGGGATCGTGCGGCGTCTCCGGGCGTTGTCCTGAGTCAGGCCAGCGTCTTTGCCGCCCGGCACGCCATTCTCGATCTCTACATGGCCCCCGAGGTCGAGGATTATCTGGTCCATCTGGTGATGGCGACCCGCAAGCCCGAGGCCTATTCCCAGGACCTGGCCGGGTGGCTGCGTTTCGGCGCGAGCCCGCGCGCGACAATCGCCTTGGACCGCTGCTCGCGCGCGCTGGCCTGGCTGAACGGGCGCAGCTTCGTCTCGCCCGAGGACATCCAGTCGCTCGCCCCCGATGTCCTGCGTCATCGCGTGCTCCTGTCCTACGAGATGGAGGCGGAAGGCCGCCGGCCGGACGACTTCATCGAGGCACTGCTCGCGCGCGTTCCGGCACCTTAGGCGGTGGTTGGAATGCGATCGATCCCCTCGAGCGGGAATGGCGCCAAGGATCCTCACGCGCGGACCGAGGGCGTCCTCCCCAAGCTGACCGAGCTGATCGCCCTGCGCGAGCAGGCGCGTCGGCTTGATCTCGCACCACGCGGCCGAGTCCTGGCGACACGCACCGGCGGCCATGTGGCGCGCTTTCGCGGGCGCGGGATGGAATTCGACGAATCGCGCGTCTATCAGCCCGGCGACGACCCGCGCAACATGGACTGGCGTGTCACGGCCCGGGCCGGCCGTCCGCACGTCAAACTCTTCCGAGAGGAGCGCGAGCGCCCGGTCTGGCTGCTGATCGACCAGGGACCGTCCATGCGCTTCGGCACCCGCATCGCCTTCAAGTCCGTCGTCGCCGCGCGTGCGGCCGCGCTGCTCGGCTGGGCCGCGGTGGATCGCGGCGATCGGGTCGGCGGTCTGGTCTTCGACGAGACCCGGCATCTGGAGCGCCGCCCGGCCTCGCGTGCCGCGGGACTCCTGCCGCTCCTCGACCGTCTGGCGAGTCCGGCGCCCGCCTTCTCCGCCGACGCCGAGTCCTGCGGCCCAGCCGGCGGCTACGCCTCGCTCGGGGACGCCGCGGGACACCTCGTTAGGCTGGTCCGCCCCGGCAGCTTGGTCGCCGTGATCAGCGATTTCGCCGACATACTGCGCGCGCAAACACGCTGGATGACCGAGCTGGCCGCCGGCTGCGAGGTCATCCTCCTGCCGGTCCACGACAGCATCGAGATCCAGGCGCCGCCGTCCGGACGCTATCCCGTGACCGACGGGCGCCGGCGCGGCCTACTCGATCTGACCCGCTCCGGAAGCCGCGAGGCGTACGAGGACCTGTTCCGCGTCCGAATGGACGCCCTCGAGCGGCTGGCGCGGCGCAACCGCGCCCATCTGCTGCGTCTGACCGCCGATGTCCCGGTCGGTCCCGCGCTGGCGCTCGGTCTCGGCGGGCGAGGGCGCTTGCCCGCCGCGGGGGGCTTCGCGTGAACGCCGATCCGTTGGCGCAACTGCGCGACTGGCATCTGCCGGATCCCATCCAATGGTGGCCGCCGGCCCCCGGTTGGTGGATCTCTGCCGCCGTGCTTCTGGCGGTTCTGCTTTGGGTGGCCGGCGTGCGCTGGCGCCGGCATCACCGAAGTGGTGCCGCCGCCCGATCGGCCCTGCGCGAGCTCGCCGCGCTGCGGGCGGCTGTCCGGGCCGACGGCGACACCCGCGCCTTCGTCGCTGCACTCTCGCGACTGCTTCGCCGGCTCGCCCTCGCACGCTTCCCGCGCGAGCAGGTTGCCGGACTTACCGGGGATGCCTGGCTCGCCTTCCTGGATGCGACCGGCGGCGGGGAGGACTTTCGTCGCGGACCGGGTCGGGCACTCGCCGACCTGGTATACGGCGCGACCCGCGCCGGCGATCCACCGCCGAATCCCGATGCGCTCGCTGATTTGGCTGAGATCTGGATCCGCGCCAACCGTCGGCACGCCCACACACGATCGTTGTCGTTGTCGTAACGACAACGACAGCAGATCTGCACGCGACAATGGACTTGTTCAACTAAATCGCGAACCGTTCCTAAGCTCTTCTGAAACGCGCCTTTCCGAGGCGGACATGTCGCGCGACATCGAGGCCATGCCATGACCATTCAAAGATCCGCCGAGCGCGTTTCAGCTCCCTGTAATGCCGGCGCGGGTTGGGCACGCTGCGCTTTGCCCAACCTACCTGTTCCTGCTGTTCTCGAATCGTTCCTAAAACCTTCTGAAACGCGCCGCTCCAAGGCCGAGATGTCGCTTCGACTTCAAGGACATGCGATGACCTTCCAAAGACCCGCCGAGCGCGTTTCAGCATGATCACGCTGGCTTGGCCCCTAGCCCTCCTCGCCCTCCCTCTCCCGCTCTTGGCGACCTGGCTCCCGCGCGCCCGCGACGAGCAGGGCGCGGCCCTGCTCTTCCCCCTGGAGCCGGACCTCGCATCGGAGGTCGCGCGCGGTACCCGAGGCTCCGGCTCGCTGAGTCCGCGCCTGATTCTCGCCTTGATCGCCTGGGTCTTGCTGGTGCTCGCCGCGGCGCGTCCCGAATGGGTCGGGGAGCCCGTCAGACTCCCGGTCTCGGGTCGCGATCTGATGATCGCGCTCGACATCTCCGGGAGCATGGAGGTGGCCGACTACGAGCTGAACAACCGCATGGTCTCGCGCATCGCACTCGTGAAGGCGGTCGCGGAGCGATTCATCGGGCGGCGCGAGCAGGACCGTCTCGGACTTATCCTCTTCGGCTCCAGGGGCTATCTGATGACGCCGCTCACATTCGATCGCACCACGGTCGGAACCATGCTCAGCGAGGCGGTCGTCGGACTGGCCGGGCGCGAGACCGCAGTCGGCGATGCCCTTGCCCTGGCGGTCAAGCATCTGCGCGACCAGCCGGAGGACAATCGCGTCGTCATCCTCATGACCGACGGCGCCAACAACGCCGGACACATCGAGCCGCTCGCGGCCGCGGAGCTGGCGGCTCAGGCGGGCGTGCGCGTCTACACCATCGGGATCGGCGGCGGAATCGGCGGCGGGATGGCGCAGTCGCGCTCGCCCTTCGGCGGCGTTCCGTCGCGCGCGGGCAGCGATTTCGATCCGGCGACCCTCCAGCGCATCGCCGAGATGACCGGCGGTCGCTTCTTCTCGGCCCATGCCCGCGAGCAGCTCGAAGAGATCTACGCCGAGCTCGATCGACTCGAGCCGAGCGAGCGCGACGAGCGCTCGCTCACGCCGCGGCGCTCGCTCTACATGTGGCCGGCGGCCGGTGCGCTGCTCCTGAGCCTAGGCTTGGCGGCCGCGCCGCTACTCTCCGCGGGGGCACGCCGTCGTGTGGCCTGAGCTGCAGCTTCTGCGTCCGGTCTGGCTGCTGGCCCTGATCCCGGCGGTGATCCTCCTCGTGCTGCTGTGGCGACGGCCTGCCGGAGCGCTGGTGTGGCGTCGCTTGGTCGATGCCCATCTGCTGCCGCATCTCCTGGTGGGCGCCGACCATGCACCGCGGCGTCTGCCGCTGTGGCTCTTGGGTTTCGGTTGGCTCCTGGCGACGCTGGCGCTGGCCGGACCGGCCTGGGAGCGTGTCGCCCAGCCCGTCTACGGGACCAGTGCGGCGCGGGTGATCCTGCTCGATCTCTCACCGAGCATGAACGCGGCCGACCTGCGGCCATCCCGTTTGACACGTGCCCGATTCGAGGTCATGGATCTGCTCAAGGCATCGGAGGAAGGCCAGGTCGCGCTGCTCGCCTTCGGTCCGGAGCCCTTCGTGGTCTCGCCGCTGACGCAGGATGCCGCGACCATCTCGGTCCAGGTGCCGCAACTCACGACCGACCTCATCCCGGTGCCCGGTGCGCGCGATACCGCACGGGCCTTGAGTGCGGCCGGCGAGCTTCTGGGCCGTGCCTCCGCCCACCGCGGCGATATCGTCCTGGTGACCGACGGGGTCGGCGACATGGCCGCGGCCCGGCTCGCCGTGCAGACGTTGGCGACCGGCGGACATCGCGTCTCGGTGCTTGCGGTCGGCACCTCCGAGGGAGCGCCCGTGCCCCTGGCCTCGGACGGGACGCGCGGTTTCGAGCCCCACCGCGACGGCGGGGTCCGCATCGCGCGCCTGCCCGAGTCCGAGCTGCGCGAGCTGGCCCGGCTCGGCAACGGCCGTTATGTCGAGTCAGACGCCGGCGACGCGGACACCCGCGCACTCATGGCCCTCGGCTCGATGGATGCGGAGATGACCGAGGAGCCGTCGCTCCTATCCGATCAATGGCGCGAGGAAGGCCCCTGGTTGTTGCTCGCGATCTTGCCCTTCGCCGCCTTGGCCTTCCGGCGCGGTTGGCTGTTGTCCATCTTCGCCTGCATCATGATCCTGCCGCCGTCCCCCGGATGGGCCTTAGATTGGTCCGACTTCTGGTTCCGGGCCGATCAGCAGGCCGCCAGACAATTCGACGCCGGCGCGAACGCCGAGGCGGCCGAGCTGTTTCGGGATCCGGCGTGGCGGGCCGCCGCCAGCTATCGGGCCGGCGATTACGAGCGTGCACTCGCGGCCTTGTCCGACGTGCCGGATCCGGATGTGGACTACAACCGCGGCAATGCACTGGCACGCCTCGGACGGCTCGACGAGGCCATCGCCGCCTACGCGCGCGTGTTGGAGCGCGATGCAGAGCATGCGGATGCGCGTCACAACCTGGAGCTGCTCGAGGCGCTGCGGGACCAGCCGCCGGAATCGTCCGAGGGCGGCGAATCGGGCGAGGGTGGCGAGGGCGCCGACGGCGACCCCGCGGACGGGTCGCAAGGCCCCTCGGGAAACGAGCCCTCGGGCGGCGGGGGAGATCCGTCCGACGCGCCGGGCAGCGGCGACGCGCAAGCCGACCCGACCGAGAGCCCCGAGGACTCGGGCGAACAGGTGGGCGAAGGCAAAGAAGGCGCCGAGCCGACATCCGAACCCTCATCCGATACGGCCGAGCACGACGGCTCGGATGCCGAAGCCGAGCCAGGCGCCGACGCGTCATCCGATCAGGCATCGCCGAACCGCTCCGAGACCGGACCCGCATCGAGCGGAAAGTCCGGGCCGACCGGTGACTCCGACGACATCGGTCCGGAGGACATCGTCGAGACCGAGGATGTTTCGCTGCCGGAGGATGAGCCCGGCGGAGCGGCGCATCACGCGGACGGGGCATCCGATCCGGCTAACGACGAGCCCGCGCCATCGGACAGCGTCCCGTCGGACGTGTTGAGCCCAGATGTGAGCCCGGCTGCTCTGGAACGCGAGCAGGCGATGGAGGCGCAGTTGCGCCGAGTCCCGGACGACCCGGGCGGTTTGCTGCGACAGCGGTTTCTCCTTCAACATCTGCGTCGCGAGGGGCGCTTGCCCTGAGCCGCGTCATCCGCGACAACGACACCTCGGCACGCACGCATGCGTCGACCTTGATCCAGGATGTATGAATTGAATCGTCTCGACCGGACCTCTTCTCGACGAGCGCACGACGCGATGGGCACGCGGCATCGGCGCCCGCTGCTTGCCGTCCTGCTCACGATGCTCTATGCCGTCACGCTGTTGGCGGCTCCGGTGTTGACCGGCCTAACGGTCGTTGCGCCGGTGCTCGCCCAAGGAACAGTCTCCGACGGGTTTCGCGCCGAGATCGATCGCGACCGCATCGCCGCGAACGAGACCCTGGTCCTGCAGCTTCTCGGCGACGGTCGACTCTCCGGAGAGCCCGAGGTCCAGGTTCTGGAGACGGATTTCGACATCCTGAGTCGCAGCCAGAGCGAGCGCATGAGCGTTCTGAACGGCGCCGTGTCGCACACGCGCGATTGGCGCATCGAGCTTGCCCCCAAGCGATCGGGTCGATTGGAGATCCCAGCGCTGGCGTGGGGCGATGCGCGTAGCGAGCCGCTCACGGTCGAGGTCGTCGAGGACGCCTCGTCCGCTGACCCCTCTGCCGGCCCGAAGCCGATCTTCGTGCGGACCGAGACAGACACCTCCACGCCCTACGTGCAGCAGGCGTTTCACTATCGGGTTCAAGTGCTCTACCGCGAGCGCGAGGCACCTCAGCGGGCGGTCCTCTCCGAGCCGCAGGCGGAGGGTGCGACCCTCGAGCGCGACGGCGAGGATCGCACCTCGGTCGAGGTCATCGACGGCCAGCGTTATCAAGTGATCGAGCGACGCTTCCTCGTCGTGCCGCTGCAGAGCGGGCCCCTCGTCATTCGCGGTCCCCGACTGGAGGCGATCATGCCGGCGCCGCGGCCGGCCGGACGCCGTCCGGTCGACGATTTCGATGCGCTGTTCGGCGCCGGACCCTTCGCGGGGCTGTCGGGGATGACGACCAGCGGACGACGGGTCGTCGAACGGGCGCCCGATCTCGAGATCCAGGTCCGTGCGCAGCCGCCCGGTTCGAGCTCGCCCTGGTTGCCTGCGGAGTCCGTCGAGATCTCGGACGAGTGGATCCCCGGGTCGCCGCGATTCCAGGTCGGCGAGCCGGTGACCCGTGTTCTGACGGTCATCGCGCGCGGCGCCACCGCGGCCCAGCTGCCGCCGCTCGTGGTCGATCCGCCGGACGGCGCGCAGATCTACCCCGGTCAGACCAGCGCGGAGGATCTACCCGGCGTCGGTGCGCCGGTCGGAATCAGGAGCTTCGAGGTGGCCTTCGTGCCGACCCGCCCTGGGCCTGTGACCCTTCCCGAGGTACGTGTCCCCTGGTGGGATACGCGCGAGGATCGCGAGCGGGTCGCGATCGTGCCCGCGCGGACCCTGGAGGTGGCCGCAGCTTCCGCCGGGACCCCGGGCGGCGGGTCGACCGGGGCGTTCGCGGGCGCGGGCAAGTCGGCGTCGGAGGACACGGCCGCCGTGCCGGATCCCGTCGACGCGGACGCCGAGCCTCGACATTCCGGCACACTGGCGTCCAAGGCAGAGGACTGGGTGCGTCGGGCGATCGCCGGTCCGATCGGCCTCGGGGTGTCCGCGCTCGGCCTCATTGGCCTCGGTTGGCTCGCAGCCCTTGTCTGGCTCAAACGCGGATCGCGCCGTCGCGAGACCCCCGATCGAGTCGAGCCCCGCGCTTCGCCGCAGGCGCTGCGTGAGGCGCGCCGCCGCGTCGAGCAAGCCTGCCTGACCAACGACGCCCGCGGTGCGCGCACGGCCTTGCTCGATTGGGGTCGGGTCCGTTGGGCCGGGCAGGCTCCGGCGGGGCTCGGCGCCTTGGCCCGGCGGCTGGACGATGCCGCGGCGGCCGAGATCCTGGCGCAGCTCGACCGAGCACTCTATGCGGGCACCTTGGGCGCGGGCATTGGCGTCGGCTCAGGGGGCGAGGCGACATGGGATGGTGTCGGCACCTGGCAGGTCCTCGCGCCTTGCCTATCCCGCAACGAGGGTGAAGCCGCATCCAATCCCTCGGCGGCCCTGCCGGAGCTGTATCCGCGCCGGATCTAATCCGCCTCGACTCTTCATCACACACGTAAAATGGGTAGAGCGCAGCGAAACCTATCCTCCCCGCTCCGACTCCCCGGCTCCTGCACCGGTAGAGCACAGACCAGGTCGGTTGGGCAAAGCGCAGCGTGCCCAACGGCTCCCCGTGATGCTCCTCCGGTCGCCCACCGGTTGGCGCGAAGGAGATTCCATCTGCCGAGCGGGCGCGCCTTGACCGAGGCCATGTAGGAGCGCGTGGCGACGGTCATGTGGTCGCTACTGGGGTGACGGCACGGGCCGGGAGCTTCGTCCGCCTGGATCACTCCGAGAATCCAGTCGACGCCCCCAGCCCGACCGGGCATCGTGGATCCCTGCCGTGACACGGTCACCCTCAAAACTCACCCTCGCGCACCGCACCCGCTGGCCCGAGCGGCTTGACCTTCGGCGTCCCGATCGGCCCGTTGTCCGCAATAACCCCGGCCCCCTTCTTGATCGACATCGCTGCCACACTGTCCAGGCCAGCCAGCTTCGCTGCGCCCTCCAAGGCTTCGCGCTCGGTATCGCAATACTCGAACCACGGTAAGCCGGCTCGCGTGTAATCCGCGCCTGATACACCGGCAGAAAGACGCCGCCATGGCGGATCCAGTCCGCGGGAACCGCGTCCTTGAAGTCATCCACGTGCTGCAGCGGAAACGGCCCCAAGCCCGGCGGCAGCGGGTAGTCGCGGTTGTCGTCGGGGATCCGCAGGGTGCGCTGGAAATCGATCCGGCAACCCGCCTCGGGATGGACCTGCGGAAAGCTGAAGTCGAGTCTGTCGTTCTTGATCTCGATCATGTGTGTGCTCCCTTGATTGATCTACCACTCACCGTCTCTGACTTCCCGCACCACCCGCAGGATCGCATCGTCCGGACACTCGCGCAGCTGGCGTAGAACCTCCGCGAACAGCCGAGGGCGCGCCCGGATGATGGCTTGCAGATCCGACGAGACCTTTCCCGCCATCGCCAGCAGAACATCCACGTCCTCGTCGAAGTCCACGGCGAGCTTGCGAATCGTCGCCTCGGACGGTGGCGCCACCTCGCCGCGTTCGACCTTGCTCAGGTACGCCGGCTCCACGCCGATGCGCTGGGCGACCTGCCGCAGCGAGTACGCCTTGTCGGCGACGCGCCGGGCTTCGCGCTGCTCGCGGATGTAGATTCCGAATGTCATGTATTATATATGGTACATGCTAGGTGATCCGGCAAGAAGTTGGCGCGGCTCAAAGCCGTCCGGCGCACTTCTTGGGCGTACCCGACGTCACGACCATTGCAACGAACAACGGGGCCAGTGGCCCCGTCGTGATGCAATCGCGACAGACGCCGGGCGATCAGGAACCGGGTAACGCCCAAGCCTGATGGCAGATCCACCCCGAATCCGGAGTGCGCTTGTAGTAACGAACCTGCCAGGGGGGCCACCTCGCTCCCGCATGCGTCGCTTGCAACCCGAGTGCAACCTGCGCGGCGTGCCGCCCGCGCGGACCGCCCCGCGGAACCTGCCTTCATGCCCGCCCCTTGCGCGACAAGCGCTTGGCGCTGCAACATGATCCGACGTGGGAGCGGCTCGTGGTGAGCAGCCACATGCATCTGCGCGGACAGCCGTTCTTCTTCGCACCGCGGCGGGTCTGCGTCTCGGCCACCGCCGTTCACGGCGGAGGACTCTTCGCGGTCCTGCTCCCGGAGCGGCGCGGCTGGTGGACCGACGGGGGTCCGGTGATCGAGGTCGCGTGACCGAGCGCGCCGGCACGGGGCCGGGCTTCGCCGGATCAGCACAACGGCGTTGGGGCCGAGACGACCGGGAGCTTGCGCCGCTCACTCGGCGGGTACCGGCGCGTCGTCCGGTGCCGGGCGCAGGGCCGTGACCTGAGCGGCGCTCAGCGCCGGCGCCCGACTGCCGTTGGCAATCGCCAGATGGTTGGCCAGCGCCACGACCTCGGCGTCGCCGAGCAGATGGGCGAGGGGATACATGTTCCCGGCACCCCGCAGCATCTTGTTGGCAACGAGGATCGGACCACCGGCCGCGATGCGCGGATTGTCGTACAAGGGTGGATACAGCACCATGTCGAGCGGCGCCCCGCGTTGCCCGTGGCAGGCCGCGCAAAGCGCGTCATGCAGACGCTCCGGCTCATCGCCCATCAGCGCACCGCTCCACAGCAGGGCGACGAACGCGCCTATGGACGATCGGTGTCGGATCCTCATGCGGGTGACTCCCAACGCTGTTGCAGCAGGGCCACGCCGGCGTGCGCGGACTGGACCGCACCCTCGATCCAGGCCGGCAGCGCACTGACGTGCTCACCCGCGAAGACCAGACCACATCGGGCGGGAACGGCGCGGACCACTCGCCCGGCTGACCCACCGCCCCCGGCGGAACCCGATAGCCGCGTGCCGAACCGCCGTGATAGCGCCCGTCCTCGGCGAGGAGGCCAAAACGTCGCGCCTACCGCGCGAGCACTTCATCCTCCGGCGCGGGCGCCGCGGTGTCCCCCAACAATTCGACCAACCGCTGCATGGCATAGTTGGCTGCAGCGGCCGCACGCCCCCCATCGGCCCGACGTCAATCAGCGTCATCCAGATGACCGCGCCGCTTCATCAACTCCAGGATGCGCTCGGTCAGAATCAACTCCATCGCATACATCATCTTGCCGCCGGGGATCACCAGGGTGTTGAAGCCGGTGATCATTGAGCCGTCGATGAGCCCCTTGAGTTTGATCTTGTAGTCGACGCTCGGCTTGGGCTTCAGGAAATGGATCAGCACCAGGCTCTCCTCGGCGGTCGGAATGTGCGACACGCAAAACGGGTTTGAGGTATCCGTCACCGGTATGCGCTGAAAATTGATGTGTGTCTTGGAGAACTGCGGCAGGATGTAGTGCATGTAGTCGTACATGCGCCGATAGATCACGTCCTTGACGTCGTCGGGCTTGTAGCCGCGCTCGCGGGTATCTCGATGAATCTTCTGCACCCACTCCAGGTTGATGGTGGGACACACGCCGATCAGCAAGTCCGCCTCCGCCGCCAGGTCGATGTCACCGTCCACGACTCCACCGTGCAGCCCCTCGTAGAACAGCAGGTCGGTATCCGGCGGGATCGGATCCCATTCCGTGAAGGTGCCCGGTTCGCACTCGTGGCGCGCTGCCTCCTCCTCGTTGTGCACGTAGAACCGGCGCATCCCTGTGCCGGTTTGGCCGTAGCTCCGAAACAGCTCCAGCTGCTTGTCGAACAGATTCCCCTCGGGGCCGAAGTGACTCAGGTTGCTGCCGCTCTCCTTGGCGCGAGCCAGCTCCTCCTTCATGGTTGCGCGATCGTAGCGGTGGAAGCTATCGCCCTCAATGAAGGCCGCCCTCGCACCGACGCGTTTGAAGATGTGCTCCAGCGCATTCTTGACCGTGCTGGTTCCGGCCCCGGAGGAGCCGGTCACCGCAATGATGGGATGTTTCCTCGACATCGTGTCCTCCAAACCTCGAATCGATCTGTGCCCTCGCTCTACTAATACACATTATTGTCTTGGTCAATGTTTTTGAATGTGGTCGGTTCGGCTTGATGGCGCTGCGTTCTCGCGGCGGTGGGTGCATTCACGACGCGCGAAGAAGGCGTCCCGCATCGCCAGCTGTCCCTCCGGGCAGGCCGAGCAGCAGCCAGCCGAATCCGTCGGGTGTGGGATCAACGACCGGAGCAGATCACGAACTTGGAGAGCTCGCGGCACGCGACCCGACCGCCAGCCTTCGGTGATGGCGATGGATGGCGGATTCGATGCCTCGATCAAGCCTCCGCTGGCCCGCGGTCTGACGCGCATCGCCCTGGGCGAGGCGGTACGGCGCTCGGCGCCGACCGTCAGCAAGTGGGAGAGCGGGCAGCGTCGGCGCCGACATCGAATCAGGGATGCGCCGGCCCCAAGCAGATCGCTCGGAAGCAGGCGAGGCCGATTCGTTGTCGATCGCGATGACCGTGGTACGTCCCCGGTTTGATGAACACTCAACGTGTCGAATCGGGGCGCTTGAGGACGGATGGTCCGCGCAGCAGACGGCCTTGGACATCCTTTCGTTCAAGCCTCGTGGGGTTCCCGATCGGGCGCGAGATTCCGGCCGCACGCCGGGTACGCCGACTTCAGTCGGCGCGTGTGACGAGCGGTCCGGGCGTGACGGATCGGCCCGCTCGCCCGGGCTCCGTGCCGACTGAAGTCGGCGGACCCGGAGATCGTGCTGTTTCCGGGGACGTCGCGTTGAAATCGGCCCTGCTGGCGGTCTGCGCGGCTGAAGAGGACGACTGCAACCCATCAGGGAAGGTGGCCGTACTCACCCGGCCGGTGGTCCGGGCACGTGCCGCTCGAGGTTAAAGCGCCCGTCAAGCGCGCGGCGCAGATACAGCGTCGGATGCGGCGGCATCCAGTCCAGACGCAGCCGCGCCGGCTGAAACGCCCCGGAGCGCCAATCGCGGATCCCGCCCGGTGTCCTCCCGCGCCACGTACACCAAGTCGCCGTAGACCGCCTCCACCGCCGGATCCGCGAAGGCCACGGCCACCCGCGCGAGCACCTCCCCGTCGGCATAGACATCGTCGGCATGCAGCAGACCCGCCACCTCCCCGGTCGCCCGCGCGAGGCCCTTGTTCAGCGCATCCTAGATCCCCCCGTCCGGCTCGCTCACGAGCACCGCAAGCCGCTCGCGATGGGCCTGCAGGACCTCCAGCGTCCCGTCCCGGCTCCCGCCGTCGATCAGGATGCGCTCAAGGTCCGGATAGGATTGCCCGGCGACCGAGGCCAAGCAATCGCCGACCGTCTCGACGCCGTTCCAGGTGGCCGTGATGACCGAAATCTTCATCAGCGTAGACCAAACACCGAAGCCCAAAACGAAAAAACCGAGCCGAAGCTCGGTTTCAGTCAACGCACGCCCCGCGCCGGCGAGAGCGCCGGCAACCGGGTCAGACGCGCTCACTCCCAAACGCAGAGACTGCCGACGCGCTCCCGCGCTCCGAGATCGTGCAAGTATTCCCCGACGGTGTCGACCGAGGCGCCGATCTCCCCAACGCGCTCCCACGCTCCGCATGGAGCGCGCCGGATGTCGACCGAGGTTGTCGTCAGCCTTTTCGATCCAGTGACCTGAGAAAGAGGTCGCCGGATCGGGTGCCGTCGCCGATCGCGATCACCGTGGTAGGTCCCCGGTTTCCCCCCAATGCCATTAAGTTAAGCCCTAGCGGCAGCGCTTGTAGTTGGGATGGAAGCGTTTTGGCTTCGTGGACTTGATGTTGCGCGGGAACGACCGATCGGGCCGGATCGCCTCCACCTCCAGT